>CALRZR010000094.1:0-24564 GCA_943372705.1 Opitutus sp. GAS368 | reverse complement strand
ACCAAATCAGACGAAGATAAATGCGGCTTTTTCATGGGGAAACCTGGACAGCGATTTGCGTAACGGGAGTCACTCGGGGCGAGAGAAACGAAAGCGCGGTTTTGGTCCGGCGCAACTTCTGAAACGGCGCCGACGCCACCACGCCATCGATCAAGGTAGACATCTTGCCGCCCGACGCTTCGAGCGCCTCGACAATCGCGTCGACGGTCCCGATATCCCGGTAGGTCAAGCCTCGGCCCAACGCGTAGGTGAGCATTTTTTCCGTTAGGCAGCGGTAGTAGTCGATGCGGCGCTCGTGACTTAGAATCCGTTTCAGCTCCCGCAAGTCGGCAAATTTCTCACCCGTGACCAATCGGCCCGCCACTTCGATCGGCTGTCGCGCTTCGCGGTCCCGCCACGTCCCCATCGCCGTGAAGTTCTCAAACGCGAGCCCGAGGGGATCCATGCGTTCGTGACACGAATTGCAGAGCTTGTTCGCCCGATGCACCGCGAGCATTTCGCTCAGCTTCGGCTCGCGCCCCTGAAACTCTTTCGCCGATTCCTCGAGCGCCGGCACCACCGGCGGAGCCGCGGGGGGCGGCGTGCCGAGGATGTTCTCCAAGACAAACAACCCGCGCTTGACCGGCGAAGTGCGGGTCGGGTTCGAGGTCACCGTGAGCACCGCACCGTGGGTCAACACACCGCCACGCGGGCTGTCGGGCGGCAACTTCACGAGCCGCATCTCGTCACCGGATACATCGGGTAGCCCGTAGTGCTTCGCCAATTGCTCGTTCAGGAAGGTATAGTCGCTGTCGACCAGTTCGAGCACGCTGCGGTCGTGTTTGAGCACATGATCGAAGCACATCTCGGTCTCGCTGCGCATCGCGCGTCGCATCGCGCCGTCAAATTCGACGCGTCCATTGCGGTTGGGACGTGCGTTGAATCCCAGAACAGCTCGGGCGTTGATCGGCACCGACTCCACGTCGCGGACCTGCAACCATTGCCCCGTGAAATTTTTCACCAACGCCTGCGCCTTGGGATCCGCCAACATCCGTTTGATCTGCCCGGCAAGCTCGCGCCGCAAATCTCCCTTCCCGGCCAGCCGCACCAACTCGGCGTCCGGCATCGTCGACCACAAAAAATACGACAACCGCGAAGCGAGCGAATACTCGTCCACGTCCGCAATCGCGTCGGTCCCCGCGACCGGCGCCTCGACTCGGAAAAGAAACCGCGGGGATGCCAACACCGCCATCATCGCGCGGCCCACTCCTTCTTCGAATGTCTTGCCAGGCTGTGTGTAAGTATCGCGAGCAAGTTCCACGAGCCGCGTGATGTGCGCCGTCTCGACCGGACGCCGATACGCGCGTTCCGCAAAACTGCCCAAAAGCTCGCGCGCGTAGCGTTCACGTTCCACCGCGCCGTCTGGAGCCGGCCCGCGGGGGAAAAAACGCGCATAGTTGGCCGGCGTCGTCCAATGTTCGGGATTGAGCGGCCCCCTTACCTGCAGCGACGCGACGCGCACCGACACACTCGTGGCGCCCGGCACTGATTGTGCACGCACCGGCGCGGGCGTCTCCCCCGCCCCCCGCGGCCGCGGCACGATTTCAAATTGCACCACATGCGCCCCGGGCACCCAGTTTACTTCGCGCTCTTTCCGCAGAACTTTGCGCTCCTGCCAAACAACCTCTTCGCGGAACCATTCATTGCCGTCGATGCGCGCGATCAACGTGCCCTGCCCCGGATCAAAATCAAAACTGCCGCGAATCTCCAATTCCGCTTCCAGCGCATAAGCATCTGCCTGCGCGACACGGAAGGTGCGCGCCACCGCGAGCGGCTTGGTAACCACCATGCGTTCGCCGGTGCCGGGCCCTTTTTCCGCCCGAAAATCGCGGCTCGTCGCGGTCTGGATCGGCATGACCCGGGAAACCTTCGGCACCGCGCGGTCCACGATGGTCTCCGCCGCCTGCAGATATTTTTCCAAGAGCAGCGGCGATACCGTCAGCACCTCTCCGATATTGTCGAAGCCATTGCCCGAGTCGTCCGGGGGAAACTCCACCTCGCTGTTGAACTCGACCCCCATCAGGTCGTTGATCGTATTGCGATATTCGGTGCGGTTCAGCCGACGCACGGTCACCTTGCCAGGATCGGGGGTCGCCGGATCGAGTCCAAATGCCTCCGCCTTGATCCACCGTGAAATCAGGGTAATTTCATCCGCCGACGGCCGGCCGACTCCCTCTTCGATCGGTGGCATGATGCCGGCGCGCACGTTGCGCAGCGAAAGCTGCCAAAGGTCGTGAGAACCAAGAATTTCCGCGCTCGTCGACAGTTCATCGAAGGCTATCTGCCCCTTGTTCACCCCGGCTCCATGACAATCGTAGCAATACTTCGCCAGCAGCGGCTGGATATTCTTCTTGAAATTCACCACCGCGGTCGGCTCGGCTGCCGGCAAATACCCAGCCAACAAGGCACTGCAGCTTAACGCCAACAGACGGATCTGACTACGGGGAATCGGTAGGGAAAACCGGAGGGGCAGCATCGTGGGGAACAGACGTTCCTCAACCCAACGCGGTTGCGCCGTCCGTTCAACTCAGATCCCGGATGCTTCCAAACTGCGGATCAAACAGGCGTTGATAGGTCCGCACGATCATCCCATCGGTGAGTCCGGCCAGCCAATCGCAGATCTGCCGCGCCTTCCCAGCCGGCGTAGACTCGGCCTCCAGCAACCGCCCAACGCGCGGCGGCAGGATATTGATGACACGCTCGCCCTTTTCCACGTAGTTGCGCCAACACGATTCCCAGAGCTGAAACAGCACGCGTCGCGCCTTGTGCTCCATCTGTTGCAGCTGCGGACTCTCGAAGATGATATCGTTCGCCATCTTCTTGTAGAAAGCGGCTTCCCGCTCGGCGCCGGATGCGATCACCAACTCAAACCGATACCGGTTTGTTTTCGCCGACATGAAATTCGTCCGTTCCCGCAGCTTACACGCGGTGATAAATCCCCCCACCTTTTGCGCGAACACGCTCTCCAGCCGATCCCCGCGGATCGCCGTCGCCAGTTGGTCAAGCCAGCGCTGCTTCTCGGCATCAACCGCCTCGCCGGCCGCCCAGGCTTCGATGCGCTCGATCGTAAGAAAACCCGCTTTCACACCGTCGACGATATCGTTCAGCGAGTAGGCGGCATCATCCGCCCAATCCATGATCTGGCACTCGACACTTTTGAAACCGTTGAGCTTCTCCCCAGAATGAAGCTCCTCCGGGATGCTCGCGTCGCCGAACACAAACGCCCGGTGTCGCTCCTGCGGATCGTAGAGAAAGTGATTCCGCGGCGGCGTCGGAAACTCACGGAAGAGTTTCTTGTATTTCAAAACTCCGTCGAGCAGCGCCCGCGTCGGCACCATGCCACGCACGCCCGCTTCATTCTGATACATCGTTTCCGTCAACAGGTGCAGCGTCTGCGCATTCCCTTCAAATCCGCCCCATTTCACCATCAACTCCTGCAGGGTCCGCTCCCCCGAGTGGCCGAACGGCGGGTGGCCGAGATCATGCGCGAGACAGACCGCCTCCACCAAATCGCTGTCGATATGGAAATCGTCGCGCAACGGCCCGCCCCTTGAGCGCAGATATGCGCAAATCGAGCGCCCGATCTGCGCCACTTCCATGGAGTGAGTCAGCCTCGTCCGGTAAAAATCATACTCGCCCGAAAGAAACACCTGCGTCTTCGACTGCAGCTTGCGAAACGCGTGCGCATGGATGATCCGGTCGCGGTCCGTTTGAAACGGCGTGCGGTAGTCGCTCTTGCGACCGCCCCCCAGAGTCTCGCTGTCGAACGCGTTGTAGAACCGGTTGATCATGGGCTTTGGTTTCGACACGAACCGCTCGCCGCCCACGATGCAACTCCGCATATGCCGCACGCGACCTTCTCCACCCCGCTGGGCGCCTGCACCGTCGCTTGGGAAGGAGACAAACTCACCGGCTTCGGTCTTCCCGATGGAAAGCGTCCCTCAACCGATGAAACGATTATTCCTGCGACGCCCGAGTGGATAGCATTGGTCATTGATCGCGTGCGTCGCCACTTGGCGGGCGAGCCACAGGATTTCTCGGACCTTCCCTACGATTTCGAACGCGTGCCGCCCTTTCACCGCGAGGTGCTCACCGCCACGCTGTCCGTGAAATCCGGACACACCACCACCTACGGCGCGATCGCGGCGACACTTGGCCAACCACCGGGAGCCAGCCGCGCCGTCGGCACCGCCTTAGGAGCCAATCCGTGGCCCCTGCTCATCCCATGTCACCGAGTTGTCGCCGCCAGCGGAAAAATGACCGGCTTCTCCGGCCCGGGTGGCGTCGACACCAAAGCCAAACTTCTCGCCCTCGAAGGCGCCCATTTGCTGTAGCGCCTATCCGGCAAAGATTGTCACCCGGCTTGCACGAGCTTCTTAACTCGCCCCAAATCGTCGTCGTGAAGAAATACCGCTCCGCCACCCTGATACGTCCCGCGACCCTGCGCCGCCTCGAGAAACTCGCCCGCGCTGCCGCGCAATCGTCCTATTCGCCTTACTCCGAGTTTCCCGTGGGAGCCGCGATCGTCTGTGGCTCCGGCAAAATCTTCACCGGCTGCAACGTCGAAAACGCGTCCTACGGTCTCTGCAATTGCGCCGAGCGCACCGCCATTTTTTCCGCCGCCGCGACCGGCGAACGCGTCGTCCGCGCGGTCGTTGTCTATACCCCGACCCCGACTCCCAGCAGCCCGTGCGGCGCATGCCGCCAAGTGATCAACGAATTCGGACCCGAGGCCCTCGTCATCAGCGTGTGCGACGGTCCCGGGAGAATTGATACAACCCTCTCAGCCCTCTTACCGGCCGCGTTCGGGCCGAAAAATTTGCTCTGACTCCGCGACGCGGCTCAGCTCCCGCTGAAAAAGTCGCACACCGTAGCCACGACCTGCGCGCGCGGCACTTCCACCTCGTTGCGCAAGGTGAGGTCGCGAAGTTTCACGACGCCTTTCGCCAATTCGTCGCCGCCATAAATCAGCGCAATTTTCGCTCCCGACTCGGCGGCCGTCTTGAACTGCTTTCCAAACGCCACTTCTTTCATCGGATAGTCGACCCGGTAGCCCGAAGCCCGCAGCGCATGGATGTCGCCAAACGCCGCCAGCCGCTCGGCCTCACCGCCGATCACGCAATACACATCGGGCGCCTGCACGAACGCCGGCATCAGCCCCCGCTGCTCCAACAACAGCGCGAAGGTCATGTCCCCGATCGCAAATCCCACCGCCGGCAAGGCCGGCCCGCCGAGTTTCTGCACGAGATCGTCGTAGCGCCCGCCGCCGGCCAGTGCGCGCAGTTCCCCTTTGCGATCAAATGCCTCGAAAACAAATCCGGTGTAATACGCGAGTCCGCGCACCACGCCGAGATCGACTTCGATGAATCGGCTCAGGCCCATGGCCTCGAGATTCGCGAGTAATTTTTTCCAATCGGCGAGACGAGCGCCGAGCTTTTCACCGCCGATTCTGCCCAAGGTTTGTTCTAGCGCCGCCAGCGATTTGATCTGCAAGAACGCGAGCACCTTGGCTTTGATACCTTCGTCGAGCGCGCCAAACTGCTCGGCGTAACCTTTAAAGGCCTCCTCGCCGTATTTTTCAAAACGGTCGACCGCCCCAAGCACGCCGCGGATGCGGGGCTCGTCGAGACCGAGCGCCTCAAGATAATAAAACCACAGATTCCGATCACTCAGCCGCACATAAAAATCCTGCTCGGTCAGTCCAAACGCGGCCAGGCACTGCACCAACAGCGCGATCAGCTCCGTCTCCGCTTCCGGGCCCGGCTCGCCGAAAATATCCGCGTTGAATTGGAAGAAACAGCGCCCGCGCCCCTTCTGCATGCGCTCGTAACGGTAGAATTCCGCGATGCTGAACCACTTGATCGGGCGTTTGAGCGCGCTGGCTTTCGCGCCGACCAACCGGCACACCGTCGGCGTCATCTCCGGCCGCAACGCGACCTCCCGGCCGCCTTTGTCAGTAAAGCTGAACAGCTGCGCCTCGATCTCGTCTCCCGACTTAGCCTTGTAGAGCTCAAGTGGCTCCAACACCGGAGCGTCGTATTCGGCAAAACCAAACGTGTTCGCCGTCTGCCGCCACAGGCGGAAAATATGGTTCCGGCGCGAAAAATCCTCGGGATAGAACTCGCGGAATCCGGGCAGCGTTTGGAAAGTGGCCATGAGTCGGACAACTTGCGAAACGCCCCGCAGCAGGGCGAATAAAAAGTTGCGGTCACGCGAGCGACACGGGGTCGCTGCAGACGGACGCAAAAACGGTCGCGTTTGGAGTGCAAACGCGACCGTGACCGCGCACTCGGCGCGGAAAGACGACTTGAATCCGGACTAGTCCGCCGGCTGGAGCTTGGCCAAGTCCAGCTTCTTGAGCTGTTGCTTGAGAATCTTGCCTGATTTGAATTTCACCACGGCGCGCTGTGGAATTACCACCTCCGCCTCGGGTTTGTTCGGGTTGCGGCCGATGCGCTGTTTGCGCACCTGCACTTCGAGCACTCCAAAATTACGCAGCTCGACATTGCGGCCGTTCGCCAAGGCCTTTTGCACGATATCGAGCGTCTGTTGCACGGTATCGACGATCTGTTTTTGCGGGAAGCCGGACTTCCGATAAATCTCCAGCACGATCTCTCGTTTGGTCAGGTTGGACATTGGGGATCCTTTCACTGAAACGTTGTTAAACTGAAGCGCCTTAAACTATTTGCACCAGACCAATTGCGTCAATGATTATGACGATTCCTGTTAACAACGTGCCCGCTCTGCCAAATTTCGCCGCCTTCCTCGATGCCTGATCCTGTCGCCGTCAACTCCATGTTCGGGCGGATCGCCGCCCGCTACGACCTTGCCAATCGCCTCTTGAGCGGCGGCATGGATGTGTGGTGGCGCCACCGGTTGGTTGAGGCAGTCCAGCAGGGCAACCCGGCGTCCGTGCTCGATCTGGCCACCGGCAGCGGAGACGTCGCCTTTGCCCTCGCCCGACGGCTCGCTCCGACAACCCGCATTACCGGCATGGATTTTTGTCAGCCGATGCTGGACCAAGCCGAGGTCAAGAAATCCGCCGCGGGTCCCAGCCGTTACGCCCATGTCACCTTCCGCCAAGGCGACGGACTGGCCCTGCCTTTGACAGATACCTGCTTCGACGCCGTGACGATTTCGTTCGGGTTGCGCAATCTCGCCGACCGCCACCGCGGCTTGCGCGAAATGCACCGCGTCCTGCGGCCCGGCGGCCGGCTCTTTGTTTTGGAGTTTTCCCAGCCGCAGGCGTGGTTCCGCCCCTTCTATTTCTTTTACCTCCGCAAGATTCTACCCGCCATTGCCGGATCAGTCACGGGAGACCGCGCCGCCTACGTCTACCTCAACGAGACCATCGAACAGTTTCCCGGCCGCAGCGCCCTAGGCGACGAACTCCGGGCCGCCGGCTTCACGTCCGTGCAATCCTGCGGAATGACTTTTGGGATCGTCGCCTTGCACGAGGCATCCAAGTAGCCACACGGCTACTCATCCGCCGCGTTCCCTCGGCACTCAGCTGAACGACTTGCCGCAACCACAGGTGCTCTGCGCATTCGGATTCTTGATCTCGAACCCTTTGCCGTGAAGCCCATCGTCGAAATCCACTGTGGAGCCGTTAAGATAAGCAAGGCTCGCTGGGTCCATCAGGATCTGCACCCCTTCACTTACCAATTCTTCGTCACCGGCTTTCTTCTCGTCGAAAGACATGCCGTATTGAAAGCCTGAGCAACCGCCCGATTCCACAAACACCCGCAAGCGCTTCGCAGGCGCATTCAACTCGCTTTGCATCGAGCGGACTTGGTTCGCGGCGCGGGGAGTGAGGATGATCACACGCCGACGTTAAGTTCGCCGCAACCTCTGTCAAACGCCCGCACAGCAAATTCCACGCCGCATTTGATATGCGCACTTGCCAGTAGCGCGACACCTCGCTTCCAATAGTTCCGTGGCGTCCATAAAGCATATTTTCAACGAGCTCCACTACGAGATGACCCGCAAGATCGCCGAGGGCGGCATGGGCGTCGTCTACGAGGCCATGCAACTCGGCGCCGGCAACTTCAAGAAGGTCGTCGCCGTAAAACTGATTCGCGAGGAATACTCGGCCATCGAGGAATTCCAAAACAACTTCATCGGCGAAGCCCGCCTTGTCGCCGACCTTATCCACACCAATATCGTCCAAACCTACCACCTGGGCCAAGTGGGCGGACAATACTTCATGGTGATGGAGTTCGTGAAGGGCGTTAACCTCGAGCAGTTCCTCGAGCGCCACCGCCAACTCGGCAAACCCCTTCCCGTCGACCTCGCGGCTTTCATCATTTCACGCATCGCTCGTGGACTCACTTACGCGCATTCGAAATGTGATCGGGAGGGCCGGCACCTCAATATCGTCCACCGCGACATCGGCCCCAAGAACATCATGATCGCCCAGGAAGGCGACGTGAAGCTCACCGACTTCGGCATAGCGAAGGCCCTCGACCTGATGTATAACGAGGAAGGCAAAGTGATTGCCGGTAAGGACGAATACCTTTCTCCCGAGCAGGCGACCTACGCCGTCACCGACGCCCGCGCCGATCTTTTCCCGCTCGGCATCGTTTTGACGGAACTCCTCCTCGGTAAGAACCTGTTCCGTTCGCACGACCGATCCCAGTCGCGCCGCAACATCCTCTCCATGCCGATTCCGCAGTTTTCCATGCTGCGCGAGGACATTGACCCCAAACTGGAAGCCATCATTCAGCGCGCCCTCCAACGCGACCGCGACAAGCGCTACCAGTCCGCCTACCAGATGATGACCGATCTGGAACTTTACCTCTACAGCGACCGCTACGGCCCCACCAACGAGAAGCTCAGCGTCTACCTCAAGGAACTTTTTGGCATCAAGGACCCGGTCATTCCCACGCTTTCTACCCGCCCCACCACCTGAGATGAACCTCTCGATTATTCATCCAGCACATGAGCGGGCACGGATTTAGTCACGAACTCAGGCAGCGCCAGACCCATTCCCTGGTTCTTGCACCGCAGCTGCGGCACTCCCTGAAAATTCTTCAGGTCGCCGCGCTGGATTTGCGTTCGGTCATTCAGGAGGAACTCCAGAGCAATCCCACGCTCGAAGAACTTCCCATGGAAGGAGTCAGCCTCGACAACCCCGCGCCCGAGGAAAACGCCACCGATCAGGACTCCGATTCGTCCGGCAAGGTCGGCAACGACTCCTCGGAAGCTTCTCCAGCGCCCGACACACCCGATGCGAAAAACGACGAGATGGATTTTTCGAAGGACAAGGAATTCGAGATCCTCGGCAAACTCGACGAAGACTGGCGCGACCACATGGCCAGTGCGGGCGGCGCGCAGCCCTACACCTCGGAAGACGCCGAGAAACGCCAGCACTTCTTCGACTCCCTCGTCAGCGAGACGTCGCTTCAGGAGCACCTGATGCAACAGGCCGAGATGACCGACCTCTCACCGCCCGCCCTCGAAGCCATGCGCCACTTGGTCGGCGGCTTGGACGACCGAGGCTTTCTCACCCAGACGCCGTCCGACGTCGCGCTGCAAACCGCGCTCCCGCTCGACGCCGTCCAAGAGGCCCTGAAAGTCCTCAAGACATTCGACCCGCCCGGCATCGGCGCCAAAAATCTCGCCGAGTGCCTCCTCCTCCAGCTTGCCGCCAAGGGCCGCAGCGACTCCCTCGCCCTGCGGATGATTCGCGACTATTTCGATCTCCTCACCCGGCGCCGCATTCCCGAACTCGCCCGCAAACTTTCCGCCGACGCCGACGACGTGCAGTCGGCCATCGAAGAGATCGGCAAACTCGACCCCGCTCCCGGCCGCAAATTTGCCGAGGACAATAACCGCGTCGTGATCGCCGATGTCACCGTCGAGAAAGACGGCGAGGAGTGGAAAATCTTCCTCAACAGCGACTACATTCCGCGTCTCCGCATTTCCAGCACCTACCGGGATCTCATCGCGAAGGGCACGCTTTCCAAAACCGAGCGCGACTACCTGCGCGAGCGGATGCGCTCCGGAAAATTTCTCATCGACTCGATCGAACAACGCCAGCGCACCATCGAGCGAATCACCCGAGAAATCATCAACGCCCAGACGGCATTCTTTGAAAACGGTGTGGCCGATTTGAAGCCGCTCACCATGACGCAAATCGCCGATGTCGTCGGCGTGCACGAGACGACCGTGAGCCGCGCCATCGCCAATAAGTATATCAAGACCCCGCATGGCGTCTTCGATTTCAAATACTTCTTCACCCCGGGCTATCAGGCCGACAGCGGCGCCTCCGTTTCGAACACCAGCGTGAAGGAGATGATCGCCGACCTTGTCGCCGGCGAAGACAAGGGCACCCCGCTCAGCGATCAGGAGATCGTCGCGAAACTTCAGGAAAAGGGCATCAAAATCGCCCGCCGCACGGTCGCCAAATACCGCGAAGAGCTCGGTATCCTTCCGAGTAACCTTCGCCGCGACTACAAATAGCCCGCGCGGCTACGCCAGCGCCAAACTCGGCTCAACGCCGAGCCCCATTTGCAGCCCGCGTTCCACGCCCGTCGTATCCGCCCACGCTGCATACGCGATCATCCCCGCGTTGTCGCCGGTATGCTTCGGTTGCGCGGCCAAGAACGGAATCCGCACCCGCTCCGCCTCGCTCGCCAAAACCGCCCGCAACGTCCGGTTGTTCGCGACCCCACCCGACAAGCCGAGGCTGCGAAATTTCCCTTCATCCAGACGCAGCGCCGCCCGCGTCTTCCTAGCCAGCGCATCGATCACGGCCTGCTGGTAGCTCGCGCACAAGTCCGGCATTTTCGCCTGCACTTCCTCGGTGGGCAGTTTCTCGATCAGATAGCGCAGGCTGGTTTTCAGTCCTGAAAAACTGAAATCCAATTCGTCGCGGCGCCCGATTCCCCGCGGAAAATCAAACGCGTCCGCGCGCCCTTTCGCCGCCAATTTTTCGACCATCGGCCCGCCCGGATAGCCGAGTCCGAGCAACTTCGCCCCCTTGTCCAGCGCCTCGCCCGCGGCGTCATCGCGCGTCGATGAAAGCACCGTTACTTTTCGCTCTACATCGATGGTGAAAAGCAACGTGTTCCCGCCCGAGACGATCAGCCCCAAATGCGGCAACAACGCCGCCAACTTTGCCGCGAATTCCCCCGGCGCCTCCGCGTGCAACGCGATGAACGGCGACCACACGTGCCCGCGCAGGTGATTCACCCCTGCCAACGGAACCTTGAGCGCCAACGCCAGCGACTTTGCCGCCGCGACACCGATCGCCAGACACGCCGCCAGCCCCGGGCCGTGGGTCACCGCCACCTGTGTGACTCCACCAAACCCAATTTCGCGCCGCGCATGCTCGAGCAGCGGCGCGAAATTCCGCAAATGTTCGCGCGTCGCAAGATCGGGCACCACGCCACCGTGTTTCTCATGCAACGCGATCTGGCTGTGCACCCATTCGCCAACCAAGCCGCGCGCCGGGTCGAACAACGCCACCGCCGTCTCGTCGCAGGAACTTTCCAAAGCCAAGATCACTGGGAGCCCGCGCGCATCGCCCGTTCGTCGAGAATGCGCACGCCCTTCAACACATCGAGCGCCGCCTGCAGTTGTCGGTCGACGATCGGCTCGAAACCAAAACGCTCTTTGAATTCCTTGGGATCGGTGATGTCGGACCGTGCATGTTGACGCCGCAAACGGCTGTCCTCTTCCGGTGTCATCACCACTTCGACATGCGGCTCGATACCTTTCTCATGGATACTCACCCCGCTCGGAGTGTAGTAACGCGCTGTGGTTAGCCGCAGTCCCTCGCCGTTCTTCAACTTGAAGACCGATTGCACCGAGCCTTTGCCGAAGGACCGCTCGCCGACCACCACCGCGCGCCCCGTATCCTTCAGCGCCCCCGTGACGACCTCCGCGGCGCTCGCGCTGCCCGAGTTGATGAGCACCGCCACTGGAATCGCCAGCGGAGCGCCGTCCGCCTCCGCCTTGTAATCTTCGCGATCCGTCGGCTTCCGTCCCTGCGTATAAACGATGAGCTCGCCTTTCTTGAAAAACGGTTCCGCCACCTCGACCGCCGCATCCAGCAACCCGCCCGGATTGTTCCGCATGTCGATCACGAGACTCCTCGCACCATCCTTGAGCAATCGGTCCAGCGCTTTGCCAAACTGCTCGCCCGTGTGCTCCGAAAATTCCGTCAACTGCACGTAGCCGATACCGTCGGGTAACACGCGCACGTCGCGCACGCTCTCGATTTTGATCACCTCGCGCACCAGCGCCAAATCCATCGTCACTTTCGTCGCCGGCCGAAACACGCCCACGAGCACCTTGGTCTTCGGTTTCCCTCGCAACTTGCTCACGATCCCGTCGACCGACGAACTCGTGTCGACCGGCTTGCCGTCAATGCTCACGATCACATCGCCGCGCTGGATGCCCGCCCGTTCACCCGGCGAGCCGGCGAGTGGCGTGATCACCACGGCCTTGCCCTGCCGCGTCTCAACTTGGATGCCGATGCCTCCGAATTCACCGACCAAATCCTCCTCAAATTCTTTGTTGTCCTTCGCCTCCAGAAACTCCGAGTGCGGATCGAGCGCCTCCACCATGCCGTGGAGCGCCGACCGCGCCAACTGATCGTAAGCCGCCGCCTTTTCGTCCACGTAGTTTTCTCCCACCAGCTGCATCACCTCGCGCACATAGCCCGCCGAGCGGCTCAGATCGCGGTTGGGAAACAGATTCCACGCCGCCGCGACTCGCGCGCCGGCCACCGTCAGCGCGATGCCGAGCACCGCGCCTGCGACGAGGGAGAGAATCCGTTTGAACATCCGACGCACTGTGTGCATCCGCATCCGTTTGTAAATGGGTTCGTCAGCCGCCACGCCTCCTTCCACCGCCTCGCCTGAATTTCTCGCTGTGTTCCGCGCCCATGCCGACGCCTCGGGCGCCATGACGTTTGCCCGGTTCATGGAACTCGCCCTCTACGACCCTACCGTCGGTTACTACCGCCGAGATCGGCCGCGAGTCGGCTACGGCGCCGGCACGGATTTTTTCACCGCCAGCACCAGCGGGCCCATCTTCGGCGAACTCGTCGTCGCCGCGTGCGTTCACCTGCTCGAGCCCCGCACGCCGGCCGACTACACCTTCGTGGAAATCGGCGCCGAGCCCGACCGCGCCATCCTCCGCGGCCTCGCGCACCCGTTCGCCGGCACCCGCACCATCGCTGTCGGCGAACCGATCATCCTCGAGGGCCGCTGCATCGTTTTCTCCAACGAACTTTTCGACGCCCAACCCTGCACGCGCCTCCTTTTTCGGGACCACCGTTGGCATGAACTCGGCGTGCGCCTCACCTCGGAGAATCGCCTCATCGAAGTCGAACTCCCCTCCAATTTTGTATCGCCCGGTTTCGAGGGCTATCACTTCGACCAACCTTTCGCTGCCAACGCGCTCGCCGTGCAAATCGCCGCGCAACCGTGGACCGGACTCTTCGTCGCCTTTGACTACGGCAAGACCCTCCGCGAACTCGCCGAAGAAACCCCCGCCGGCACCGTGCGTGCCTATTTTCGCCACACGCAGTCAAACGATCTCCTCGCTCAGCCCGGCGAACAGGATCTCACGTGCCACGTCTGCTGGGATTGGCTCGGCGACGCCTTGGTTCGCCACGGCTTTGCCTCGCCCCAGCTCCAATCACAGGAAAGTTTTTTCATCCGCCACGCCGCCGAGTTTATCGCCGCCACGTCCACCGCGGAGGCCGGTCGTCTGAGCCAACGCAAACTCTCGTTGCTGCAGCTCCTCTCCCCCGCCCACCTCGGCCAAAAATTCCAGGTGCTCCACGCACTACGCGAAAAATAGTTACCCGCATCCGGCGCGCCGACGCCTTCATCGTTTTCGCGTCTTGCGCCACATCGGCGATCCCGTTGCCTAGCTCACTCCCGTGTCGTCCGCCGATAAAAATTTCGTCCACCTCCACGTCCATTCGGACTACAGCCTCCTCGACGGCGCATGCCGCATCGACCGTCTCATGGACCGCGCCGCCGAGCTCGGCATGAAGGCCCTCGCCCTCACCGACCACGGCAATCTCTACGGCACGATTGAGTTCTACAATCAGGCCAAATCCAAAGGCATCAAGCCGCTCGTCGGGTGTGAACTTTACCTCGTCGAAACCTCCCGCCTCGAAAAACACGGCCGCTCCGACGACGACGGCAAAAGCATCTTCCACCTCGGCCTGCTCGCGAAAAACCTCACCGGCTACCAGAACCTCCTGAAGCTCGTGTCCGACGCGCATCTCAAGGGTTTCTATTACAAACCGCGCACCGACATCGAGACACTCTCGAAATACGCCAACGGCCTCATCGGGTTCACCGGTTGTCTCGCCTCGCTCGTCCCGCAACACCTCCTGCACGATCGCTACGAGGAAGCCCACAAGGCCTGCGGACGCTTCGTCGAAATCTTCGGCCGGGAAAACTATTTCGTCGAAATTCAGGACCACGGCATCCCCGAGCAGCTCAAGATCATTCCCGGGCTCCTGAAACTCGCCGAAGAATTTAGCCTGAAGGTCATCGCGACCAACGACGTTCACTACGTCCGCAAAAACGACTCCGGCCCGCACGACGCCATGCTCTGCATCCAGACCGGCGCGAAGATCGACGAGGAGAAACGCATGCGTTTCACCGGCCAGGAATTTTACCTAAAGTCGCGCGATGAGATGGAAAAACTCTTCATCGAGGTTCCCGAGTCGATCACCAACACACAGCTCGTCGCCGAGATGTGCGACCTCGCGATTCCCTTCCCCAAGGGCAGCGAGCGCTACCCGAAGTATCCGCTCACACCCGAGATTTCCTCGCGCACCGACCGCACGGGCTACCTCCGCGAGCTCTGCCTCAACGGGCTCAAATCCCGCTACAACCTCGACGCGTCCGCTGCCGAGAGTTTCCCTGATCAGGCTCTCGCGAAAACGCTTTTCGAACGCGTCGATTACGAGCTGGGCATCATCAACAAGACCGGTTTCGCCGACTACTTTCTCGTCGTCTGGGACTTCATTCACTGGGCCAAGCAGCACAACATCCCCGTCGGCCCCGGCCGCGGTTCCGGCGCCGGCTGCCTTGTCGCCTACTTGCTCGGAATCACCAATCTCGACCCGCTCCGTTTCAAACTTCTCTTCGAACGCTTCCTGAATCCCGAGCGCGTTTCCCCGCCCGACTTCGATATCGATTTCTGCATGCGCCGCCGTGGCGAGGTTATCGACTACGTGCGCCAAAAATACGGCAACGACTGCGTCGCGAACATCATCACCTACGGCACGCTCGGCGCGAAGATGGTCATTCGCGATATCTCCCGCGTGCACAATCTCCCCTACGCCGACGCCGATCGTCTCGCGAAGATGATTCCCGACGAGCTCAACATCACGCTCGAATCGGCCCGCGACAAATCCGAGGAGCTTCGCAACGAGGTCTCTCGCAATCCCGTCGCGAAAAAAATCTTCGACCAGGCCCTCGTTCTCGAAGGCATGGTGCGCAATACCGGCAAACACGCCGCCGGCATCATTATCACCGACCGACCGCTCGACGAATTCGTCCCGCTCACCGAGCAGGAAGGCGACGTCACCGTGCAGTTCGACATGAACGCCGTCGGCAAACTCGGCCTGTTGAAGATGGACTTCCTCGGCCTCAAGACGCTCACCGTCATTGCCGACGCCGTCGAAAACATCCGCCGCACCGCCGACCCGAAATTCGACATCGAGACGATCTCGCTCGAGGACGCGAAGACCTTCGCCCTCCTGAACTCCGGCCGCACGACCGGCGTGTTTCAACTGGAGTCCGGCGGCATGCAAAACCTCTGCCGCCAGATCGGCCTCTCGTCCATCGACGAGATCGTCGCCCTCATCGCGCTCTACCGACCGGGCCCGATGGAGTGGATTCCCGACTACGTGCGCGGCAAAAAAGATCCGACCACCGTCAAGTTCCCCCACAAGCTCCTCGAAGACGTCTGCCGCGAAACCTACGGCATCATGGTCTACCAGGAACAGGTCATGGAGGCCGCCAAAGTCATCGCCGGCTACTCCCTCGGCGGCGCCGACATGCTTCGCCGCGCCATGGGTAAGAAGGACGAGAAGGCCATGGCCGCCGAACGCGTGAAATTCGTCGAGGGCGCGAAACGAGTGAACAACATCGAAGCCAAAATCGCCGACTCGATCTTCGACATTCTCAACAAATTCGCCGGCTACGGATTCAACAAATCCCACTCCGCCGCCTACGCGATCCTCAGCTACCAGACCGGCTACCTGAAAGCCAACTACCCCGTGCAGTTTATGGCCGCCATGCTCAGCTCGGAGTTGGGCAACTCGGAAAAAGTTTCCCACTTCGTCGCCGAGTGCGAGGCGATGGGCCTCAAGGTCCTCGGCCCCGACGTGAACGAGTCGCGCGAGATGTTCACCCCGGTCGCCGACAAAATCCGTTTCGGCCTCGCCGGCGTCAAAGGCGTCGGCGAACTCGCCGCGCAGAAAATCATCGCCGAGCGCGACGCGCATGGTCCGTTCAAGGATTTCGACGACATGGTCTCCCGCGTCGATGGTCGCGCGATCAACAAGCGCGTGCTCGAACACCTCTCGAAAACCGGCGCCTTCGATTTCAGCGGCGCCTCGCGCAAAAAACTTTTCGAGGGCATTGACGCCGCCATGTCCGCCGTCGCCTCCAACGCCCGCGACAAAGCCGCCGGTCAAAACACCTTCCTCGACATGCTCGCCGAGGAAACGCCGAAGAAAAAAGTCGCCGCGGCGGCGCCCGTCCAACGCGCCGGCCAGGCGGCCGCGCTCACCGAATCGACCGATGATTTTACCTCGGCCGAGCGCCTCGTTTTCGAAAAAGAACTCCTCGGCTTCTACGTCTCCGGCCATCCGATGAACGCCTACGCGGGACTCGCCGAGGCGATCGATTCGTTTCCCATCGACCAGCTCCTCAATCAGCCCGACCGCACCGAATTCCGCCTCGGCGGCATCGTCAGCAACATCGCGAAGCGTCTCTCGAAAAAGGACAACCGCCCGTGGGCCTCGTTCACGCTCGCGACCAAGACGGCTTCCGTCGCGCTCAACATGTTCGCCGACGGCTATGCGAACTATGGCACGCTCCTCGCCGAAAACGCCACCATCGTCGTGCTCGGCAACATCATCGTCGGCACCGAGGGCCCGCGCATCAACGTCAAGGAAGCCTCCTCGCTCGACTCCTACGTTTCTTCCCACGTGCGCAAGGTCACCTGGCTCCTCCACCCTGCACATCCCGAGTTGACCGCCTTTTTGCGTCTCCTCCGCGATACGCTCAATAAGCAGAGCGGTGACACCCGTGTGGAGTTTGGTTTTCTCTTCGAGGACCGCGTGGCCTCCATCGGCGAAGTCAGCGGCGCCCTCTCGTGGAAGCTCAACTCGCCCGCGTTTCAGGCGCTCCGTTCCCACCCCGCGGTCGCCGGCGTGCAGATCGAGACCAAGCGGCTCGAACTGAAAAACGACCGCAAGTGGTCAAAGCGCGCCTGACCCGGTGCCACCCGGCGCCGGTCGCACTGGGCTCTGCCGTTTAACTGTCGCAGGAAGAAACACACGGAACGTCGTGCCCTTCCCAGGATGGCTTTCGACCGACACGGTGCCGCCGTGCCCGGTCACAATTCCGTGCACCGATGAGAGTCCCAGCCCCGATCCGCGGCCGACTTCCTTCGTCGTGAAAAACGGGTCGAAGATCCGCTCGATCACCTCGGGAGCAATCCCGGCCCCGGTGTCGACGACGGTCACGACCACACAGGGCCCCCCTTTGCCCCAGGGGTTGGCGGTCGTCGCCCGCGGAGATTGCAGCGTGTTTTCCGCCTGCAGGGTCAGCGTTCCACCTTGCGGCATCGCCTCGCAGGCGTTCACGCAGAGGCTCGCGAAAACCTGCCTGATCTGGCCCAGGTCGGCCTTGATCGACCAAAGCTCGGGTAACGTGTTTTCGACCACCGCGATTCGTCCCTCGTGTTTTTCCCGCACGATTTGCGCGGCTTCGTGCAACAGCTCCGCCACGTTCACCGGAACGCGCTCCTGTGCGAGGCTGCGGCTGAACACGAGCAATTGCCTCACTATCGCCGCGCCGCGTTTCGCCCCGGCCTCGACGCCCGCCAAGAGTTCCCGATCACGTGGATCGGTGAGTTTCCGGTAGAACACCCCCGTCACCATCAACATCGGCGTGAGGATGTTGTTGAGATCATGAGCCACGCCGCCCGCCAGAGTCGCCACCGATTCCAGCCGTTGAGTGTGCAGCAGACGCGCTTCGAGTTCCTTCCGCTGCGTGATATCGGTATGCGTGCCGAGCATGCGCAGCGGTTTCCCGTCGCCGTCGTGCTCCACGATTTTTCCTATCGAACGGATCCACTTCCATTCACCCGACGCCACTTTGCGGCGGTATTCAAACGTGCGGCTCTGTCCGCTTGCGATGCAGTCGCGATACGCGGCCGAGACTCCCTGACGATCTTCGGGATGCACGCCGGCCAACCATTCCTGCGCCGAAACCGCGTAGTCGACCGGCTCCAAACCGATGATCCGCGCATACTCCGCGCTCGCCCGCCCCATCCCGGTCTGCACGTCGAGGTCGAACCAGCCTTGGTTGGATGCCTCGAGCGCCAGCCGCAGCCGCTCCTCTTCCAAACGCAGTGCTTCCGCCGCTTGCATCCGGCTTGAGATGTCCCGTGTTGCCGAGATCAGCCGCTGTTCTCCACCAATCACCCAGGCGCGCAACGACACTTCCGCCCAAAACAGCTCGCCGCCGCGTCGGCGGCTCCGCCACACAAACACCTGCGGCCCATGCTCGATCGCCAGCCGGGTCTTCTCGTTGGCTTCGGCCGTCGCATACGGGCTCGTGCCGAGGCTGAGTTCCTCGATGGAGAGTTCGTCGAGTGTGGCCCGGTCATAACCGAACATCGCGCACATCTGCTCATTGCAGTCGATCAAGCGGCCGTTCCGATCACGGATGGCGAGCGCCTCGCTCGTGGCATTGAAGATCTCCCGGTAGTTGCGCTCGCTGGCTGTCAGCTGCGCGGCCGTCGCGGCCAGCCGTTCGCGTTCCTTTTCGTAAGCGCCCAACAGCAGCCGCACGACCGCCGCCACGGCGAGACAGCTGCAGATCGCGCCCGTGATCAAATCGAGCCAGCGGTCTGTCGGCGTGGAAAAACGCACCAGCCAGTTCGGATTTTGCGCCTCAATTGCGAAGAGCGCACAAAAATCGACGACGATGACCGACGTCGCTAGCCGCCGGGCCCAGCCGCGGAACACCACCAAAGGATACAAGAGAACCGGAAAAAAATAATACGGGATACTTCCTTCCGAGCCGGCGTTGAGAAACCAGATCGGGTTCAGCACGACTACGAAGAACGTGATAAGCGAGTAGCGCAGATGCCTTCCTCGCAGCGAGGCTCGGTAACAATATCCGGCAAAAATCCCCAATACCAGCGCCGCGAGATTTATCACCGCCGGCATGTTTTGCAGCACGTTCATCGGCAACACCACGCCGAGGCACAACACGCACATCGTCGCGCAGAACACCCGAAACAACCGCACCTGCAGCCCGACGGTTTCGTCGTGTAGGTTCGCTGCTGCCTGTTGCCTGATACGGTTCCACATCGGAGGTTGGACTATCACGCTCCAACGCGACCACGCCAAGTCCGGATCTTCGATCATGGAAAATGCATCGCCCTCGCGCCCGGCACACCCTGTAATCCGCTCCCCTGCATGCCCGACCAAGCCATCCTCAACCACGCCGCGCAAATCCTCGCCTCGGTCAACGCCGACCAACGCGCCGACACCGCCCTGCGTTTCTATTTTGAGGGACACCGCTATCTTCAACCGCCCGCCAAGCGTCTCATCAGCCACACCGTTTTTGTCTACTACCGCTGGTTCTCGTGGCTCGACCCGAAAGACTCGCCGCAGAAACGCCTCGAGCACGCGTTGACCATGCACGAGCGCTTCACGGCCGAACCCAAGACCGTCAAAGGCGAAACCCTCGCCGCCCGCGCCGTGCCCGCCTGGCTCGCGTCCGAGATGGAGCTTTCGCACGACTACCTGCGCCAACTCCAACGCGACCCCGCGCTCTGGCTGCGTGCCCGTCCCGGTCAACGCGACGCCCTCGCCAAATCCCTTTTCGCGTGCGAAACGAGCGACCGCGCGCCCGACGCCCTCCGCTTCACCGGCGTGCAGGACCTCTTCAAAACCGAGCAGTTTAAGACCGGTGAATTCGAGATTCAGGACCTCGCCTCCCAACTCGTCGGCGTCGCCGCCGCCCCCCAACCCGGCGAGACGTGGTGGGACACCTGCGCCGGCGAAGGCGGCAAGACGCTCCACCTCTGCGATCAGATGAAAAACAAGGGCGTCGTCTGGGCCACCGACCGCAACGAGCGCCGCATCGACACCCTCAAACGCCGCGCCGCCCGCGCGAAACTTTTCAACTACCGCACCGATTTTTGGGACGGTGGTTCCCGCCTCCCCTCCAAGACCAAGTTCGACGGCATTTTGATCGACGCCCCGTGCAGCGGCATCGGCACGTGGCAGCGCAATCCCCACGCCCGCTGGACGACTACCCCCGAGGACGTTCGCGAGCTCGCCGCCACCCAACTCGCCCTGCTCCACAACGTCGTCGTAGCCCTCAAGCCCGGCGGTCGCCTCATCTACTCCGTCTGCACGCTCACCCGCAGCGAGACTACTGCGGTCGCCGACGCGTTCAGCGCCGCACACCCGGAACTCGAACCGCTCCCGCTCTCCATCTCCGGCGGATCGAGCTCTCAGCTCTCAGCTCCCAACTCTCAGCTCTTCTTGTGGCCGCAGGAGCTCAACGCGAACGGCATGTTCATCGCCGCGTGGCAGAAGAAAAAATAACCGCCGACACCGTCCGGGCCGATTTCAACGACCTTGTTGCCGTCGTCCACTACACCCGCGCCGCGCACGAACTCGGCCTCTGGGCGTCCGAGCGCAAACTGATCGAGCGCTTCTTCCCCGATCAGTCCGCCCCGCTCCTCGAAGCCGGTTGCGGCGCCGGCCGTGTCAGTATCGCACTGTGGACGCTCGGCTACCGTAACCTCACCGCCTTCGACTTCGCCGCCGAGTTGGTCGACCAAGCCCGCAGCCTCGCCGCCGAACGCGGCGCCGACACCGGCCCCCACCCGATCCGCTTCCTCCACGCCGACGCCACTACCCTCACCACGTGTAACCTATTGGGTTACAAGCCCGCGCCCCGTTCCTCGCGCCGCAAACCCACGCCGGTGCCTTTTGCGGGTGCGCTGTTTATGTTCAACGGCCTGATGCAAATCCCCGGCCGGGACCAGCGCCGCGCCGCTTTGCGCGAAATCCACTCGGTCTGCGCACCCGGCGCGCCCTTGCTCTTCACGACGCACGACCGCGACTCCTCTCCCACGGAACGCGCCCTCTGGCGCCTGGAGAAACTCCGCTGGCAGTCCGGCCAACAGGATGCGCGCCTCGTCGATTTCGGCGACCGTTACTTCGACGAAGACGGCGTCGGCCGCACCTTCATGCACCTGCCCGACCGCCCCGAAATCCTCGAAGATCTCGCCGCGACCGGCTGGAACCACGAATACGACGCCACGCGCACCTCCGTCGCCAAAGAATCCCGCGCCGTTCTCGATTTCTCCGACGAATGCCGTTTCTGGGTCGCGCGAAAGTAGCCTGGCCCCGCGGCGTTCCCGTCCGGGCAATCCCGCCGGCCTCCCGGAATTTTCCGCACCCGCTAAGGAATGCTGCGCATTCCCTGCCGTCTCCGGACACCAGACTTGCCCCGCCTTCGTGCTGTCCTAGCTTCGCGACCTCATGTTTGCCGGACTAACAGATCGAACGTGGCTCTGGGCCGCCGCGGCGTTTTACCTCGCCGGTTTCCTGCTGGGCACCATCTCCCTGTTGCGCGGTGGCCGGCCTTCGGGGGCCGGCATGTATGTCCTCATCGCTGCCGGCTACGTTCTCCAACTGATCGGCCTCGGCATCCGCGGTCGTGCCGTCGGCGGCTGTCCGCTCGGCAACAATCTGGAAATCTACCAATTCACCGCCTGGTCGGCCATCACACTCTACCTCGTGATCGGCGTCACGTTTCGCACCAGCCTCCTCGGCTATTTCACCGCGTGTCTCGCCGCCGCACTCACCTTGGTTTCGCTCTCCATCCCCGCGTGGGACCCCGCCCTGCGCATCCGCATTTTCGGCGGCAACCAATGGATCGAGCTCCACGCCGCGCTCGCCGTTTTCAGCTACGGCGTGTTCGGCCTCCTCGCGCTCACCTCGATCATGTTTCTCGCGCGCAACCACTCGCTGAAATCCAAGAAACTCGGTGGTTGGGTCTCCTTTCTCCCCTCGATCATCGACCTCGATCACATCGGTCTCCGCCTGCTCGGCATGGGCGTCGCCATTCTCGCCACCGCGTTGAGCGTGGGCTCGATCTACTGGATCCGCGACACCGGGAGCGCCAATCTCATCAAGATCCTCTGCACCGCCGCCGTCTGGACCGCCTACGCCTTCACCCTCGGGCTGCGCCTCGACGGTCGCCTGTTGGGTCGCCGGTTCGCGTGGACCTGTCTCATTCTCTTCCCGGTCGCCCTGCTCTCCCTCGAAGTCGTCAACGTCACCCGCCCCCACCCTCCGCGGCCGTTGATTTCCAAACCCGCCGCCCACCCATGAGCGCCGATGGATTTTTCGTCATCGGCGCGACTCACCACCGCGCCCCGATTGAAGTGCGGGAAAAACTCTCCCTCGCGGCGGCTACCGCGGAGTCCTTGCGCACCGAGCTGCCGCAGATGGCCGGCCTGCACGAATTCGCGATGCTCAATACCTGCAACCGCATCGAGTTTTACGGCGTCGCGTCCGACCCCGAAGTCGTCGGCAAAGTCACCGCGGCGTTTTGCTCCAAACAAAATTTCGACCGCGAAACGTTCGGGAAAATCTGCCTGCGCCTCCACGGCCACCACGCCGTTCAGCACTTGGTGGAAGTCGCCGCGGGCCTTGATTCCCAAATGCTCGGTGAGACGGAAATTTTCGGGCAAATCAAAGACGCCTACGCCGTCGCGCAGGAGCGCCGGTCCACCGGCCGCGTCTTGAACCGCCTGTTTCAAAAAGGATTCCAAGCCGCGAAACACGTTCGCACCCAGACCGCCATCACCGAGGGCCAGGTGAGCATCGCCAACGTCGCCGTCGATCTCGCCCTCACCATTTTCGGCAGTCTCGCGCAGACGCGCATCCTCCTCCTCGGCGCCGGCGACATCGGAGAAAAAACGGCCAAAGCCTTCCAGAGCCGCGGCGCCGCCGCCCTCACCGTCGCCAGCCGACGCCTCGAACACGCGATGGAACTGGCCACCTCGCTCGGCGCGAGCGCCATGCCTTTTGAGCAGACTGGCACACGCCTGTCTGAATTCGACGTCGTCGTCTGCGCCACCGCCGCACCGACCGCCGTGGTGGCCCACACCGCCGCCGAGGCAGCCATCCGCAAACGCCCCGTCCGCCCGCTCTTCTTTATCGACCTTGCCCTGCCCCGCGACGTCGAGCCGACCGTCTCAACGCTCGACAACGTCTTCGTCTACAACCTCGACGACCTCGCCAAGATCGCCGAGAGCAACCGCGCCGCGCGCGAGATCGAACTCGTCAAAGCCCGCGCCATCGTCGCCGAAAAAGCCGCCGCCCTCTGGCAGCAGGTCGAACCCCACGTCGCCGCCCTGCGCAATCCCTCCCCCGGCTCCTTCGAAAGCTCGCTCGCGCCAGCGCCGCGCGCGCCGACGGGCACCTGACCGCCCCGCACCGGCGGTCGCATGCGCATCGCAAACTCGCGCCCGATCCCGCCGCAGGATTCTGTTGCGCGCGTGCTCCGCGCCGAGGTTACATCCCGTATGGCGCCACCCGCCCCACGACCACACTCACTTCTAAACGTTTGGACACCGTTTGTAGCGGGCTGCGTCCTCGTGGCGGCCACGTTTGCGGCCTATCATAACAGTTTCTCGGGTCCGCTCGTTTACGACGATATCGCGGCGATCAAAGAGAATCCCACCATTCTGGACTTGTCGCGGCTGGCGGATGTCTTGAATCCGCCCAACGACAGCGGAATCACCGTCAACGGCCGTCCGCTGATCAATCTCACCCTGGCGATCAACTACGCCATCGGCGGCTCGGAAGTCGCCGGCTATCACGTGCTGAACCTCGTGATCCATATGCTCGCCGCGCTCGTGTTCTTCGGAATCCTGCGGCGATCCCTTGCCCTCCCCGTCTTGCGCACTCGCTTTGGCGCCGGACCGGGGGCCACTTCGCTCGCCTTTTGCACGGCACTGCTCTGGGCCGTCCATCCCCTGCAAACCGAGTCGGTCACTTACATCATCCAACGGGCGGAGTCCTTGGTCGGGTTGTTCTATCTGCTCACCCTTTACCTCTTCGTTCGCTCGGTCCAGAGCCCGCGCGTGGTCGTCTGGCAGTCGCTGGCGGTGCTGGCGTGCCTGCTCGGCATGGCCAGCAAAGAAGTCATGGCCTCCGCTCCTTTGCTGGTGTTCGTCTTCGATCGGGCGCTCGTCAGCGGCACA
>CALRZR010000093.1:0-24672 GCA_943372705.1 Opitutus sp. GAS368 | reverse complement strand
ACCGCCGGCAAGATCGAAGACTCCGTCGCCAAGAGCGCCAACGGCGTCGAAATCTGCGCCAAGGTGGCCGCCTCGCTCTCTGAAATCGTCGCCAAGGCCCGCCAGGTCGACGCGCTCGTCGCCGAAATCGCCACCGCGTCGAAAGAGCAGACCCAGGGCATCGAGCAGGTGAACACCGCCGTCTCGCAGATGGACAAAGTCACCCAGTCCAACGCCGCCAACGCCGAAGAATCCGCCTCGTCCGCCGAGGAGCTCTCCGCCCAGGCAGTCGTCATGCAGGAGTCGGTCGCCGACCTGCTCGCAATCGTCGACGGCGCGAAGCACGGCACCGGTCGCCCCGCCACCCACGCCATTGTGAGTCCGAGCGTGAACAAGCACAAAACTCCGTCCGCCAAGTCCTCCGCTCACGCGATCAAGCATCACGATCACAAGCTGAGCTTCTCCGACTCCCACGCCCCGGCCAACACCGGCGCCGACGCCAAGGACGAACACTTCCACGGCTGAACCAAAGGACCCATCCCCGCCGGGGCCGACCACCGGTCGCGCCCCGGCTCCTTTTAACCCGCAACTTCTTCCGCCATGTCCACCGCCGCCCCCGCTGCCGCCGCCGTCACCACGCTCGCCGGCAAATACCTCACCATCGTCCTCGATCACGAGGCCTACGGCATCGCCGTCCTCACCGTCCGCGAAATCATCCGCTGCCAAAAAATCACGCCCGTCCCGCAAATGCCGGACTACGTGAAAGGCGTCATCAACCTCCGCGGCCGCGTCATCCCCATCGTCGATCTCCGCGTCAAATTCGGCCTCAACGCCGAGTTCACCGAGCGCACCTGCATCGTCGTCGTCCAAGTCAAACTCGCCTCCGGCGACGCCATGCAAATGGGCCTCATCGTCGATTCTGTCGAAGAAGTCGTGATCCTCACCGCCGATAGTATCGAGCCCACGCCCGACTTCGGCGTCCGCGTCTCCACCGACTACCTCCTCGGCATGGCCAAGGTCAAAGGCCAGGTCACCACCCTCCTCGACATCGGCCGCGTCGTCGCGCCCGAGACGATGCAGGGCATCGCCCAAAGCGCCTACTGAGCCGCACTCAACCATCGCCCGCCTCGCGGGAGGCGGGCACGCGGTGCGTTTCGTCGCGCCGCGGCCGTTTCCTCCATTGCACGGCTCTGCCGTCCCCGCCATCTTCACTGCTCCGGCCTTCGCACTCCCCTCCCCGCAACTCCCATGATCAAGAGTGTCCTGCTCGTCGACGACCACCGCATGTTTCACCAGGCGCTCCGCCTCCTGTTGGAACATCAACTCCACCTCACCGTCGCCGCCACCGCCGAGTCCGGCGCCGAAGCCCTCGCCCACGTCGCCAACACCGCCTTCGATCTCATTCTCATGGATGTCCACTTGCCGGATACGAACGGCATCGATGTCTCTCGCCGCATCCTCGAGCTCCGCCCCGACGCCCGCATCATCGTGCTCTCATCCGACGCCGATCCGCTCCGTGTCGACGAAGCCCTGCTCGCCGGCGTCATGGGCTATATTCTCAAAATCAACGCGACCGACGAACTCCGTGCCGCCATCGCATCCGTCGCCGCCGGCACCCGCTATCTCTCGCCGCAAGCCAACGCCGCGCTCCTCGCCGGCTACCGTCGTCTGCGCGAAACTCCGGCCACCACGCCACCGCTCTCACCCCGCGAGCGCGAAGTTGTCCGCCTCATCGCCGCCGGCCAACGCACCAAGGAAATCGCCGCCACGCTCGGCATCGGCGTGAAATCCGCCGAGACCTACCGCCGCCGAGTGATGCAAAAACTCGGCCTCTTCTCCGTCGCCGAGCTCACGCGCTACGCTCTCCGCGAGGGCTTGGCCACGGCGTAGCCGCCCGAGCGCCGCCCCACCCGGTCTATTTTTTCGCCAGGCCCACTAACGCCTTGGCGGAATCGCCAATCTCGCCCTGCAAGCCCGGCTGCCGGTGCGCAATCTCGCCTTCCGCGTTCAACACCGTGAAGAGATTGGAGTGCGCGAATTGCCCGCGCGCATCCTGCTTGTAGCTCACGCCGAGCAGCATCGCGAGATCCTGCACCGCGGCGGCCTCACCCCGCACGAGTGTCCAACCGGCATCCAACTCGAGTTTCTTCCGGTAGGCCGCCAGCACCGCCGGCGTGTCGCGCGCGACATCGAAACTCACCAGCACAAACCGCGTTTGCGCCCGCACTGCCTCCGGTAGCGCGGCGCGCAGCCGTTGCAAATCGTGCACCAGCACGGGGCACGCGTATTCGCAGCTCGCAAAAAACATCGCCACCACCACCGGCGAACCCCGCAACGCGGCAAGCTGCAACGGCTTGCCCGCATCGTCGGTCCACTGCGCATCGAGCTGGTAGAGCGAACGCGCCGTGAGCGGCGCACCGCCCGCCAGTTCGTCGCAGCAGGCGGATTTCTTCTCGACCACCGCGCAGCACGCGGGGGCGTCTTTAGCCACCGGTGCCGCCGCGCAACAGGCCGGCGCGGGCTCGGCCGCGAACACCGGGCAGCCTAAGGCCCACGCCGTCAGGCAGAGAGAGGATAATTTTGTTTTCATGGTGAGAAGGATTGTGCGCAGCGGAAGCCGAGATTCGGCACGACATAACTCGCGCGGAGGGAGCTGCGGAGCCCGACGCGCATGAAGGCGGGATAGTTGGTGAGGTCGCGGGCGCTCGCCGCCCCCGCGCCGCAAAAGAGCGTGCGCTCCAGACCGGTGTCGCCGCGGGATTCGCCGGAGACCATGGCCGTGTTGAAATCGTCCACCCATTCCCAGACGAGGCCGAGCAGATCGCGGGCCCCGAAGAAATTGGGCCGCCCTAACCCCACGGCGGGCAAAGTGTCCGGCGTCGGTTTGGAAAACCACAACAAAGCATACGCCGGGAAGCCCGGCTCGGTCGCCCCGTTCGCCGTGGTAAATCCGGCCACCGCGGCCCGCTCCCACTCGGCGGTCGTCGGCAGCCGCTTACCCGCCCACATTGCAAAGGCGCGCGCCGCAAACCACGACACTCGCACGACCGGCGCCGCCTCCGGGCTGCGCGGGCCGAGCTCGGTGTCACCGGACCAGTCGGCCAGATAGCCCGTATCCGCAAAGAGTGGACCGACTCGCGAACGCCGCCACTTTGGGTTCTCACGGACGAAAGCGAGGAACTCGCCGTTGGTCACCGGCCGTTCATCGAGCCAATACGCCGCCACCGCCACGCGCTCCGGCTCATCCTTGGTGCGGATGAGCGGAGCATAGTCGCCCGCCGGAATCGCCACCATGCCCGCCGGCACCGCATCCTCCGCGCGCGCCGCCGTCGCACTCGCCACGAGGGCGAGCGCGAAGGCGGCGATGAGGCGCTGGAGGCAAGGTGTCATTGGGATGAAGGCTGAACCGCGAATCGCCGCTAGTTTTTCTGAGACGCGGGATGAGGCGGACGTCTGCGTGCTCCGCGTAATCGCCGGGACACGGACGGTGGTGATTGGGTTCGATGGTTCTGACTAGCGGAGATTAGTGCCGATTAGCGGTTCACTTGGTTTGGGGTTTGTCCCGTTTACTGCCCGGCGCGCCGCACGCGTTTCACTTCGTCGGCCGAAACCGTGCCGTAGCTGTTACCCCAGCTGTTCATCACGTAGGTCAGCACATCGGCCACTTGGTCGTCGGTGAACTCCTGCGGCGGCATCACGTTGTTATATGGCTTGCCGTTGACGGTGATCGGACCGGTGAGGCCCTTTAGCACGACGCGGATCGCCCGCTCCTTGTCCGCTTTGAGATAATCGGAATCGGCCAGCGGAGGGAACACTCCCGGCAGCCCCTTGCCGTCCTGAAGGTGGCAAGCAAAGCAAGAGGACAGGAAAACTTTCTTTCCGCGCTCGAGCTGGATGTCCTTCGTGATGTTCGCGATCTCCGGATTCTTCGCGATGGCCTCCGCTTTTTGCGCGACGAGCTGCGCCTCCCGCGTGCTCGCGGCCGAGCCTGCGGCCGACTGCTGGCCGAGGTAGACTTCGTCGATTTCCTTGCCCGAGTAGATGCGGCGACTTTCCGGGCCGGTGACTTTCAACATGCCGAGCGCACCTTTGTTGAATGCCCGCGACAGGGAGTGGTCCACGAGGATGAACGTGCCGGGCACGTCGACCTTGAAGTCGACAATCGCCGAGCCGCCCGCCGGCACCATCGTCGTTTGCACGTTTTCCTGCACGTGTTTCATACCACCTTCGGTCCAAACGCGGTCGAAGATCTCGCCGATCACGTGAAACGACGATGTCAGATTCGGTCCGCCCACGCCGAAGTAGAGGCGCACCACTTCGCCGACTTTCGCCTGTAGGGCCTTGTCGCCAACGAGTGATCCGACCGAGCCGTTGAATACGACATACGTGGGGCGCTCATCCATGGCCTTGACGTTGTCGAATGCCTGCAGGCCTGCCTCGTTGGTCGCACCCTGCGTGTAAATATCGCCCTGCATCACGTAGTATTCGCGGTCCGCCGGCGGCAGGCCTTCCTTCGGCTCGACGAGGATGAGCCCATACATGCCGTTCGAGATGTGCATCGGCACCGGCGCTGTCGCGCAGTGGTAGACATACAGACCCGAGTTCAGCGCCGTGAACGTGAACTGCGACGAATGTCCCGGCGCCGTGAACGACGAGGCCGCACCACCGCCCGCACCGGTCACGGCGTGGAGATCGATGTTGTGCGGCATTTTCGAACTCGGGTGGTTGTTCAGGTGAAACTCGACGACATCGCCTTCGCGCACGCGGATGAAGAGTCCGGGGACTTCGCCACCAAACGTCCAAAACGTGAACTCCACGCCGTCGGCCAGCCGTTGCGTGACCTCCTTCACCTCGAGGTTCACGACCACTTTCGCGGCATGTTTCCGACCGATCGGCGGCGGCACATTCGGCGCGCGCGTGAGCACCGCGACTTCCAGCGGCAACTCCGGTGCGATGGGCGCACCGCCTGGCTTGGCGAGCACCGTGCCCTCGGAGGCTGAGGCGGCAGGCACCAAGGCACCCAAACCGGTGAGAAGTGAAAGGAGCACCGCGCAGCGCCGCGCAAAGAGGAAGGAGGTTTTCATAAGTGGAAGAAGTTGGAGGGAACGGCTCCACTCTCGCACATCCGGCCTGCGCCCGCCTTGACGCCCATCAAGCAAATCGCGTCTCCACTCTCCGGACACGCCGGCGTCAGCGCCACGCCAGCCCGGCGCCCAGCACAAACGCGATACCCAGCACCGTCTCGATCATCCCGAGCGTGCGCGCCCGCCACACCGGCCGCGGCCACACCAGCAGCCCACCTGTGCGCAGCGCCAGCAACGCCAGCAGCCCCGCGGCCGCCGTCGGCGCGAGTCCGCGCCGCACGAGCGCAACCCCGACGACGAGCGCGCCTACCGACGTCGCGATCGCCGCTCCAGATTGATCGTCCCCCGTCTTTGCCGCGCGCAAATACGCGCGCACCGCGAGCACCGTCGGCACCGCGCGACCGAGCATCACCACCGCGAGCGCACCCGCCGCCGCAGATTCCCATCCCGCCGCCGCCGCCATCGCCGCCGGCACCCACGCGAACGCCCCGGCACCGGCCACCTCCGCCACGCCTTCGCGTCCCGCCGCCTGCAGATCGAAATACAAAAACACCGCCCCCGCCGCCGCCGTCGGCAGCAGCCAGCCGAGCCACGCCGTCCCGCCGACCCACACCGCCCCGCCGAAGGCCACTATCGCCAGCGCACCCAGCGCCACCAATGGACCAACCACCGGCGCCCGCTCCTTCGCCTCCGCGGCGCGACAGATCGACCGCAGCGGTCGCCGCGCAAGAAACGCCGCCACCACCGCCACCGCCAAACCCGCCCCGGCCACCGACGGTGCCGCGATCAGCCCGAAGACCAGCGGCTCAAACGCCAGCGACCAGCTCCCATGCTCGCGCGGCGCAATCGCGTTCCACCATTGTGCGCCTTTGCCGCCCCGTTCCGGGGAAGTCGCGTCGCCGCTCGAATTCTGTGTTGCGAAAACCATTTCGCTATTCTGCGGAAGCCTCGCCCCACACGCCTTGATCCAAATCAAGCCCGCGCTACGGCGCGCCGATTTCGTAGACCTCGACGATTGCGACGCCCGGCAGCGCCGGCGAGTCCGGCAATAGCTCGAACGGCGTCACCACTACCGAGTAGCTGCCCGCCGGCAGATCCATCAGCAGGCACGGCTCCCGGCGGTTGCCCGGAGCAAACCCCGTCGCCGCAATCTGCTTCTCGTTGTAGTAACGCACCACCGGCTTGAAATCATTCACCGGACTCGCGCCGCCCTCCGCGCCCGAACTCCAATCGTCGTTGCGCAGCACCAGCGCACCCGCGGAATCGCGGATCTCCATGAACGGATCGTCCATCGCCTCGGTCAGCGCAAACGGCGCCCGCGCCAACGACGGCCCGAGCACGCGCACCAAAATCCGTTTCGTCACCTGCCCTGAGCCCGTCGAAGGGGCACCCACTCCACCGCGCACCACAAAGCCCGCCACGATCGGGTGCCCGCTCTTGTCCGCAAGCGCCCGCGTCGAAAGATTTACGATCCGGCCCGCCCCACTCGTCGTCTCATACGCCTCGATCAACACCGCACCCATCGCCGCCGGCCCTCGCACAAGCGTCGTGTAGGCGCCCGGTGCGAGCGTGACCAAGAGCGCCGCATCCGCGCTGCCCGGAGCGAACGCAAACGCGCCCGCCGCCGACGCTGCCGCGGTGATTTCGTCCGCATTGGCCTGCGCCGACCAGCGCGCATTTTCCGCAATCCGCGTCGCGCCGGAGTAGAGTTCGAGCATCGGCGCCGCCAGCGCGTCGTTCACGCCAAACGCGGTCAAGGCCGGCCCCGCCGCGCGCAGGAGCATCGCCTTCGGCTGCGTTCCGGTGACGGTAAATCCCGCGATCACCGCGCGTGCCTCGGGGCCCGCCGTGGCCCGCGTCGCGACATTGATCAACGTGCCCGCCGCGGGCGGCGCCTGCGTTTGCAGCCGGTAACCCGCCACCTCGAACGCCGCCTGCTCGATGGTGCGCGCCGTATCGGATTCTCCGGCACGCCCTGCCGGAATACCCATGGGCGCACTCACCGGCTCCGGCGCGATCACGTTCGGGTTGGAAAAATAACCGAGTTCGATGCCGGGCGGATAAGCCATGATGTCGCGGTAGCGCTGCCCGTCCGCGCCGAAAAACCGGTAGCCGTAGCTGTAGGGATACGCCCCCGGCGAGAGCGCGCTTTCGCGATCGTGCGCGCAGCCAAACGAGTGGCCGAATTCGTGCGAGAGATAGCGCGTCCCGAAGAGCACGCCGTATTGGAGCACCGAAAACGCGAACTCCGCATTCGTCGTGCCGCCCGGCTGGTCGATCACAAACGCCAGCCCGCTGCTCGCGAAATCCGCGCGGTTCACCAGGAGGCACACGAGGTCCGCCCCGCTCTGGTCGCGCAGCGCGTGAAGCTCGTCCATCTTTCCGTCCGTGGAACTCTGCAACGCCGTGAGCGCATCGTCCTGCACGCGGTTGCTGGCACTTTTCGTCTCGTCGTAAGTCGTCTCGGCGATCTTCACGAGCTTCACGCGCACAGACACATGGCTCGCCGCCAGATCCGCATTCACGCGCACGAAGGCCGCATCAAACGCACTCTGGAGCGCGGCCAGCCGCGCCGCGCCCGTCATCGTCGCCAGCACGTCCTGTGTCACCGCCATCATCGCGTGCACGTCCACGCCCGCCGGTCCATCCGTCGCCGGCATCGGCTCCACATGTTGCCCAATCTCCGCACCGCGCGCCGCCCGCCGCGCCGCGGCCGCGAGCACGGCCCCGTCAACGACCGCTTTTTTTTGTCCACCGCACGGCGCCACCAGATCGGGATCGACCCGGTAGACTTGCGCATACTCCGCAGTCGCCACGCGCAGCACATGATTGCCCCGTTCGCCGTCGTCGACCGTGGCGTGGAGGTAGCCTGCATTCCACGCGAACACCGCGCGACTGTCCGGGCGCCCCTCCACGCGCCCCGTGCTCGTGAAACGATCCGCTCCCAGCATCGCGCTGCTCTCGATCACCACCGCGAGCTCGCTCCCGTCCGGCAACGGCCAGACTACGCGCCCCGTGCCCGCCTTCTTCCAAAACGGCGACGCCTTGCCGGCGAGCCAGTCCGTGTTCACGCGGACGTAGTGCCGCTCCCGTGACGGCGCGGCGAGCGCCCGATCCAGCCGCGCGATTTCCTCCCGCGCCGGTGGTCGCTCGTAGGAAAACAACGCCCCCGCCCCAAATCGCAGGGAATCCTGCGGCACACCGGCCACTTGCACCGCGCGCACGTTTTCCTCGGTCGGCGCACTCACCTTCATTTCCGCTCCTAACTCGTTACCCTCCGCTCCACGCGGCACCTCGCTCTGCACATTCGAATACCACACTGCACCGCCCAGCGCTGCTGCGAGCAGCAGGAGCGTGCGGATGCGGCGTGAGATCGGGGCCATGGAAGACGTAGTGAGCGCAATGCCGCGCGGGCCGCAACGACCGATCCGACAGCGTTTCCCGCCCGTGCCGCCCCGCCTACAACGTCGCGATCAGCGCGCGCAACTGCGCCGCGTGGTCCGCCGTGTCGACCTTCTCCGCGACGGCGAGCACCGTGCCGTCTTTGTCCAAGACAAACGCGGCCCGCGCCGGCCCGAGATAAGTTTTCCCATACATCGATTTTTCAACGATGGAGTCTGCCGCCTTCGCAAACAGATCGCCCGGATCACTCGCGAGCGTATAGCCGATTTTTTTCTTCGCGGCGTATTTGAGGTGAGAACCGCACGTGTCGCGGCTGATCGCGATGAGGTTGTAGCCCGCCTTCGCAAATTCGGCCGCGTGGGCGGCGAGACTGTCGTTCTGTTTATCGCAACTGCCCGTGTTGTTCTTCATGTAAACCGACACGATTGTGCGCCGCGTCAGCAGGTCGCCGAACAGCGCTTCGCTCTCGGCGCCGTTTTGAACGATTTTCAGTTTGAAGTTGGTTTTCAGTTTCTTGCCCGGGGAGATCATGAGGCGCCGAATGAGCCGCCCCGCTCTCCGGCGTCAAATGGCGCAGAGGGATTTACGTCAAAAAGTCCTCCGGTTGAGGCTTTGACGCGCCGATAAAAACCCTACAACGTCCCCGTCCATGAAATCGGTTAAGGTGCCCGCCCTGGAGCTTTTCCTCCACGAGATGATCCCGCTCGCGAAAGCGATGGGCGTCGGCGTGGAAGTGAGCGACGCCCGCGCGCTGACCCTCACCGCCCCGAAGGAACAGAACAAAAACTCCCTCAACACCGCGTTCGGCGGCAGCCTCGTTTCCCTCGCCACCCTCGCCGGCTACGGCGTCGTGTGGGAGCTGATGAAAAACGAAAAAGGCGCCGACAAGACCGAGTGGAGCATCGTTGTTAAAGAGAGCCGCGCCGCCTACCGCCGACCCGTGATCGGCGATCTCCGCGCCATCTGCGAGCGCCCCGCGCAAGCCGCCATCGCCGAATTTAAAGACGCCCTCGACCGCTACGGCAAAGCGAAGCTCAAGCTCCGCGCCCGCGTGATCGAAGCCGGCGAAACCGCCGTCGATGTGACCGCGGCCTTTGTCGTCTCGCGCTAACCCCCAAAAAAGAAGCCGCGCCGGTTGGCGACCGGACCCATGCTACCCTCTCGGAGCGCGCGCCCAATCGCTTTCTTTCATGAAGCTCGTCGTCTTATCTTTGTGCTGTCTCGTGAACGTTTTCGCTGCTCAACCTGCGACGAAGACCATCACTGTCTACGCCGTCGGCGCCATTGCGGATCATAGACGTGCCGAAACAGAAAAACGCGACCTCAACCACAAATTCCAACTGCCAGCAGACGCCTCGATTTTGGACCTCCTCGTTGCCGCCGGCGGCATCGGCGACGCAGGCTCGCCTGGCAAGATTCGCGTCAAACGCACTCTACCGGACGGCACGATAGACACCAAGACGATCGATGCTGCCTCCGAACTGCGAAACTACAACAGGGCCTTCCGGCTCACCGACGGTGACGTGGTTTATATTCCGGCAATCGTCGACGACTTCCCTCCTCCTGAATTTCTGAACTATATACTCTGGGGCTATGGCCTGTTTCGCTCACAGGGTCGCGAACCGACCACAGAATGGAAAGACCTCCTGCGTCATTTGGGCAACGGCCGCGAAGGGGACCTACGCCGGAAAGCTGACGCGGAGCTCTACAAACAGCAGGCGCTCAGGGAATACTTTTCAAAACATCCCAACGCGCCGACGAAATAAGCCGCCTCTGGTGGGCATCGGGTTAATAGGACAATTACCAGCCGCCTTGTCGGTCTGCGAAATTGCGATGCGGCCACTACCTGGCGCCCTCAGATGTGCTTCGAGTCCGCCTCGTCCTTTTTCACGTAACCGCTGTCCTGCCGCTGATGGTTCACGGCGTTTTTCTTGAGATAGGCTTGGTAAACATCGTCGGCCGTCATGCCCAGCGTCTGCGCGAGCGACACGAGGAAGTGAAACAGGTCTACGACCTCCACCTTCGCGTTCTGCTCGTCAAACTTCTGGTATTTCGCCCACCACTTCCACGGCACGCTGTCGATCAACTCGGCCGTTTCCTGCTGCATCGCCCGCGTGTAGTTGAGAATCCACTTGGCCTTTTCCTCGTCGGTTGGCGGCGGCAGATTGACGCCGATCCGTTGGTTTAACGCGTCCTGCATCCGGAAAATTTCTTCGAGTTTGTCCATGGCCGCGACGCTGTAAAACCGCTCCGGCGCTGGCAAGCCCGCCTTCGGGCGCGCCCGAGTTTGCAGTTGCTCCGCCGGGCGCCAGCCGCGACGCTGCGCCCTTCATGCACGCGTCGAGCGCGTTTCCCGCGCTCCGTGTGTGCCCACCAAAACCGGCCGCTCCCCGCCTTCGCGGGCCGAGCGCCTCAGCACAAAAACACAGCACATGTCAGATCAAGATCAGTCCGGCGCACCGGCCCCGGCCCCGACTCCCGCTCCGGCGGCGAGCGGCGCCACGCCCGCCGCGACTCAGCCGTTCGGCACGTTCGGCACCACCCGGGGCTCCGGCCTCAACCGTGGTAAACGTGTCACGCCCCCCGCGGCCTCCGCCGCCGGCAAAGCCGCTCCGAGCGGTTACAAACCCAGCGCCCTCGAGGTCATCACCTCGAAGAGCGAGTATGTAAACCCGTTCACCGGTGAAACCACCGTGAGCGCACCCGTCGTCAACGAGCCTGCCCCCGCCGCCGCCCCCGCGCCGGCGCCCGCCCCGCAGGCCGCTCCTGTCACCCCTCCCGCCGCTGTCGAGGCTGCCCCCGCAGCCCCGGCTCCCGTCGTCCCACCGGCCGCCCCCACGGGCGACCTGTTCCCGCTCGACGGTCCCGCGGCCGCTCCCGCACCCAAGCCCGCGCTGAACATCCTCCCGCCGCAGGGCGGCGAAAAACGCGCCGCGGTGAACTGGGAAGCTCCGTCCGCCGCTCCCGCGGCTGACGCTGCCCCCGCCGCCCGCCGCGAAGACCGTCCGACGTTCCGCACGGAAAAAGGCCGTCGCGACGATCGCGAAAACCGCGCAGCCGATGCCCGTCCCGGCGAACCCCGCGAGCCGAAGCCCTTCGCCCCGCGCGAGCCTCGCCGCGAGGACCGCAAATACGAGCCGCGCTCGAATCAGCCCTACCAACCGCGCGACGACCGCTCGGATCGCCCCGCCCGCACTGAGGCTCCTGCCCCCGAGAAAAAATCGGGCGGCTTCTTCGGTTGGCTCAAAGGTCTCTTCGGCGGCAAGAAACCCGCCGCCACACCCGCCGATCAAACCGGCGACCGCGAACCGCGCCGTGATGGCGACCGCGGTGGCGACCGTCGCGACGGTGGCCGCGGCGGCCGTGGCCGTGATCGCGGTGGCTACCGTGGCGAAGGCCGCGGTCCGCGCGATCCCAACTTCCAGCACCCCGATCCCCGCGACGAAGGTCCTGAGGGTCAAGGCGGCGGCGGTGATTACCGCGGTGATGGCGGCGGACGCCGCCGTCGTCGTGGCGGCCGCGGACGCTTCCGCGGCGAAGGTGGCGACCGCGGCGATCGCGGTGGTCCTCGCCCCGAAGGCCAGCAGGGCGGCGGCGCGATCTGAGCAAGCTCACGCGTTAAATCTTGCCCGACCCGCGCCCCCCCGCGCATCTCAAAGGCGTCCGCACCCGCGGACGCCTTTTTCTTTTCCGTCCCTTTCCGTCTCTCAGCTCTGAGCTCTTGGCTCTCAGCCTTCCGATCTCTCAGCTCTCAACTCTCAGCTCTCAACTCACGTGGCCGATCTCATCGTCAACGGCGGCAAGCCCCTCAGCGGCGTCATCACGCCCTCCGGCAACAAGAACTCCGTGCTGCCCATCTTCTGCGCCACGCTGCTCACCGACGAGCCCGTCACGCTGAAGAACGTCCCCGACATCACCGACCTCGACAAACTCGTCACCTTCTTCCGCAGCCAGGGCTCGAAGATCGATTGGAACCGCGACACCGGCGTCATGCGCGTCGACCACGCGACGTTCCGCAGCAACCTCGTCAACGACGAGCTTCCGCAGGACATGCGTTCCACGGTGCTCCTCTACCCGGCCCTGTTGAATCGCCTTCGCAAGATCACGATTCACGCCAACTCCAAAGGCTGCTCGCTCGGTGTCCGCGAAATCGACCCGCACCTCGACATTCTCCGCGCCCTCGGTGCCGTCATCCACCACGGCGACCCGCTCGTCATCGCGCTCCCCGACGGCTTCCAAGGCGCCCGCCACTGGCTCGACTACATGTCGGTCACCGTCACGGAAAACTTCGCCATGGCCGCCGCCCTCGCGAAGGGAAAGTCCACCCTCGTCAACGCCGCCAGCGAGCCCCACGTCCAAGACCTCTGCGCCGCCCTCGTCGCGATGGGCGCCAAGATCAAAGGCCTCGGCACCTCGATGATCGAGATCACCGGCGTGAAAAAACTCCACGGCGCCACCATCACGATCAACAGCGATTACCACGAGATCGTGACCTTCCTCGCCCTCGGCGCGATAACCGGCGGCGAAGTTACGGTCAAGAAATCGCTCCCGCATCACTTCGACCTCATCACGCGCGCCTTCGCCAAACTCGGCGTCGTCGTCGAGCATGACGGCGACACCGCCATCGTCCGCCGCAACCAGAAGCTCGTCATCGAAACGCCCTTCACCGCCAACCTCCTGCCGAAGATCGAAGCCGCCCCGTGGCCGTATTTTTCCGTCGATCTGCTCCCGCTCCTCATCGCGCTCAGCACGCGCGCTGACGGCACGATTCACTTCTGGAACAAAGTTTACGAAAACGGTTTCGCCTGGATGCCCGAGCTCGCGAAGTTCGGCGCGCACGTCCTCACGAGCGACCCGCACCGCATCGTCGTCTTCGGCAACCGCCCGCTGCGCCCCGCCGTCGTCGACTCCCCCTACATCATCCGCGCCGCTGTCGCCCTCGCGATGGTCGCCGCCGCCATCCCCGGAAAATCCGTCGTCCGCAACGCCGAGATCATCAAACGCGCCCACCCGCGCTTCGTGGAAAACCTCCGCAGCCTCGGCGCCGACCTCGAGTGGAAATAACTGCCATGCTAACTGGCGGCTGCCTCTGCGGAAAAGTGCGTTACGTGGTGCGCCGACGGCCGCGTTCGCTGCTCGACTGCCACTGCATCGATTGCCGGAGGAGCAGCGGCGCGCCCTATGTAAGTTGGGGCACCGTGGACCGCGAACACTTCGAGGTGACCGACGGGAAATTGAAAATTGTCGAGTTCGCCCACCGCCTGCGCGGCTTCGCACCGTGTTGCGGCACGCAAGTTTTGTTTCAATCCAGCGTCAAAGCCGCCTCGATCGATTTCTCCATCGCTTCGCTGGACCAGCCTGAAGCCTTGGCGCCGAAGAAAGCCCTGTGGTGCGAAGACCACCTGCCCTCGACGCCCCTGAATCCAAACCTGCCGGCCTTCACGCGGCGCACCGGCAGTCCGCGCGTTCCCCTCGCAAAGTGAATTGCTTTCAGGGCCACGCCTTCGCCTACTTTCGCTATGGCCAAAGAGCCCGCTAAAGGCACCGATTTTCTCTCCCAAGCTCTCGCGGCACCCGTCTCGCCGGCCGAGGCCGCGCTGCGTCCGCTCTCGTTTTCCGATTTCACCGGCCAAGCGAAAACCGTCGAACGCCTCCAAGTCATGGTCGGCGCCGCGAAGAAACGCAGCGAGGCGCTCAACCATATTCTTCTATCCGGCCCGCCCGGCCTCGGCAAAACCACCCTCGCCTTCATCCTCGGCAACGAACTCGGTAAAGCCGTCCGCGTCACCTCCGGCCCCGTCATCGAAAAAGCCGGCGACCTCGCCGGCCTCCTCACCAATCTTGAAGAAGGCGACATCCTCTTCATCGACGAAATCCACCGCATCCCAAAAACCGTCGAGGAATATCTCTACAGTGCGATGGAGGATTTTCGCCTCGATATCATGATCGACCAAGGCCCCAACGCCCGCAGCGTCCGCCTCTCGATTCCCCGCTTCACGCTCGTCGGCGCCACCACGCGCAGCGGCCTGCTCACGGCTCCGCTCCGCTCTCGCTTCACCCTCCAGACGCGCCTCGATTACTACGACCACGCCACCCTCGAAGGCATCGTCCAACGCAGTTGCGGCCTCCTCAAAGTCACGATCGACGCCGGCGGTGCCGCCGAGATCGCCACCCGCGCCCGCGGCACGCCACGCGTTGCCAATAATCTCATCAACTTCTGCCGCGACTACGCGCAGGAACGCGCCAAAGGAAAAATCACGCAACCCGTCGCCGCTGCCGCGCTCGAACTCCTCGAAATCGACGCCGCCGGCCTCGATGAAATGGACAAACGCATGCTCCGCGTGATGGCCGAAAACTACGGCGGTCGCCCCGTCGGTATGACCACCATCGCGGTCGCCGTCGGCGAAGAAGCGGAGACCCTCGAAGAAGTGCACGAGCCCTTCCTCATCCAAGAAGGCTACCTCCAACGCACCCCGCAGGGCCGCATCCTCACCGCCAAAGGCTACGCCGCCGTCGGCCTCAAGGCTGCCGCCGGAGGCGACCAAGGCACGCTGCTCTGATACTGCCCCGCGTTTCTACAACGCGGTCTACTGCGACTCTTCCGTCCCTCAACTTAGTCTGGCCCCGAGCCGCTTCCCGGGCATCGTCGCCCGCCATGTCCCACCGCTCGCGCTGCCTCCGCCTGCTCGTTTCGCTCCTCGCCGTCACTTCCGCCTCCGCCGCCCCCGGCGGTGCGCCCGTCGAGAAATTCCAACAGCTCGACCAACTCCTCCCCACGCCCACCGCCCAACGCAACGCCGCCGGCGCACCCGGTGCCGCCTACTGGCAAAACCGCGCCGATTACGACATCGCCGTCGAACTCGACGATGTGCAGCGCCGTATCAGCGGCTCCGCCACGATCACCTACCAAAATCATTCGCCCGACGCCCTCGCCTACCTCTGGCTCCAGCTCGATCAGAATTACCAGGCCCACAACGCCGACTCCCGCGCCGTGCCCAACACCCGTCGCGGCGTCGATGCCAACAAAGTCAGCTACGGTGCCCTCGACCGTATGCTCGCGCAGGAATCCTACGATGGCGCGATGACGATCTCCGGCGTCACCGACGCCACCGGCCAACCGCTCGCCCACACCGTCGTGAAGACGATGCTGCGCATCGACCTCCCCACCCCGCTCGCCCCCGGCGCCAACTTCGCGTTCAAGATCACTTGGGCTTTCCCCATCAACGACGCCAAGCGCCTCAACGAGCGCACCGGCTACGAGTTTTTCGAGAAAGACGGTAACTGCATCTACACCATCGCCCAGTGGTTCCCTCGCCTCGCCGCCTACACCGACTACGCCGGCTGGATGCACAAACAGTTCCTCGGCACCGGTGAGTTCACGCTCGAATTTGGCAACTACACCGTCCGCCTGACCACCCCCGTCGATCACGTCGTCGGCGCCACCGGCGTCCTGCAAAATCCCGACGACGTCCTCACACCCGCCCAACGCGAGCGCCTGAAACAGGCGCAGGGCGAAACCAAGAAACCCGTCTTCATCGTCACGCCCGAAGAAGCCCGCGCTGCCGAAAAGGCGAAATCCACCGCGAAGAAAACGTGGATCTTCAAAGCCGAAAACGTCCGCGACTTCGCCTTCGCCTCCTCGCGTAAATTCATCTGGGACGCCATGGCAGTCACCGGCGCCACCTATCCGCCCACGCCCGTGCGCGCCGGCGGAATCGCCGATCGCATGTATCGCCCGCCGGTGATGGCGATGTCGCTCTATCCGAAAGAAGGCATGCCGCTCTGGGACAAATATTCCACGCATGCCATTGCCCACACCATCGAAGTCTACTCGCGCTACACGTTCCAATATCCCTATCCCGTCGCGTGGTCCGTGCACGGCCCCATCGGCGGCATGGAGTATCCGATGATCTGTTTCAACGGCCCGCGCCCCGAAGACGATGGCACCTACCCCGAGCGCACCAAATTCGCCCTCATCGGCGTCGTGATCCACGAGGTCGGCCACAACTACTTTCCCATGATCGTCAATTCCGACGAGCGCCAGTGGACGTGGATGGACGAGGGCCTCAACTCCTTCGTGCAGATGCTCGCGCAGGAAGAGTGGCAAAAAGACTACCCGCAGCGCCGCAACGAACGTGAGATGCCCGACTACATGCGTCGCACGGATCGCGTGCCGCTCATGACCAACTCCGAGTCCATCGCCGAACTCGGCTTCAACGCCTACGCCCAGCCCACCGTCGCCCTCAATCTCCTCCGCGAACACATCCTCGGCCGCGAACTCTTCGACCACGCGTTCAAGACCTACGCCCAACGCTGGATGTTCAAGCGCCCCACGCCCGCCGACTTCTTCCGCTCCATGGAAGACGCGAGCGGCATCGATCTCGATTGGTTCTGGCGCGGCTGGTTCTACAGCACCGACCGCGTCGACGTTTCCATCGAGCAGGTCAAGTGGCTGCAACTCGACTCCCGCGATCCCGCCGTGGAAATCCCAAAGACCAAAGCGGAAAAAGATGCCCTCCCCACCACGCTCACCCGCGAGCGCAACGCCGCCCTCCCCAAGCGCATCGACCGTTTCCCCGAGCTGAAGGATTTCTACGACGACTTCGACAAAGCCTCCGTCCTCCCCAGCGACAAAAAGAAATACGAAGCCCTCATCGGCGAACTCAAGAAGGCCAAAATCGATCCCGCCCTCCTCAAAACCGAGCGCAATTTCTACCTGATCGAATTCTCCAACCTCGGCGGTCTTCTCACGCCCCTCATATTGAAACTGGACTACACCGACGGCTCGACCGAAGAACGCAAACTCCCCGCTGAAATCTGGCGCTTCAACACCGAGAAAGCCGCGAAGCTCATCATGACCAAGAAAGAATTGAAGGCCGTGACCTTCGACCCACGCCAAGAACTCGTCGACTGCGACATCGAAAACAACTTCTGGCCGCGCCGCCCCGTGAAAACAAAGTTCCAACTCTTCAAGGAAGAGCCCGCCCGCAACCAGATGCGCGAAGTCACGAAGCCGGAAAAGCCGGAGAAAAACGAAAAGACCGAGAAAGCCGCTCAACCCTGAGTCGTGCACTTCCGCCCGCTCCGCGTCTTACTCGCGCTCCTCGTTTCCGTTTCCTCGGCATTCGCGCACCCGATCCATACTTCGACGGCCGAAGCGGACTACAACCGCACCACCAAAAAGCTCGAAGTCTCGCTGCGCGTCTTCGCCGACGACTTCGAAGCCGCCCTCAGCGATCTCGCCGGCAAAAAAATCTCCCTCGAAAAAACGCCCCGCGCCGAACTCGACGCCCTCGCGCGCGCCTACCTTATCGAGCACTTTACCGTCAAAACCCGCGACGGCACGCTCGCCTCACAACGGCTCATCGGCCGCGAACTCAAAGACGCCGCCAACGAGCTTTGGCTCTACTTCGAAATCGCGCTCCCGTCCGGCGTCGACGGCGCCCGCGTCGACTACACCGTCCTCCGCGCCCGCTTCGCCGATCAGCTCAACTCCCTCCACCTCCGCGACGGCAATCGCCAGCAGACCCTCGTTTTTCTGCCCAAGCAGCCCGAGCAAACCGTGCGCCTCGCCCCCAACCCCACCTCCGCGAAGCCCCACCCGTAGCCGCACACGCCCGTAGCCGCACGTGTTAACGTGCGGTCCGTCCTCCGCCACACCGCCCGCTCACAAATCCCCCAACTGCGGCCGCAGCACGATCTCCTCTACGACCGTATTCCGCGTCAGCCGGTAAACATCCAAAAACGCCCGCGCCACATCCGCCGCCGGCATGATCCGCTCGGGCTTCACGCCGCTCGCGCTCCACGATGGCGACCACGTCGCCCCCGGATGCACGCAGCACACGCGCACCCCCTTGTCCTTCGTCTCTGCGCGCAGCACCTTGGCGAGTCCCGTCACGCCAAACTTCGCCGCACAATACGCCGCACCGTTCGGGTAAGCGTCGAGCCCCGCGATCGAGCTCATGAAAAACACATCGCCGCTCTTCCGCTCCACCATTGCCGGCAGAAAAGTCCGCGTGACCAAAAACGCACTACGCAAATTCGCCGCCACGATGCGGTCAAACTCCGCCACCGCCGTCTCGGCAAACGGCGCCCCCGCAAACACGCCCGCATTGTTCACGACCACATCCACGCGGCCAAATCGCTTCATCACCGCCGCCGCCATCGCCGTGACTGCCGCCTCCTCCGCCACATCGCAGCCGAATGTTTCCACCGTCTTCGCCCCGTCCCGACCCGCGAGCTTCCCACACGCGCGTGCCACCGCCGCGAGGTTTTTCTCATTCCGCGCCACGAGCGCCAACCGCACCCCGCGCACCTCCTTCGCAAAGACCTTCGCGATGGCTTCACCAATCCCCTGCGACGCCCCGGTGATCAAAACAACAGGCTTACTCATAAATCTTGTCTGCGGTTTCCGTGTGTTCCGTGTGTTCCGTGTGTTCCGTGGGCACCCCGGTCCTCAGCAAATCAGCGACCCAAAATCCCGGAAGTCCGCCGTAAAGCCGCCTTTCACACCCTTCGCGATCACGCTCACCGCGTCATGCGAATGCAGCGACTCGAGGTGCGAGCACGCCACCTCAAAATCCGCGATGCGCTTGTCGCTCGCGAGCTCCTGATACAGCAACCGCGCCGCGTCCTCGACGAACTTGATGTTCGCGCCATTGAGCTCGGCAAAAGCCTGCTCGTCCTCGCGCTTCACCATCACCTGCGTCTCGGTCTTGAGAGCGTTCGCGCAATGCCGCTGGAGGTCCTCGATGCTGAGCGATTTTCCCGCCGCGAGTTCCACGCGCACGCGCGCCTTCGAGCGCTGCGCATGCGGCGTCGCGTAGACGCCGCGCGTCTGCCGCGCGTGCTCCGCGAGTTCCGCGCTGCACGGACAAGTCGACGAATACACAAAATCAAACTCGATCACGCGCCGAAATTTCCCCTCCCGGTCCATAGTCGCCTCATACGCCACCCGGTAATACTGCCAGCCCGCCAACCCGCTGCGCAGACTCGGCTGCATCATCGGATACGAAAACGCCAACCGGATGCGCGCGTTGAAGGTGTCGATCTTCCGCTGGTATTTCAGCAGCAGTTTGCGCAACACCTCGAACGTGAACACCTCGTCCGCGTGCTCGTAAAACGAACGCATGATGCGCCCCATGTTGATCCCCTTGAGCCCGGCCTGCAGGGAAACCGTCCCCGTCACACTCGTCTCGAGTGTGTGCAATTTTCCGTTCGCCGAGCGAAAAGTCAGCGGCAGCCGAAAATTCGCGCAGCCCACCTGTTGGATCGGCACACGTGCACCGTCGGCAGCGTTCACCGCCTCCATCATGTCGGGCAGCGATTCGCGGTAGGCGGTGTCGGCCTTGAAGGCGGTATCGAGGGTGCGGTTGACGAGCGGCGGCACTCCACCGGCCGTCTCGTGCAAATACATCGGTTTCTTCTTCATGTCGTTTTTTCGTTGGGCAAACGGCCGGACGGTTGGGGACGATAACAACCGCACTGGGCCAAGTTCGGCAGATAGATTGAAAGTTAGATCGGTGCCCCCGCATCCTGGCCGAAATACTCGGCGAAGTTGCGCGGCGTCTCGTAGAGCCGCACGCAGTGCAGTTTGCCCGCCGGAATCAGCGGTTCGATTTGTTGCCAAAACGCGATCACGAGATTCTCCGTCGAGGGAATGATTCCGCGCAGAAAATCCACTTCGTCGTTCAGGTTGCGATGGTCGCACTTGTCGACGACCGCCTTGTGCAAAATCCGCTTCAACTCGCCGAGATCGACGATGTAGCCCGTCTCCGGATCGGGCTGTCCCCGCAGTGTCACTTCCAGCACGTAGTTGTGCCCGTGCCAGTGCGGGTTCGTGCACAACCCGTATTGCTGCGTGTTCCACGCCTGACTCTTCGTCGGATTGTAGAGTCGGTGCGCCGAGTTAAAATGCACCTGTCGGGTGATATACACCGTGCCCGTCAAAACACGCGGCGCCTTCGCGCGCGGGGAGCGCGCCGAGCTTTTTTTGGCGACCGTTTTCGAGGGCATGGAGGGTCAGAAGTAGCACAAAAGCCCACACCGTCAATCGCCGCGGTCATTACCCGTCCCCGCCTTTCCAGTTGAACCGCCCGCCGCGACCGACTGTCGTCACGCCTCCACTTCCGCTCTGTCCCATGCCTATCCGCAAAGCCCTCGTCACCGCCGCGAATCCGCGCCAACGCACGCTCCCGCTGCAAACCCTGATCGACCAGCACGGCGAGACGAAGTCCGCCCTTCAGATTGTCCTCGAGGAAGCCGCCGGCGCCGGCATCGAGGAATTCTGCGTGATCGTTTGCCCGGGTGACGAAACCGCTTACGCCGAGGCCTGCGGCGCCCTCCGCTCTCGCGTGCGTTTCATCGCCCAGCCCGCCGCCCGCGGCTACGGCCACGCCATCCTCTGCGGCCGCGAGTTCGTCGGCGACCAACCTTTCCTCCACCTCGTGGGCGATCACCTCCACGTCGCCTCCGGCACCACGAGTTGCGCCCGCCAACTGATCGACATCGCCGTCACCGAAAACGCCTCCGTCTCCGCCGTGCAACCCACGCGCGAGAGCCAGCTCACGTCCTACGGCGCCATTGGCGGCAAACTCATCGGCGGCGACCGCCCGCTCTACCAAATCGACACCGTCCTCGAAAAACCCACGCCCACCGTCGCCGAGCAACAACTCATCGTCCCCGGTCTGCGCGCCGGTTTTTACCTCTGCTTCTTCGGCCTGCACGTCCTCGGCCCGGATCTTTTCGCGATCCTCGACGAACAACAGGCCGCCGCCCCCGACAAATCCCTCGGTCTCTCTCCCGCGCTCCACACGCTCGCCGCCCGCCGCCGCTACCTCGCCTTCTCCATCGCCGGTCGCCGCTACGACATCGGCGCGCCCTACGGTCTGCTCCTCGCGCAACTCGCGCTCTCCCTCTCCGGCCGGGACCGTGACCGCGTCCTCACCCAACTCGTCGAACTCCTCGCCGTCCGCGCCGAGTGATTTCACCTCATCTTTCCGTGTCTTCCGTGTGTTCCGTGGGCCACCTCCGCTCCTTCTTCGCATGACCCTCCGCGTCACCGACCTCATCGCCTCCGCCGATCCCGCGACGCGCGACCAAGCCATCGACACGTGGTGCGCCGGCCGCTCCGTAGCCGAACTCCTCGGCGACTGCGCCGAGCTCGACACCTACCGCCGCCGCGAAACCAACCTCTATCAACGCGTCCGCGCGCTCTTCTTTCTCACCGCGATCCACCGCTACCATCTGCCCGCGCGCCCCGATCTCCCGCGCCTCGGCCGCGTGCCCTACGACGGGTTTCGCCATCTCCTCGAACGCCGCTTCGAGGAAGCCATCTCCGTTTTCCTCGCCGCCCAAGCCGCCCAAGGCCCCAGCGAGACACTCTCCAGCGCCCTCGCCGCCGCGCACCACGCTCTCGCGTTCCAAACCCTCGCCGACCAGGTCCGCCGCACCGTCCGCTCCACCCGCGGCAACGCCTGGATGTTCCGCCTCGGCCATCCCCTCGACCAACCCCTCCGCGTCCGCCGTGAGCTTGTCGAGTCGGTCCGCCCCGAGCTCCTCGCGTCTCCGTCTCCACCTTCCTCCCCTTCCGCTCACCCCCTCCTCCGCGAGCTCACGCCCGTGCGCATGGACCTTACCCACTGCGGCTGGTCCGACATCTTTTTTCTCGGCATGGATTTCCCCGAGGGCGCGCGCGTCCTCAACATCTCCGTCGATCTCGGCGTCCACGGTCGCGACGCCACTCCTCGTCCGCCAGTCGAAGCCTATTTCCGCGTCATCGACGAACCCGTGATCCGTCTCGCCAGTGTCGACCTTGAAGCCACCGCGACCCTCACCTCGCTCGACGACGTTTTCGATTTCGGCCGCGACTACCTCGGCCTCCTGAAAGCCGCGATCATCGCCGCGGGCCTCGTCCCACCCGGCATCGAACGCTCCGGCGCCAGCCTCGCCGAACTCCTCGCCACCATCTTCGGCCCCGGCCGCGGCTTCGAACTCGTCTCCAGCGTCAACCGCATCCCCAAGGGATCGCGCCTCGCCGTCTCCACCAACCTCCTCGGCGCCCTCATCGGCGTCTGCATGCGCGCCACCGGCCAGATCCGCGCACTCTCCGGCCCCAGCGACGAAACGGAGCGCCGCATCGTCGCCGCCCGCGCCATCCTCGGTGAATGGATCGGCGGCTCCGGCGGCGGTTGGCAGGACTCCGGCGGCCTTTGGCCCGGCATCAAACTCATCGAGGGTGCCCTCGCGCAACCCGGCGACCCCGAGCACGGCATCAGCCGCGGTCGCCTTCTCCCGCGCCATACGCTCCTCGGTCGCGACCGCATCTCCGCCGAGGCGCGCCAAAAACTCCAAGACTCCCTCGTCCTAGTCCACGGCGGCATGGCCCAAAACGTCGGCCCCATCCTCGAGATGGCCACGGAGAAATACCTCCTCCGCAGCGAGCCCGAACTCTCCGCCCGCCGCCGCGCCGTCGCCACACTCGACGAGATTCTCGCCCTCCTTGCCGCCGGCGACATCCGCGGCCTCGGTCGCGCCCTCACCGAAAATTTCTTCGGCCCCCTGCAAACGATGATCCCGTGGGTGAGCAACCGCTACACCGAGCAACTCATCGCCCGCACCCGCGACGCCTTTGGCGAAGATTTCTGGGGTTTCTGGATGCTCGGCGGTATGTCCGGCGGCGGCATGGGTTTCATCTTCGCGCCGCACCGCCGCGCCGAAGCGCAAGCTCGCCTGCTCGAAATCATGCTCGCCACGAAACGCGAGCTGCAGGCCTCGCTCCCCTTCGCGATGGACCCCGTCGTCTACGATTTCGCCATCAACGAACACGGCTCCGTCGCCGCGCTCCTCACCGGCACCGACGCCCTGCTCCCTGTCGAGTTCTACCAACTCACCGTCCCCGCCCTCCTTCGTCGCGACGCCCGCGATCTCACCCCGCGCGAGCGCGCTGATGTCTCCCAATTCACCAAAACTGCGCGCACCGTCCCCGCCTTCACTGCCGCGCTCCCCACGCTCCTCGACCGCCTCCTTCCCTCCTCTGCCGACACGACGCGCAACGCGTCCTCCCTCGAAACCCTCCTCGCGCAAAACGGTTTCGACCGCGCGCAACACGAGCAGATCCGCACCGATCTCCGCGCCGGCCGCATCGGCCTCGCGATGAACCGCCTCGCGCCGTCCACACGCATCGAAGACGTCCCCGCCGCCGATCTCTTCCAACTCGAGGTAGGGACGCCTCTCCGAGGCGTCCGCTCCGATATCGCTCCGCTCCGCGCCGCCGGCGAAGCCGCCCTTCGCCGCGGCGAATGCGCCGTCCTCACCTACGCCGCCGGCGTCGGCTCCCGCTGGACCCAAGGCGCCGGCGTCGTCAAAGCCCTCCACCCCTTCGCGAAATTCGCCGGCCACCACCGCAGCTTCGCCGACGTCCACCTCGCCAAATCCCGCCACACCGCCGCGCTCTACGGCGCCGATGTCCCGCACATTTTCTCCACGAGCAACCTCACGCACGCACCCATCGAGGCCTACCTCCGCGCTCATTTCTCCTCCGCCCTCGACCGCACTCTCTTCATCTCCCCCGGCCGCTCCATCGGCCTCCGCCTCGTCCCAGCCGTGCGGGATCTCGTCTTCGCGTGGGAAGAAACCGCGCAGCAAAAGCTCGACGAACAAAAAGAAAAAATGCGTGAGAGCGTCCGTGGCGCGCTCACGAATTGGGCCCGCACCGTCGGCGAAGGTGCCGACTACACCGACAACCTCCCCGGCCAGTGCCTCCACCCCGTCGGCCATTGGTTCGAAATCCCAAACCTGCTTAAGAACGGCACCCTCGCGCGCCTCCTCGCCGCGCGCCCGCAACTCCGCACCCTCCTCGTCCACAACATCGATACGCTCGGTGCCACGCTCGATCCCGCGCTCGTCGGCTGGTTCCAATCCTCCGGCGCCACCCTCGGCTGGGAAGTCATCCCGCGCCGCATCGAAGACCACGGCGGCGGCCTCGCCCGTGTCGACGGCCGCGTGCGCCTCGTCGAAGGCCTCGCCCTCCCGCGCGAATCCGACGAGTTCAACCTCACTTACTACAACACCAACTCCTGCTGGATCGACATCGACCGGCTCCTCACCCTCTTCGGTCTCACCCGCGCCGAACTCGCCGACGCCGACCGCACCGCCGCCGCCGTCCGCGCGATGGCCGCGCGCGTCCCCACCTACGTCACGCTCAAGG
>CALRZR010000092.1:0-24748 GCA_943372705.1 Opitutus sp. GAS368 | reverse complement strand
GCGGCGCGCGTAGTCGGCGGCGAGGGCACCGTTGCGACGCATGACGGCGACGAGTTGCGAGCCGCGGGCTTTTTGGAAACCGGGGCCGCTCTTTACTTCGGTGACGTCGCCGCAACCGAGGATGCCCCAGCGAATGACGGCGCGGGGTGAAGTGGAGTTGGGTTCGGGGTGACTCATGGTGAGAGAGGAAACTGGTTGCGGGATGGCGCAGCAAGCTGCGAGGCGGGCTCGTAATTTCCGTGCCGCCGGGCACGGTGGTCGGCATGTGGTTTCGACTCTGTTTGCTCGGAATGCTGGTGCTCACTGCCGTCGTGGCGGGCGAGACGGGCACGGAGTTTTCGCAGCGCGTGGCGGGGTTGAGTCGCGAGGAGCGGGAGGCGGCGGTGGAGGACGCGGTGCGCCGCGGAAATGTGCCGACGTGGTGGGGGCGGTTTGTCGACGTGGCGATGGGCGACGCGGTGATCGCGGTTTCGCCGGACTATGTGTGCGTGGGGACGGATGAGGACTACTGGCTCGCGCCGCTCACGCCGCGGGTGGCGCAGCGGATCGCGGACGAGTTGGGCTGTGTGTTGCCAACGCGGAAGATGGTGAACGCGATTTGGCGGGCGGCGCCGTTGAAACTGGAACCGGCGACAATTTTGCCGAGCAAGGCGATGACGACCGCGCCGATTTTCACGCAGCACAATACGACCGTGCGCGAACAACGCGCGGCGGCGCTGGCGGCGCATCCGGCCGGCACGCTCGTGGCGGGGCACAAAAAAGATGTGGTGATCACGCCGCGCCTCGCGACGGCGCCGGGGAAGGTGGCGATCTACGGCTGGCACCGGCCGAACGGCACGGCGATTCAGCCGTTGCACCTCGGACACGCGCAGACGTGGGCGGACTACAGCCACGGCGTGCGCCTCGTGAAAAAGGCGATGACGGTGGCGGGTGTCGCGACGACGGTGGAGGCGGTGTTGGCGGACAAGGAGCGTAGCGCGCTGTTGAGCGACGAAGGGCCGGTGGTGCCGGCGCGGTATCGCGACTGGGCGGCGGAGGAGAAAATCGAGGAACTCGCGTTCGACGGTGGGGTGCGGTGCGTGGTGAATGCGCCGGCGAATTTCGATTCGCAACGGCCGACGCGGCTCGTGCTGTATGCGGCGCCGGCGGGCAACACGATCGAGCACACGGTCGGGCGCAAAGTGAAGGCGGGCGACGACTGGCATTTTAATATCCAGCACATCGGCGCGCAGACGCGTTGGCTGCGGGCGCGGGAGAGCGGCACGAATCTGGTGGTCGCCTATCTACAGGCGGAGCAACGGTCGTTTGTGCTGTGGAAACGCGCGCACCCCGATCACCCGCAGCGGGTGGTGGCGATCGTCGCGGCGCTGCGGGAGAAATTTCCGGCGGCGAAACTCGTGCTGACAGGGCACAGCGCGGGCGGGAGTTTCACGTTCAGTTATCTCGACGGTGTCGAACGCATCGCGGACGACGTGGAACGGATCGCGTTTCTCGACAGCAACTACGCCTACGAGACGGACAAGGGCCACGCGGCGAAGCTCGCGGAGTGGCTCGCGGCGTCGGCGGCGCGGCGGTTGAGCGTGCTCGCGTATGAGGACCACGTGGCGCTGCTCGGCGGAAAGACGTTTGTCAGCGAGCAGGGTGGCACGTGGGGGCGGAGTCAGGCGATGCTGCGGGACCTGGCGGAGACGTGGACGTGGGCGCGCAGCGACAAGGACGGACTGCAACGGCACACGGCGCTCGGCGGGCGCGTGGAATTCTTGCTGAAGGAAAATCCGGAGAAGGCGGTGCTGCACACGAGGCAGGTGGAGCTGAACGGGTTTATCCACGCGATGCTCGCGGGCACGGACGCGGCGGGGAAGGGCTACGTCTACTTCGGGGCGCGGGCGTATGCGGAGTGGATCGAGTAGCGGATTGGCCCGTCGGGTGGGCGGGCACGTCCCGTGCCCGCATGATCGCGATTGGACGGAGAAATGCGGGCGCAGGGACGCGCCCGCCCACCTGGCGCGGTGCGATGGGGTCGACCGGCGGAGACGGAAAATGAGTTCGCGTTCACGTGCGGCGGGGAATTCTTCTCGGGGATGAAATTGGGCGTCGAAGTTCTCTGCGAAAAACACCTCGGGCTGCTGCACGGTAAACGCGTTGGCCTCATCACAAATCCCACGGGCGTGGACGGCTCGTTGGTGAGCATCATCGAGCGCGTGCGGGCGCTGCCGGGCGTGAATCTCGTGGCGCTCTACGGGCCGGAGCACGGCGTGCGGGGCAACGCGCAGGCGGGCGAGTTTGTGGATTTTTTCCAGGACGAGCAGCTCGGGTTGCCTGTATTCAGTTTGTATGGGCAGGCGCTCAAACTGCCGACGCAACCGCTCGAGGACATCGATGCGAAAATGCGCGAATTCGACACGCAGCACACCGGCAAGACGGTGGAGCACGGGATGCTGCACGGCGTGGACGTGCTGGTGTTTGATCTGCAGGACGTGGGGACGCGCGTTTACACCTACGTCGCGACGATGGCGTATGCGATGCGGGCGGCGGCGGAGGCTGGCATCCCGGTAGTGGTGCTCGACCGACCGAATCCGCTCGGCGGCGTGGCGATGGAGGGGCCGATTTTGGAATATCCGGCGCACAGTTCGTTCATCGGGCTCTATCCGGTGCCGTTGCGACACGGGATGACGGCGGGCGAGTTGGCGCGATTGTTCAACGCGAAGTTTCTGGAGCGCCCATGCGACCTCACGGTCGTGGCGATGGAAGGCTGGGACCGCGGCGATTGGTATGACGACACGGGGCTGCCGTGGGTCGTGCCGTCGCCCAATATGCCCACGCTGGATACGGCGACGGTTTATCCGGGGCAGGTGTTGCTGGAAGGCACGAATATATCCGAGGGGCGCGGGACGACGAAGCCGTTCGAGTTTTTTGGCGCGCCGTGGATCGACGGCTTCGTGCTCGCGCGGGAGTTGAACGCGCTCGGGCTGGCGGGTGCGCGGTTTCGGGAGACGTGGTTTGCGCCGACGTTTTCGAAATGGGCGGGCGCGCGGTGCGGCGGGTGTCAGCTGCACGTGACGGATCGAGAGACGTTCCGATCGGTGACGGCGGTGCTGGCGGTGCTGGCGGTCATCCGGAAAATTTACGGAGCGAAACTCGAACTCCACGCGGACTACTTCGACAAAGTCATGGGCACGTCGACGGTGCGCGAGGCGTTTGAGCGCGGCGAAAGCTACGCGGCGATCGCGGCGCGGTGGGAGGCGGGGCTCGCGGAGTTTGCGCGGATGCGCGCGGAGTTTTTGCTTTATCGGTGAACCCTCGAAAAAATCTCTGAGTATGAAAACGATCCAAGAACTCCGCCGCATGGCGTCGCCCGCTCCGAAACCGCAATCGCTCGCCTGGGATGGGGCGATGCTCTGGATGGGCTCGCGGGGAACGAAACGAATTTATGCGATCGATCCGCGGGCGTGGAGCGTCGGGGCGGAGTTCGCCGCGCCGGGCACACCGTGGGGCATGACCGCGGTGGGGAAGGAATTGCGCGTGTTGTGCGGCGAGACGGCGGAGGATCATCGTATCATCCGGCGATGGGTGCCGGGGCAGGGCTTTGACGCGGCCTTCGGAGTTCCGTGTCCGGATGACAGCGGCTCGCAGCTCGGCTACGACGGACAGCGGCTCCAGGTGAGCCAGTGGTATCCGAAAAAACTGCTCGCGCTCGCGGCGGACGGAAACGTGGAACGCGTGATCGCGGTGCCGCACGGGATTTGCGGGCAGGTGATCGTGGACGGCGTGATTTTCCTCGTGACGACGGATGCCGAGGAGACGACGGAGTATTGGCTCACGCGCGTCGATGTGGCGTCGAACGGAGCGGGCGCGGCGAAGTGCGAGGATGTGGCGCGCATTCCTTTCCAAGCGCGGGCGCTGGCGTGGGATGGCGAAAAGTTTTGGACGAATCACCGCGAGCAGAACGAGATCGTGGCGTTTGCGCGGCCTTAGCCTGGAAAATTCATACCTGAATTGACCAAGGCATGAGTCACAGAGGACACGGAGCCCAGACACAGAGGTCACCGAGCAAGGCAGAGTGTTTGGCTCCGTGCGTTCTGTGGCTGGGTTCGGTGGCCTCTGTGGCAAAAAATCGTCATGAAAAGTGTGAAATATCCACCCTAAGCGGCGCGACGATCTGGCCGCGGGCGTTGACGGCGGCGGGCAGTGGGTGTCCGTTGCGCGATGAAACGTTCGCTCGGTCTCGTCGTGGTGGGAGTGGTGGGCTGCCTGTTGGCCGGCGGTTGCGCGTCGCCGCTGCCGCCGCTGAAGACGGTGGAGAAGGTCGATCTGGGACGCTACATGGGGCCGTGGTATGTGATCGCGAGCATCCCGACGTTTATCGAAAAACAGGCTTACAACGGGATCGAGACCTACCGCCTCGATCCGGATGGCACGGTCGATACGGTCTTCACGTTTAACGACGGCGGTTTTGACGGGCCGGCGAAGCGGTATAACCCGCGCGGGTTTGTGCGGGACACGGTGAACAACTCGACGTGGGGCATGCAGTTCATCTGGCCGATCAAGGCGGAGTTTCTCATCACGCACCTGAACGCGGACTACAGCCAGACGGTGATCGGGCGGAATGCGCGCGACTACGTGTGGATCATGGCGCGCACGCCGGAAATTCCGGAGGCGGACTACCAGCGGTTGCTCGGCGAGCTGAAAGCGCAGGGCTACGATCTCGCGAAGTTGCGGAAGGTGCCGCAGCGCTGGCCCGGCAACGCGGGCGCAGTCGGGCGGTGAGGGCGCAGCGGTAGCAGAGGTGGACGAAGTGCGCTACGCCGGCGGGGGCGTTGGCGGCGGAACGGCGAGGAGTTCGTGGGCGACGGCGAGGACCTTTTCGATGAGGAACGGTTTCGGGAGGAAATGCAGGTGCGGGCCGTAGGCGGTCTCGAGCTCGACGCGGTGGGTGGGCACGCCGCTCATGGCGATGATGGGGAGCGTGGGTTCGAGCCGGCGGATCGCGCGGATGGCCTGCATGCCGTCCATCACGGGCATCATGATATCAGTGATCACGAGGCGGATATCCTGCGGATGTTCGAAAAACACGGCGGTGCCCGCGGCGCCGTCCGCGGCGGTGAGGACGCGGTAGCCGTAGAGTTTCAGTGTGCTGGTGAGAGCGCCGCGGATGGAGGCTTCGTCGTCGATGACGAGGACGAGTTCGTTATTCCCGCGGAGGTTGGCGCGGTCGGGATCGAGCGTGACAGATTCGACGGCGGGCGGGCGCGACGGGATGGAAATGACGAACTCGGCGCCGTGACCCGGCGTGCTCGCGACGGTGACGAGGCCGCCGTGGCTGCGCACGATGCCGAGCACGGTGGCGAGGCCGAGGCCGGTGCCCTTGCCGTGCGGCTTGGTGGTGAAAAACGGATCGAAGATTTTTTCGAGATTTTCCCAGGGAATGCCGGCGCCGGTATCCTTGACGCGGATGGCGATGTGGTCGCCGGCTTTGGCGCCCGTATGGGCGGCGGCGAGCGTCGCGTCGACGTGGGTGTTTTCGGCGGAAACGGTGAGCGTGCCGCCGTCGGGCATGGCATCGCGGGCGTTGACGCAGAGATTCATCAGCACCTGGTGAATTTGGGTGCGGTCGCCGTCGATCATCGCGAGGTCCGCGGCCACAGCGGAGACGATGTCGAGGTCGCGCGGGAAGGTCTCACGCATAAGCTGCACCATGTCTTTGACGACGCGGGCGACGCTCATGGGTGAGCGCGGGGAACTGCTGCCGCGGCCGTAGAGCAGGAGCTGTTGGACAATATCCGCGCCGCGGCGGGCGCTGGAGGAGACGAGGTCGACGAGCTCGCGGTCGTGGTCGTTGCGGGCGAGGTCCGCAAGGAGGCCGGACGACATGAGGATCGGCGTGAGGACGTTGTTGAGATCGTGGGCGACGCCGGCGGCGAGGGAGCCGAGGCTTTCGAGGCGCTGGGCGCGGAGGAACTGGGCTTCGAGGCGTTTCGCCTCGGTGATATCCGTGACGACGATGAGCACGGATTTCGGCTGGCCGCGGTCGTTGCGGACGAGCGTGGCGCGTTCTTGGACGGTGATCTCGCCGCGGCTGCGGGAGGTGTGCCGGCGCTCGGCCGACCATTCACCGAGGGTGAGTGCGCGTTGCCAGTCGGCCTCGTAGTCGGCGGGGATATCCTGGTAGGCGATCGTCTCGTAGCGGCGGCCGAGGGCTTCCGCGGAGGAGATGCCGTAGAGCTTTTCCGCGCCGCGGTTCCAATAGGTGACGACGCGTTCGAGGCTGAGGACGAAGATGGCGTCCTGGGTGACGTCGAGGAGGGCGGCTTGTTCGCGGATGCGGGCTTCGGCGGCGCGGCGTTCGGTGACGTCTTCCATGACGCCGAGGTAGTGGGTCGTCTCGCCGTGATCGTCGGTAATCGGCGAGATGGTGGCGAACTCCCAGTAGGTTTCGCCGTTTTTGCGGCGGTTGTGAAATTCGCCGCGCCATTCATGGCCGGAGGCGATCCGGGCCCACATCACCGCGTAGTGCTCGGGGGGAAGCTCGCCGGACTCGAGCAGGCTGACGCGGCGGCCGCGCACTTCGTCCAACGTGTAGCCGGTGGTGGCGGTGAAGCTGGGGTTGACGTATTCGAATTCCCCCTGCGGGTTGGTGATGACGACGGTGACGGGGCTTTGCTCGACGGCGCGGGAGAGTTTGCGGAGTTCGGCCTCGGCCTGGAGCTGGGCGGTCAGGTCCATGGCGATGGCGAGCGTGGCCGGGGCGCCGTCGAACATCACCTGGGTGGCGACGACGGCGACTTCGATGACGGAGCCGTCGCGGCGGTGCCACTTCTGGCGGATCAGCGGATTGAGCTGACCTTCGGTCGTGAGGGCGCCGAGGCGGCGGGCGACGAGTGCGCGGGAATCGGCGTGAACGAAATCCATCACGTGGCGGCCGACGAGTTGATCGGCGGTCTCGGCGCCGGCAAGGCGGAGGGCGGCGCGGTTGGCAAAGGTGAATTTGCCCTGAGCGTGCACAAAGATGGCTTCGGGAGAAAGCTCCACGAGGGTGCGGTAGCGCTCTTCGCTTTCGCGGAGGGCGGCCTCCGCCTGTTTGCGCTGAGTGATGTCGATGAAGGAGACGATGACGCGGTCGAGGGTGGCTTCATGACCGGGCTGCACGGCGAGGATGAGGTCGAGGTGCACGGGGTTGCCGCGGAGATCCAGGCCGGTGATTTCGGCGTGGAAGGTGGTCTGGCCGTCGGCGAGGGCGACCAGTTCGCGGGTGAAGATTTCGTGCGACTCGGGGGCGAGGTGGCGGCGGAAGGCGTAGGCGTCGGGGTCGTGGCCGGAGATGCCGAAGAGGCGGGCGGCGCCTTCGTTGACCATCAGGATCTTCAACCGGTCGGCCATGGCCATGACTTCGGCGGGGTGCGCGGCGAAGTAGGGGGCGAAATCGGTGACGCCGGTGGCGCGGAGTTCGTCAAAGCGGACTTTGATGGCGGAAAAATCTTCTTCGAGGGCGCCGAAGGGCAGAAATTGGAAGAGGGTGCGGAAGCGGCGTTCGCCGGCGATGAGCGCTTCCTCCATGCGGCGCTGGCCGGTGATGTCGCGGGCGGTGGTGATGAGGACGTCGCGTCCGAAATACTTGCCGCGGTTCGTGACGCAGGACTTGGGGAAGATTTCGCCGTTCTTGCGCCGGCCCCAAAATTCGAACGAGGCGGGGCGTCCGGTGGCGAAGACCTCGGCGATGGTGTGGGCGACGGCCGCGAGGTCGTTGCGGCCCGGGGCGGCGACGGAGGCGGGCGTCTGGCCAATCATTTCTTCGCGAGTGAGGCCGTAGAGCTTCATGGCACCGACGTTCACGTCGAGGAAGACGCCGTGTTCATCGTGCACGTAGATCGCGTCGCTGACGGTGTTGAAGAGGCCGAGATAGTTTTCCTCGCTTTCGCGGAGTTTGGCCTCGGCCAGCTTGCGGGCGGTGATGTCCTGCATCGTGGCGATGATGCGCTCGCTGCCGCCGATGCGGGCGATCTGACAATTGAGGAGGAAGGTGAGGATCCGGCCGTCGGGCGCGCGGCCGGCGATTTCGAGATCCGTGACGCGGCCTTGGCTGCGGAGCAGCGAGACGACGTGGGCGCGTTCGGCGGCGGTCAACCAGCCGAGTTCAACGAGGGTGCGGCCGATGCCGTCGGCCGGGGCGAGGCCGGAAACGCGTTGAGCCATGGCGTTGGCCTCGAGGACGCGACCGTCTTCCAGGTTGGTGACGACCATGATGAGCGGGGCGTGGTGGAACGTCTGGTAGAACTTCTCCTCGCTCTCGCGGAGGGCCTGCTCGATGCGTTTGCGGGCGGTGATGTCGCGGACGAGGACAACGTTGCCGATGGGATGGCCGGTATGGTCGGTGCGGCGCGAGAGCGAGGCGGTCCAGAAGGTGGGCTGGTCCGCAAGGGTGAGTTCGTAGTCGAAGTGCTGCACCTCGCCGGTGATGGCGAGAGCGCGGATCGATTCGGCGATTTGCTCCGCCACGGCGGCGGGCAGAATGGCGGCGTAGGGTTTGCCGATGAACTCCTCGCGCGGAACGAGCAGCGGCACGCCGGGCGGGCAGTGGGCGCCGATGATGTGGCCGGGTTCGTCGAGCACGAAGATCAGGTCGTTAAGCGCGCCGAGGGTGGCGGCGAGTTGGGATTCGTTGCTGCGCAGGGCATGCTCGGCTTCGACGCGGGGGGTGACGTCTGCCAAGACCCAGAGCGCGCCTTCGTCGAGGTTGGCGGGATTGAGGGCGCGGCCAGTCACGTGGCCCCAGAAGCGGGAGCCGTCGCGCCGGCGGTATTCGACTTCGGTCTCGTAGATCTCGCCCCGCGCGAGTGCGGCGTAGCCCTCGGCACCGATGCGGCGGTAGTGCTCCGGATCGGCGTGCAAACTGAGGCTGTCGACTCCGACGAGGTCGGCCTGCTCGTAGCCGAGCAGCCGGGCAAACGCAGGATTGGTCCACAAGAATTTGCGTTGCACGAGCAGGCCGACGCCGACGGGCAGCGTCTCGAGAATGGCCTGACGCTCCTTGGCGAGCCGTGCGATCTCGGCGGCGGCCTGCCGGCGGGGGCCGAGGTCGCGCATCGAAGAGAGCACCCACGTCTGGTCCTGTTTGCGGAAGAACTGGGTGTGCACCTCGATCGGAATGAGGCGGCCGGATTTCGATACGACTTCCGTCTCGAAGAGGGCGTGTCCGTCTCGCTGCAAAGCGGCCATGCGGGCGGGCAAGGTGGCGCGGCCGGCGACGGTCTCCAGATCGACGGCGATCATGGTGCGCAGCTCGTCCACCGAAAAACCGATCATCCGGGCGGCGGCCTCGTTGGCTTCGGCGATGGGGCCCGGCCGGCCGTCTTGCTCAAGGGGAAAGGCGATGAGGGGATCGGAGGCGTTGTTGAAGAGGAGGCGGTAGCGTTCTTCGCTCGCTTGCAGCGCGGCGTTCGCTTGGGCGTTGGCGCCCTCCAGCCGGCCGGCCCAGTGGAATGCGGATACGATGGCGGCGGCGCCCACGAGCCAGATCAGGGTTTCGACCAACGTCTCTCGCGAGAGGTGGTCGCGAAGGCCGACGGACGATTGCGGAACGCTGCCCGCGAGACTCTCCAGTGTCGACCGATCCCAGATCACCAGCGCCGCAAAAAGGGCGGTCCAAATTCCCACCAAGATCAGGGCCGACCGATTGCGGGCGTGGAGTGGCATAGGCGAGAGCGTGGCGTGGGCGCAGTCCCGAGGAGACCGGACGGCCACGAATTGCGCTGATTACTTCATGGGGTAGGGCGTGCGGCGGGTAGGCAAAGACGTTTCGGTCGGATGTGAGGGTGCCGAGTCGACCGGGCGGGTCAAACCGTGGGGAGGCCGGCAAACCGCCTAGAACGCCAGGTGATTCGCCCGATTAGGGGCGCGGCGCGAAGGTGGCCCGTGGGCAGCAGGGCCCGGCCGGTGCCAGCCGCACCGGCAACGAGGAAGCGGGAACGGCGCCGTGCTACTGCGCGAGTTGTTCGCGGAGCCAACCGGGGCGGTTGGTGGTAATGCTGTCGACGCCGAGAGCGGCCCAGCGTTTGGCCACGACGGGATCGTCGACCGTCCAGACGTGAATCTGGAGACCGGCGGCGCGGATTTTCTTCATCGCGGCGGCGTCCATCGGGAAATGGTAGTTCACATCGAGGCCGTCGAGCTTGGCGGCTTTGGCTTGGGCGATGGCTTCGTCGAGATCGGGCGAGGGTTTCTTCGGATCCTTCGACGGCGCGCTGAGGAGCCATTGGACGGGGAGGTCGGGCATGGCTTCCTTGGCGGCTTTGGCGGCCGGAAGTTTGAAGGTGATGAGGACGAGCTGGGAGCGCTTGAGGTGGGTCTTGGCGAGCGTGGCTTTGAGCGCGGGGACGATCTCGGGGCCGGCTTTGAGTTCGATGAAGATGCGTTTGCCGGCGGGGATGAGGGTGAGTTGTTCTTCGAGGGTCGGGAGCTTTTCGCCGGCGAATTTCGGATCTTTCCACGTGCCCGCGTCGAGGGTGCGGGCCTCGGCGAACGTGAGGTCGGTGAGCTTGGCGTCGCGGCCGGCGGTGCGCTTCGTGTTGAGATCGTGGGAGACGATGATCCGGCCGTCTTTGGTGAGCCAGATGTCGGTCTCAAGCGCGTCAGCCTTTTGCACGAAGGCGAGTTTGCCCGCGGCGAGAGTGTTTTCCGGCGCATCGAAGGAGGCGCCGCGGTGGGCGACGATGTCGACGGCGGGGAGTGCGGCGGCGGTGAAAGCGAAGGCGAGCACGGAGGCGAGGAGGCGACGGGGGGAGGGAGCGTTCATCGGTAAAGCGAAGAGGGAAAGACGTGCGAGCTAAGCGGGGCGAGTGTCAGTGAATCGAGCGGAATAACCATGCGCATGGTTACGACGTCGTGACACCGCGCGGGGCGGCTCGGGGCACGCGGGATGATCAATACGTGAGGGTGTAGGTGAGCCGCAGCTCGCGGCCGCGCGCGAGGCGGAAGGTGTCTTGCAGGTAGAATTTATCGAAGAGGTTTTGGGCGTTGAGCGCGACGTTGTGGGTGAGTTTGCCGGGGGCGCGCCACGTGTAACCGACGAAGGTGTTGTGCAGGACGACGGCGGGATGGATCTGGCGGAAGCGCGTCGCGGTGCCGCGGTTGAAAAGATAGTCAGACGTGTAGCTCGTGCTCGCGCCGAAGCGCAGGCCTTTCCACGTGCCGGTGCGAATCACGTAGCGCGTGGCGAGGTAGCCGCCGTAGCGCGGGGCTTTGGTGATACGGTCGCGGGCATCGACGGGATCGGTGACATCGGCGTCGACGAACGAGCCGCCGGCTTGCACGTAGAGGCTCGGGTTCACGTTCCAGCGGGCGTCGATTTCGTAGCCTTTCGCTTCCTCTTTGCCGCCGAGGATGAACTGCGGCGTGCCGGGGAGGGCGGCGGTGTTGAAGGCGGGATTCGAGATGGCGACGTCGTTTTTCTTGAGCGTGAAAATCGAGGCGGTCCACGAGAGCTCGTCGTTGAAGAGTGAGCCTTTGAGGCCGGTTTCGAAACCGTTGGAGGTTTCGTTGGGGACGACGGCTTGCGTGCCGTTGTCGATGCTGACGGTGGGCTCGAAGCCGGTGCTGTGATTGGCGAACCAGACGAGGCTGTCGCCGCGGAGTTTGTAGTTGGCGCCGAGCGTGTAGCTGAGCGCGTCTTCGCTGGAGCCGCTGCCGTCGGTGACAGTGACGACGGGAATCTGGTTGTTGGCGCCGACGACGGCGGTGGCGGCGAGGGCGGAGAGTTTGCGGTTCTTCACGCGGTCGTAGCGGAGGCCGGCCATCGTGACGAAGCGGCCCTCGAGGAGAAACATGCGGTGACTCGCGAGCGCGCCGGTGGTGGTGATTTCGCGATCGGTGTCTTGGAAGACCTGCGAGATGTCGGCATCGGGAATCTTGGGCCAGACGGGGGCGAAGGGATTGATGACGTAGGTGGGGCGGCGGTTGATGGTCGGCGAGGTGCGCACGGGCGGCGCGACGAAGGTCATGTTGCGCAGCGCGTAGAGGTTGGCATCGGCGGCGAGGAGCAGGGCGTGTTTCACGCCGCCGGTCTGCACGGTCCAGAGGAGATCGGCCTGCGCGAGGTGCGCGGACTCGTCTTGGTTTTGGCGAAACGCCTCGGCGGTCATCGTGCCGCCGGCGAGGAGGGCGTTGCCGCTGCCGTAGCGATATTGGTTTTCCGTGAAATCTTTGTCGTAGGTCTGGAGGTTGAGGCGCGCGATGAGGTTCGGCGCGAAGCGGTGCTCGAGGAGGAGGTTGCCGCTCTCGAAATCGCGATCGAGGACGTTGTGCGGCCCCATGATGTTGTAGGTGGCGAGATCCCAATAGATGGCGACGGAGCGGGTGGGGGCGGCGACTTGGAGAATCGGGATCGTGTCGCCCTGGTTGGACTCGATGACCTGGCGCTCCCACGAAGCGGTGATGGACGTGCGCGGGGAGAGCACGTAGGTGAGGCCGGCGGCGTAGAGGTCCTTCTTGTTATAGAAATACTGGAGGTCGCTGTCGGTGTAATCGTGGGCGTAGACGGCGTAGTAGAAGAGTTTGTCCTTCACGAGCGGGCCGGTGGCGTCGGCGGAGAAACGTTGAAAACCATACGAGTCGCCGAGCGTGGCGGTGAGCGAGTAGCGCGGCGTGCGCTTGGCGCGTTTCGAGACGTAATTGATGAGACCGCCGGGGCTCGACTGTCCGTAAAGAGTGGAGACGGGGCCGCGGATCACCTCGACGCGGTCGACGGTGGCGCGGTTGGGCGGATTGGCGCGGGAGAAGCCATCGCGCAGCACGGGCGGCGAGAAACCGCGGAGCGTGCGGCCGTTGTTCGCGCCGGTGTCCTCGGCGCCGGAGAACGCGCCGGCGACGTAGCGGAGCTGGTCGGCCATTTCGAAGAGTTGAAAATCGTTCATGAACTCATTCGTGAGCACCTGCACGGAGTAGGGCGTCTCGGTGAGCTTCGCGCCGGTGCGCGTGCCGGCGGTGGATTCCGTAGCGACGTAGGCGGAGGCTGCGCGCGCGGCGGAGACTTCGAATTCGCGGAGCGTGACGACATCCTCGGGCTCGGCCGGTGAGGGCGAGGGCAGGGGAGCAGTTTGGGCGAAGGCGGAGGAAGAGAGGAAGAGAAGGAGTGCGATCGAGCGCAGGTGGCGGTGGATGGGGTGCGGGGTCATGGGGTAGAGGTGGTGGGCGCGGAAACGGGGAGGAACTGCACGGCGTCGGCGATCACGTAGCCGTCGGCGGTGCCCGAATTTCCGATACGCACGAAACCGGTGCGGCCGGCGGCGAACCGAAACGTGCCGAGCGTGCGCCAGAGGCGCGCGTGTGGCGGCTCTTCGCGCTGATTTACGCGCACGGTCGTTTCGCCAGCGGCGTGGCGGATCGTGATGGGCGCGGTGGTGGTGCGGCGGACGTTGTAGCAGTGCGCGAGACGCACTTCATACCAGCCGGCGCGCGGGAGCTCGGGCGTGAAGGTCGCGGACTTGGCGCCTTTGTCGGCGCGCAAATCGTGGAGGTAACCGAGGCCGACGTAGGGCGGCGTGTGGGTGGAATATTGCCATTTCCCGACGAGCGTCGCGGCGGTTTCGTCGACGACGATGCCGGGCAGTGTGGCTGGATCGGCGACGATGAAGGGGACGAGCTCGGGGCGGTCGACTTCGCCGGGCGCGTGGGTGTTGGGCAACGCGTCGGGGTGCGGCGCGAGTTTGGGCGCGGGCGCGGCGAGGACCGCGCACGCGAGAACGCAGAGGAGAACGAGGACGGGACGCGTAGGGTGGCGCGTGGGGTTCATCTTCATTCACCGAGCCAGAGCCAACGCACGGTGTCGATCTGCACGTAGCCGTTTACGCCGGCGTTGGTGAAGACGACGGTCGCGGGCTCGCCAGCTTTGAAGCGGTAGTCGCCGACGGGGACGAAGGCGAAGGGCGAATCCTTCTTGCGCTGGTTGACAGTCACGGTCGCGGTGCCGTCGGCGTGTGCGATCTGCACGGGCGTGTTGGTCGCGCGATTGCCGACGGTGGCGTAGGCGACGGCCACGCGGTAGCGGCCGGACTTCGGGAGCGTGGTGGTGAATTCGGCGCGGGATTTTCCGTCGCGCTTGTTTTCGTCGAGGAGGCCGACGCGGAAACGGTATTCGACTTCCTGACCGCGCGAGCGCGACCAACGGCCGACGGTGGTGGCGTGCGTGTAGTGGACCTCGCGGTTGAGCGATTCGCCGCCCGCGACGGTGACGTCGAGCGTGGCGGGCAACGCGAAGTTTTTGTCGCCTTCCCACGCGAGGAGCATGACGGACTGTTTTCCCGGGTGCGGAAACGTGAAACGGGCTTTGTGGCCCGAGCCCTGCACGGCACCGCTGCCGTCGAACGACCACGCGAAACGCGTGAGCGGAGCGCGCACGTCTTTCTCGATGACTTCGAAATCGATGGGCGCGCCGGGCTGGTAGGGGCCGTTTTGCACGGCGCGAATCTCGACCCACGGGCGGTAAGGGGCTTTGAGCGGCATGCCGGAGGCGGTGAGGCCGGCTTGGAGTTTCGCGATGGAGATGTCCTGCACGGAGGTTTTTCCGGCGAGAGCGAGCTGCGCGGCGAGACCGCCGGCGTGGCCGAGCATCATGAAGACGGGCTCCATGCGCACGCTGGAGTAGGCGACGTGCGAGGCGGAGATCGCGGCGACGACGAGGAGATTTTTCACGCCGTAGGGCGTGATGCTGCGGTAGGGAATCTCGTAGGCGTCGGCGGCGCCGTTGAAGTCGCCTTCGAGTTTTATGCCGGCGTCGGTCTGGATCATCTGGATGCCGTGGCAGTCGGTGCCGTAGCTGCCCATGCAGATGGTGTCGGGCTTGAAGCGATCGCGCTGCACGTCGTTTTGGGTGAGAAAATAGCGCCCCTGCATGCGACGCGCGACGCGCACGTAGATCTGCGGCGTGATGTGGTTGCTCTCGAGATATTCGTCTTTCGGGAGGCCGTAGGTGCGGGCGTCGGCGCGGAAAGCCTCGGAGATTTCCGGGTCGTTTTGGAGCATCCACCAGAGGCTGAGCCAGTAGTCCTGCACGCGGGCGGTGATGCGGGCGCGCTGCTCGTAGTCGCCCTCGCTGTAACCGAGATTGGTGCCGATGAAGTCGCCTTTGTTGGGGTCCATCTTGCCGTTGATCTCGGCCCAGCGGTTGCGGTCGGGGTAGAGTTCCACGAGGCGCTTGAGGCCGTGGGCTTTGATCGTCTCGATGTGGTGGGCGTGGGCCTCGCGGAAATATTGTTTCGGCTTCGGGATCGGCACGCGGTTGGCGGGATCGACGCAGATCGTGCTGCGGATGTTGTAGGACTGGACGCGGTGGTCGCCGGTGCCGAGATACTCGGCGGGGCCCTCGGTGAGGCCGGCGTAGGACTCGTTGTATTCGGAACGCGCCTCGCGGCCGACGCGGTAGAGCACGCCAGCTCCCGCCATGAGATCGCCCTCGTAGGAACCGTCGACGAAGATGGTGCCGGTGAAACGCGTCTCGGCGCCGGTCGCGGTGTGGCGCGTGACGAGACTGCGGACTTGACCGGCGACGGCGTCGACGGATTGCAGCTCTTCCTTGGTGCGCACGGCGACGCCGGCCTCGGCGAGCATCTCGCGGAAAATCTGCAGCGCGATCTTCGGCTCGAAATAGTAACCGCTGCGCGTCTTCGGATCCTGCGTGTAGTCGAGGGCTTTCACCTGCGGGGAGTTGGCGCCATAGGTCTTCGTGTAGAAATCCATCACGCGTTTGAAAAATTCGGCGGAGAGGCCGCCGATGGTTTCGCGTTTGCCGATGTCGGTCTTGTGGAGACCACCGCTCATCAGGCCGCCGATGAGATAGCTGGGTTCGATCATCACGACTTTCGCGCCGGCGCGACCGGCGGCGACGGCGGACATGATGCCGGCAGGCGTGCCGCCGAAGACGATGATGTCGGATTTTACCTCCGCGGCGGCGTGGACCGAAGTGGGCGTTGCGGCGGAATTGGGTTGGGCGGCGTGCGACGGGGTGGGTGCCGAAGCGATGGCCAACGCGAGGCCGGCGAGGGCGGTGACGAGTGCCTTGGCGGAAATAAGGAGCCGGGCGGGGACGCGGAGTGACTTCATGGGGTAGGGCGGGGTGCGGGGCTGGACGCTGGGGAGGCTGGCGGGGTTGCGGTTGGCCGGACGTGCATGCCGTGAACGGAGGCCAAGCCGCGGCGAGACTATTTGTTGCAAGCATCTGCCTAGCAAGGCCGGCCTGGGTTTGAGGAGAGCTGCGGACGGGGGTATTGTAACAGACTGTCCGGTAAAACTACCGGGAGGCGTTCCGGAATTTTTTGGAAAACCGTCTTGCGCGGGTGGTTCATGGCACCAACCCTGCGAGCGACTCTATCCACAGCTTCCCACCTTCCACCATGGTCACATCCAACAACGAACTCGCCTATAACGGTAAGATTGAGGGCGAAGTCATCGTTTCACGGGCCGATGCGGTCATTAATTGGATCCGCACCAATTCCGTGTGGCCGATGCCGATGGGCTTGGCCTGTTGCGCCATCGAGCTCATGGCGGTGGGCAACGGGCGGTTCGACATCGCGCGTTTCGGCGCTGAAGTGATGCGGTTTTCGCCCCGGCAGTCCGACTGCATGATCGTGGCGGGCACGGTAACCTATAAGATGGCTCCGATTGTGCGCCGCATTTACGACCAGATGACCTCGCCGAAGTGGGTGATCGCGATGGGTGCCTGCGCCAGCTCGGGCGGCATGTATCGGAGCTACGCCACGTTGCAGGGCGTCGATCGCATTATCCCGGTGGACGTCTATGTAAGCGGGTGCCCTCCTCGTCCGGAGGCGCTGCTCGACGCGCTCATCAAGTTGCAGAGCAAGATCAAGAAAGAGCATTCGGCCGGACAACTCTTCACGGCCACCTGAGCCGGCGTCGCGACTCCCAATTTCACCACTCAAGATGTCCGCTTCCGCCGACGCTATCACCGCCCTCAAGGCCAAATTTCCGCAGGTCGCCGACCGCGCCAGTCGCGATTGTCCGGCGGTTGACGTGCCGACGGCCGAGATTCTGGCGGTGCTGAAAACGCTGCGCGACGAACACGCGTTTGACCTCTTGTCGGATGTGACCGCGATCGATTGGGCCGAGGGCGCGTCGCCACGGTTCACGGCGGTGTATCACCTCTACTCCACGACTACGAACGCGGCGGTGCGCGTGGCCACGCCCTGCACGGGCGACGATGCCGCGCCGACCGTGCCGAGTGTTGTTCCCCTTTGGCCGGGTGCGAACTGGCACGAGCGCGAGACCTACGACATGTTCGGCATCAAGTTCGAGGGGCACCCCGACCTGCGCCGTATTTTGATGTGGGACGGCTATCCCTACCACCCGTTGCGCAAAGAGTTTCCCTTGGCCGGTATCGAAACGGCGCTGCCGGACGCCGAGATTGCCGAGGAAACCAAAGCCAAAGTGATCGCTGCGCCCATGGCCGGCGGTCCATTCGTCGCGTCCGTGGGCGAGATGAACCTCACCGAGGCCGAACCGCGCGCCAAAGACGAGAGCTGGAACGAGCGCTCGCCGAAACCCGGAGCCTGATTTAACGACGCCATGGCCACTGATTTTGCCTTTCCAGACAGCGCGGCGAAAGCCGCCGGCGCCCGCCCTGAGCTTGCCGAACGGGCCGAACAGGAATTCGCGCCCGAGAAGATGTCCCTCTCCATGGGGCCGTCGCACCCTTCGACGCACGGTGTGCTGCGCCTGCAGATGGAACTCGACGGCGAGGTCCTCACGAAGTGCGATCCGATCGTCGGCTACCTGCACCGCGGCGACGAGAAGATCGCCGAGAACATGACCTACAACCAGTTCGTGCCTTACACGGACCGGTTGGACTACCTCGCTCCGCTCGCGAACAATATGGCCTACGCCATTGCGGTCGAGCGCCTCGCCGGACTCGAAGTCCCGGCGCGTTGCCAAGCGATCCGTGTCCTCACGGCCGAGATGGCGCGCATCTCGGCGCATCTGATGGGCCTCGGGGCGTTCGGTCTCGATGTCGGCGCCTGGAGCGTGCTCGTGCACTCGCTCAACCAGCGCGAACACCTCTACAAACTCTTCGAGGAACTCACCGGCGCTCGGTTCACGACGAGCTACACCCGCATCGGCGGCGTCAGTCGCGATATTCCCGACGGTTGGCTGGGCCGAGTGATCGCGTTCTGCGACCAATTCGAGCCCGCGCTCGAAGAGACGCTCTCGCTCCTCACGCGAAACAAGATCTTCCAAGACCGCACGGTTGGCGTCGGCGTCATTACGAAAGCCGACGCACTCGCCTACGGTCTTACCGGCCCGAATCTCCGCGGTTCCGGCGTCGCGCTCGACCTGCGCAAAGACAAACCCTACTCGGGCTATGAGCAGTATGAGTTCGACGTCCCCGTCGGCTCGAAGGGCGACAGTTACGACCGCTACCTCTGCCGCGGCGAAGAAATGCGCCAGTCCGTCCGCATCATCCGGCAGGTCGTCGCGAAGTTCCCGGGCGGTGACTGGTATGCGAAGGACGCCCGCAAGATTTTCGCACCGCCGAAGGACAAGATCCTCACCTCGATGGAGGAGTTGATCCAAAACTTCATGATCGTGACCGAAGGTCCGCAGATCCCGGCCGGCGAGGTTTATTTCGAGGCGGAGAATCCCAAGGGCATTCTCGGGTTCTACATCGTGAGCAAGGGCGGCGGCGTGCCGTGGCGCATGAAGATCCGCTCCCCCTCGTTCTGCAATTTGTCCATCCTCCCCAAGATCTGCGTCGGCACGATGATGTCCGACGTCGTCACGCTGCTCGGCTCGCTCGACTTCGTGATGGGCGAATGCGACCGCTAAGTTTTCCGCGAATCCAGCTCGATGAATCTCAAGCCCGCCACTCTCCAAAGCATCGACGAGGTAATCACGCATTACCCGGTGAAGCGCAGCGCCACGCTCCCGTTGCTGCACCTCATCCAAGAGGACATCGGCTACCTGCCGCCGGATACGTGCGAGTGGGTCGCGGCGAAACTCGATCTCCAGCCGATCAACGTGCTCGAAGTGGTGACGTTTTACCCGATGTTCCGGCAAAAGCCGATCGGCCGCCGCCACGTCAAAGTCTGCCGCACGCTCTCCTGTGCGCTCATGGGCGGCTACAAGACCTGCGAGCAGTTCGAGAAGGAATTTAACACGCACCGCGGCGAAGTCTCGCCCGGCGGCGAGGTCACGATCGAGTTCGTCGAGTGTCTCGCGAGCTGCGGCACCGCGCCCGTCGTCCTCATCGACGACGACCTCCACGAGAAGGTCGATTGCGCGAAAGCGAAACAGCTCAGCGATCAGATCAAAGCAGCGGCGAAGGAGCGAAAGTAGGACGTGGTCTGAAATCGAAAATCGGAAATCCTAAATCGAAAATCACGACATGGCCGCTCCCGCTCAACGCCGCATCATTTTCCAGCACATCGACGAGCCCGGTTACTCGAACGATCTCGCCTGCTACGTCCGCAACGGCGGCTACGAAGTCCTCAAGAAATCCGTCACCCGTCCGCCCGCCGAGCTGATCGACGAAGTGAAAAAATCCGGCCTCCGCGGTCGCGGCGGCGCCGGTTTCCCGTGCGGCGTGAAGTGGGGCCTCGTCGACCGCAAGAGCGGCAAACCCATTTACCTGATCGTCAACGCCGACGAGTCCGAGCCCGGCACCTTCAAGGACCGCTACATCATGCATCAGGACCCGCATCAGTTGATCGAGGGCACGATGATCTCGTGTTTCGCGAACAACGTGAAGCAGGCCTACATTTACATCCGCGGTGAGATGCCCCATGGCGCGCGCATTCTTGAGAAGGCCATCGCCGAGGCCCGTGCGGCCGGCTTCGTCGGGAAAAACATTCTCGGGACGACCTACTCCTGCGACATCTTCGTCCACCGCGGTGCCGGCGCCTACATCTGCGGCGAGGAGACCGGCCTGATCGAGTCGCTCGAAGGCAAACGCGCCAATCCGCGCATCAAGCCCCCGTATTTCCCCGCGGTCCTCGGTCTCTACCAGTGCCCGACGATCGTGAACAACGTCGAGACGCTCTGCCACGTGAAGTATATCGCGGAGCACGGTGGCGATACCTACGCGAAGATCGGCACGCCCAACAACACCGGCACGCGAATCTTCTGCGTGAGCGGTCACGTGCAGCGACCCGGCTACTACGAGTTCGAAGCCGGCAAGATCACGATGGGCCAGCTCCTCAACGACGTCTGCGGTGGTCCGCTCCCGGGTCGCACGTTCAAGGCCGTTATCCCCGGCGGCTCGTCGGCGAAAATCCTCCGCTTCGGCGAACGCTTCAAAGGCAAACGCAAGGTCGGCGCCGAGATGGTCGACTACGATTGGGGCGTGGAGGATGTGCCGATGGATTTCGATTCGCTCGGCATGATCGGCACGATGGGCGGCTCCGGCGGCGTCATCGTGATGGACGACACCGTCAACATGGTCGAAGCCCTCGCGAACATTAACGCGTTCTACTCCCACGAGAGCTGCGGCCAGTGCACGCCCTGCCGCGAAGGCTCGCTGTGGATGAAGAAGATTACGACGCGCATGGTCCACGGCCAGGCCCGCAACGAAGACGCCGCGCTCCTCAAGAGCGTGGCCGACCAGATTCCCGGCCGCACCATCTGCGCGTTCGGCGAAGCCTGCTCGTGGCCGACCCAGAGCTTCATCGCGAAGTTCGGCGATGAGTTTAAGTCGTATCCTGAGACCAAGAAAACCGCGAAGCCCGCCGGCGCGCACGAACTCGTCTAACCTTTTCCTGCTCCGATGATCGCTCCGCCCAAACCCGACCTCGTCACCGTCAACATCGACGGCAAGGAGATCGCCGTGCCGAAGGGCACCAACGTCATCGAGGCCGCGCGCCTCGTGAACGTCGATGTGCCGCACTATTGCTATCACCCGAAGCTGACCATCGTGGGCAATTGCCGCATGTGTCTCATCGAAATGGGCATGCCCGCCGTCGATCCTGCCACCAAGGCTCCGATCATGGACCCGGCCACCGGCAAGCAGAAGATCAACTGGATCCCGCGCCCCCAGATCGGCTGCGGCACGAACGTTTCCCCCGGCCTCCACGTTAAGACGACTTCTCCGATGGTGAAGGACGCGCGCGAGGGCGTGATGGAGTTCCTCCTCATCAATCACCCGCTCGATTGCCCGATCTGCGATCAAGCCGGCGAGTGCAAACTCCAGGAGCAGTCCACCGGCTACGGCCGCGGATATTCGCGTTTCGTCGAACAGAAAAACGTGAAGCCCAAGCGCACCCAGCTCGGGCCGCGCGTCACGCTCGACGACGAGCGCTGCATCCTCTGCTCCCGCTGCATCCGATTCTCCAAAGAAATCGCGAAAGACGACGTCCTCGGCTTCGTCGACCGCGGCAGCTACTCCACGCTCACCTGTTTCCCCGGGAAGCAGCTCGCGAACAACTACTCGCTCAACACCGTCGACATCTGCCCCGTTGGTGCCCTCACGAGCACTGATTTCCGCTTCAAGATGCGCGTCTGGTTTCTCAAGCAGACCAACAGCATCGACACCGAGACCTCCGTCGGCGCCAACACCGTCGTCTGGTCGCGCGAGGGTCAGATCTACCGCATCACGCCGCGCCGCAACGACGAGGTGAACGACACGTGGATGCCCGACTCCGGCCGCGAACTCTTCAAGACCGTAAAGGCGCCCGACCGTCTCACCGCGACCGCCGAGACCGTTGATGCTCTCGTCGCCCGTGCCGCTGAACTTCTCAAAGCCAACACCGCAGCCATCGCTGTCGTCGGCTCCGGCCGCAGCAGCGTCGAGGAACAATTTCTCACCAAGAAACTCGCCGTCGCGCTCAAGGCCACGACCTCACTCGTGAGCCGCACCGGCCAAGCCGACAAGCTCCTCGTCTCCGCCGACAAGAATCCCAACGTCCGCGGCGCCCTCGTCACCGGCCTCATCGCCGCTCTCCCTTCCGCAAAGCTCCCCGACCTCGCCGCGTCCATCGACGCCGGCAAAGTCAAAGTCGTCGTCTCTATCGGCGAAGACCTCGCCGCCGCCGGCCTCACCGCCGCGCAGCTCGCGAAAGTCGCCGTTGTTTACCTCGGCACGCACGCCAACGCCACGAGCGCCGCCGCGAAGGTCGTCCTCCCGACGCTTTCCGTCTTCGAGAAGAACGGCACGTTCGTGAACCAACAGTTCCGCCTCCAGAAATTCGCCAGAGCCGTCCCCGGCCCGCAGGGCGCGACCGACGACCTCATCGTCCTCGCCAAACTCGCGACCGCCGCCGGCGCCACCGTCCCCTCGGACCTCGGTTCAGTCTGGAAACTCCTCGCCGCCGAAATCCCGAATCTCGCGCCGATCACTTACGCCAATCTCCCCGAGACCGGCCTCCTCCTCGACTCCACGCCGTTCGCGGCGCTGCCCTTCGTCGAAGGCGAGACCCTTCACTTTAAACCCGCCGCCGCCGGCGCCCCGGCTACCGCGACTGCCTGATCCGCGCCTCCTCCTCACCCTCTTCCCATCGCTACATGAGCCGCGCCACTCCCATTCTCGCCCTCGGTCTTACCTTCGTCGTTGGCGGCATCGCGCTGTTCGTGTTCGCCCAGCGTTTGAAGGACAAAGCCGACGCCACGACGCCGAAGCGCAAATCCGACGAGCGCGAACTCGCGGTTGAAAAACAGAACAACGCCAAGATGCGCCTCGGCGGCGGCATTCTCGCGGGCTTCGGTGCGCTGCTCGTCGCCGTTTCCTTCCTCTGAGTTTCCGACATGTTCGATTTCTTCTTCCAGCTCCATCCGGTGATCCAGGGCCTCGTGAAAGGTCTCGCGGTGATCATGGTGATTTTCCCGATCGCCGGCGCCTGCTCAATGGCCGAGCGCAAAGTCGCCGCTTGGATTCAGGACCGTCCCGGCCCCAACCGCGCCATCGTTCCGTGGGTCGCGTGGATTCCCTTTGTCGGCACGTTTCTCCAGCGCCTCGGCATTTTCCACGTGATGGCCGACGGCGGCAAAATGCTCTTCAAGGAAGACTCGCTGCCGGGTCACGTGAACAAGTTCTACTTCGTCCTCGCGCCCATCGTCGCGATGATTCCCGCGCTCACCACGGTCACCGCCGTTCCCTTTGGTGCCTATATCGATGCCGCCGGCAAAGTGATCCCGCTCGGCCTCGCGCCCGGCGATCTCGGCATGCTCGCGGTCTTCGCCGTGTCTTCGCTCGGCGTATACTCGGCCATTCTCGCCGGCTGGGCCTCCAACTCGAAATACCCCTTCCTCGGCAGTGTCCGCGCCTCCGCCCAGCTCATCTCCTACGAGCTCTCGATGACGCTCGCCGTCGTCCCGGTGTTCCTGTGGGTCAACGCCCCGGGTCTCCCCGGCACCTTGGGTTTCTCCCGCGTGGTCGAATTTCAAAGCCAACCCGGCCTCCTCGGCGGCACATGGTTCGGTTTCCTCATGCCGCTCTCGGCCTTCATCTTCCTCGTCGCGCTCTTCGCCGAGACGAACCGCCAGCCGTTCGATACCGTCGAATCCGAGGCTGACCTCGTTGGAAGTTTCCACACCGAATACGGCGCCTTCAAATGGGGCCTCTTCTTCGTCGCCGAGTATTCGCACATGCTCGTCGGCTCCGGCGTCTTCATGCTCCTCTTCGGCGGCGGCTGGAATCCGCTCCCGTGGGTCTCGCTCGCGACCGCGGTCGACTGGCTCGGCCATATCCTCCCTTTCGCCCACGCCCCGCTCTTCGTTGGCATTTTCTCGATCGCCATCTTCCTCGGCAAAGTCCTCGCGATGATCTTTTTCTTCATGTGGATCCGCTGGACCGTGCCGCGCTTCCGTTACGATCAAGTCATGAAGATCGGCTGGCAGATCATGCTCCCGCTCTCCATCGCGAACCTGCTCTTTTACGCGATCGCGATCGCCTTCATCCAAAAGTAACTTTTCCCGCACCGCGCCATGGCCGTCATCACCGTAGAACGCAAGCCGCTCACCCTCGCCGAGCGCACCTACCTCCCGCAAATCGTGGGAGGTCTGATGACGACGTTTAAACACCTCGTCGCGAAGAAAACCACGCTCGAGTATCCCGAGCAGCGCCCCGCGATCCCGCCCGGCTACCGCGGTGTGCCGACGCTCGTGCGCGACCCGAACGGCCGCGAGAAATGCGTCTCCTGCCAGCTCTGCGAATTCGTCTGTCCGCCGAAAGCCATCCGCATCACGCCCGGCGAAATTCCCGCTGACCAAGCTGATCGCGCGCACGTCGAGAAAGGTCCGCAGGCCTTCGACATCGACATGCTCCGCTGCATTTACTGCGGCCTCTGCCAGGAAGTCTGCCCCGAGGAAGCGATCTTCCTCCAAAACCAATATTCGATGTCCGGCTACACCCGCGCCGAGATGGTGAACCACAAGGACAAGCTCTACGAACTCGGTGGCACGCTCCCTGACCAGCACTACAAGTGGGACAAAAAGAAAGCCGCCGAAGAGCACGGCAACGCCCACTAAGCCCTCGCGCCCATCGCCCCCCGCTTACGCGCCTCCGCCCGCCATGGCCAACTTCCTCTTCTACGCCTTCTCCCTCTTCACCGTCGCTACCGCGGCCGGTGTCGTCGCGAGCAAGAACGCCGTCAACGCCGCGATGTGCCTCCTGCTCTCGCTCGTCGGCGTCGCCGGTCTCTTCGTCGCGCTCAACGCCTACCTCCTGGCGTTCCTCCTCCTCCTCGTTTACGCGGGCGCCATCGTCGCGTTGTTCCTCTTTATCGTCATGCTCCTCGACATGAAGGAAACCGAGTCGCGC
>CALRZR010000091.1:0-24970 GCA_943372705.1 Opitutus sp. GAS368 | reverse complement strand
TACCTTTTCAAACGCGAACACGTGCTAGGTCACCCGCGCGCCCCTTTCTACCACCCTTCGCAAGCGTATGCCGGGAGGAAATCAATCCGCAGCATTCACGCGCTTGCTGCGGATAGCCCGACAACGATGTGGCTGTCAGTGATCGCCACGTAGGTCTTGGCGGTCCCGGATTGGTGGTTGCCAAGCGCGTGGCGGGACAAGAACTCGTCAAGTGTCAGAGAACCGCAATCGAATGCGGCAACCTGATGATGCGCTCCCAATGGCTCAGGTCGATTGAGTGTTTCGGGCGAAGACATCGGCAGCCACCAGAAGTTTGCGCAAACGAGTCACGTCACGCGCCGACGCGTCCAACCGTTTCTCAAATTCGTTCCATGCACCTTCCTTGAGCGCGAACGTCTGTTGGGGTGTTCAGCGCACGTAGGCGAGGTTGTCTCCTTGTTTTTTAGGGTCGTAGTCGAGAAGCTGCCCAGTGACGATTCTCGCCCAACAATCCGCGCGTTTTGGCATATAGCCCGCGCCTCGCTATGTTTGGCTCGTAGATTCATTTCCCTCGGCATGGTCCGCGCCATCCCCCTAAAGGGGGATGTTGCAGAGTCTAATGCTGTGTCACGCTAGCGCGAGTAAGCCTTATGCAACCTCGCCCCTTCCGGTTGGCCGTCATCTCCCTGCTCGCACTTTCGCCGGCGCATATCTTCGCCGCAGATCGTCCCCAGTCGCTGCGCCGGCCAAATGTCTTGTTTGTAGTCAGCGACGACCTCAGCGCGCGCATCTCGCCGGCTGGTTACGAAGGCGTGCAGACACCCGTGCTCGACCGCCTCGCGCGCGAGGCCACGACGTTTCGCCGCGCGTATTGTCAGTATCCCGTGTGTGGGCCAACGCGCGCCTCCTTCCTGACCGGGCTGTATCCCGAGAGCACCGGAGTTTTTGATAACCGCGTAACACTCGAGGAAATGCGCCCGGGCACGCCGACGCTGCCGCGCGTATTTCGCGACGCGGGCTACTGGACGGCAGCGGTCGGCAAGGTATTCCACAAACACGGCGACAATCCGGGCGGCAACACGTGGGACCTCGCGGAGTCCTCTGAAAATGACGAGACCGCCATCGAACGCGCCGCGCGGGAGAAGTTCGAACGCGAACACGGGCCGGTGACCACTCCGCAGAATCGGCAGCGCTGGCGCGAACACCTGCTCACCGTGGCGCCGCAGACGCGGAATCAGGGCGTCAAGGGGCTCGGGCCGGGGTTTGGGCCGACGGGGTTGCGCGACGAGCAACATAACGACGGCAAGAACGCTCGCCGCGTAGCCTCGTGGCTCACGAGTCAGGCACACGGTGAGAAGCCGTTCTTCATCGCGGTCGGCCTCCACAAACCGCACATCCCGTTTCTCGCGCCGGATCGGTATTTCGATCTGTATCCGCGCGAGTCGCTGAAGCTGGTGAACCCGCCCAAGAACGATTGGAGCGATATTCCCGCCATCGCCGCGACGAAGCAGTATCAGGACTATGGATTTCCGGAGCTCGGGAAGGAGGACGACGCGCGGCGGCGCGAGTTCGTGCAGGCTTACTACGCGTGCATTTCGTTCATTGATGCGCAACTCGGCCTTGTCCTCGATGCGGTGCGCGCCTCCGGCCAATGGGACAACACGATCATCGTCTTCGTCGGCGACCATGGCTACAACCTCGGAGAGCACTCCATGTGGGGGAAAGTCCTGCTCTTCGAGGAGTCGGCGCGCGTCCCCCTGATCGTGCGCGTGCCCGGCGTGACGCGCGGCACGCAGGCACGCGGGCTCGTCGAGATGCTCGATCTCTTTCCGACGCTCGCAGAGCTGTGCTCGGTTAATCCGCCGGCTCACCTCCAGGGTCGCTCGCTCGCACCGCAACTGCGCGACGCCTCGGCCCCTGGCAAGGAGTGGGCCTACACGGTCGTGCGCCGTGGCGAGACGCTCGGCACCGCGATCCGCTTCGACCGCTGGCGCTACACCGAGTGGGGCCAGCCTGATCTGAACGAACTTTACGACCTCGAGAGCGATCCGCGGGAGTGGACCAATCTCGCCAAGGCCCCAGAGTTTTCCGCCATCGCGCAGCGCGGCCGGAAGCTCCTCACCGAGGTGCGCACGCAAGCCGCCTCGCAGAAGCGGGCGGGCACACCCTGACAAATTTTCCCATCACCTTCTCCGCTCGTTCTGCCCCCGATTTCGCGCCGTCTTCCTCTGGGCCGGTGTGTCACCCGCTGTGGGATCAGAGCGGCAAGAGTTTAACCCTGCAAACCCTATGAAGAGAAATATCCACATCCTGATTTCCGTCCTCTGCACGCTGCCCATCGCGCACGCGATCGCGCAAACGGTTTCCCCGCCGTCGGCACCGTCCACGTCGGCCGGGCCGGCGTCAGATCAAGTCGTCGAGCTCAGCCCCTTCACCGTTAATTCCACGGCCGACAAAGGCTACCGCGCCGAAAACACGCTCGCGGGCAGCCGGCTCAACACGAGCCTGCGCGACACGCCGGCCTCGATCTCCGTGTTCACCCGGGAGTTTCTCGATGACATCGGGCTCAACGAAATCGAGAAAATCATCGATTACTCGGTCAACTCGCAGATCAACACTCAGGACGTAAACTCCGGCCCCAACGCCAACAATATGCTCGGCGGTGCCAACGTGATCCAGCGCATCAACGTGCGCGGCATCCTCTCCGCCCAGGGCATCGACTACTTCAAGAGCATCACCGTCAACGATGGCTATCGCATCGATCGCTACGACGACAGCCGCGGCCCCAATAGCATCCTTTTCGGCGTCGGCGATGCCGGCGGCATCATCAACCAGAGTTCCATTCTCGCGACGACGAACCGCACGAACGGACGCCTGAGCTACGAACTCGGCAACTACGGCACAAACCGCTCCACGGTCCGCCACAATCAAGTCGTCGTCCCGCGCAAACTCGCCGTCGCCGTCGCCGGCTTGCATCAGGAAAATGGCGGCTGGCGCAAGCCCGCGTTCTACGACAAGGACCGGCTTTTCGCCACCGCTACGTTCACGCCCACCGATAGAATCACGATTCGCGCCATGGGCGAAACCGGTCGCGAGTATCGCGCCGTGGTCGCGCCGTTTCCCGCCTTCGATGGCGCACTGGCCTGGATCGACAACCGCAACGCCAAGGGCGTCAGCGCCGTCACGTTCACGCCCAACAACACCAACCCCACGGCTGCCCAGATCGCACTGGGAGTCACCGCCCGCAACGTCGGCACGTCTGCCACTACCCGGCGCTTTATCTTCATCGAAAATGACCGCACCTTTTTCGACTCGAGCGGCACATTCATCACCGGCTCCTACAACAATCCCGCGGTGCGTGCGCCGGACGGCACGCCGGGCGTCAGCGGCGTCACGCTCTCGTTTCAAGACCCGTCCATTCTGCCCTATGAAATCAACTCCGGCGGGCCCGGCATGTATCGCGACACGCGCCTCGCAAACTATACGCTGACAGCCGACTGGCGGATCACCTCCCGCCTGACGTTGAACGTGTCGCACCACTTTCAGGAGGTGAATATCGAGAATCCGCTGATCAAGGGCTCCACGCCCCTGATCGCCGGCGAGGTCAACCGCACGCTCGGTGTCAACGGCCCCGCCAATCCCTACGTCGGCCAGCTCTACATCGACGCTCCGTGGTATAGCGAACTGCACGACGCCACCTACCGCGAGTCCCGGCTCTCACTGTCCTACGATCTCGATCCGCAATGGAAATGGGCGGGCACCCATCGCTTCGCCGGCATGTATTCGCGCTCCAAAGATACCGACTACTACAACGCGCGCCGCCTCGGCCTCGCGGGGGCGCCCTTCAACGCCGCCCCGCAGAACGCCAGCAACCTCGTGTTCCAGCGCGCCTATCTCGATGAAAGCAATCCGAGCACATTTATCGCCCCGGATTGGCGCCAGTTGCCCAAGACCGTCACGGCCGCTGGCCGGACCTACGACCTCGCCTGGATTGACGGCGACGCCGGCACGACCAACTCCAGTGCCGAGCAGGAACTCTCCTCCAAGTTGCTCGTGGCGCACAGCCATTTTTTCAAACGCCGGCTCGTCACCACGATCGGCTACCGCGTGGACGAGGGCGACGTCACGTCCTTCGGCTACTCCACCGATCCCGTCATGAAAACCGCCCGGATCGATCGCGATCCCGCCAAGGCCACAGTCAATCACCTCAAGGGCATCACGCGTTCGCAGGGCGTCGCACTTCACGTCACGGAGTGGCTATCCCTCCTCGGCAACCGCTCGACCAACATCGGCATTCCCACCTTCACCAACAAGGTGCTGCCCAACGGCACGATCCCCGATCCCACCCGCGGCCAGGGCCAGGACTACGGTTTCGCGCTGAACCTTTTCTCCAACCGGGTCTCGCTTAAGGCCGTCGCCTTCACCACGGACCAACAAGGCCAGACCAAGAGCGGCGGCATCCTCGCGCAGTATCAGACCCGCAACACCCGGATCGCCGATGCGCTGCAAACCGCCCTGGTCGGTGCGGGCCGACCGCTGACCGCGGCGGAGTGGGCTCCGCACTACAAGCTTTTCACGACGCCCGTAAATGCCGACACCTTTGACGAGACCTCGAATGGCTACGAGTTGAGCGTGGTCACCAACCTCACGCCGAACTGGCGCCTCACCGCGAACTACTCCTACACGGACCGCATCCGCACCAATATCTCCGGCGCCGACGCGATTCCGTGGTATGGCTACACCTTCGACGGCAAGCTCCTCAAGGAAGGCGTGACACAAAATGCCAACGGCACGTTCACCGTGAACCCGGCTGCCTTCGCGTCCGGCGGCACTGTTGCCAAGTGGATCGAACTCGGGAACCGCACTCCCGCCGCCAATCTCGCGACGCTAAACACGAGCGCCAACATCACGATCGCCGAGGAAATCCGAAACATGATTTCCGAGATCAATCTCGATAAACAGCAAAACGAGCAGCGCTGGGGCCTGCGCCCGCATCGCCTGAGTTTGTTCACAGCCTACGATTTCACAGAGGGGCGGCTGAAGGGCTTTTCCACCGGCGTCGGCTATCGCTGGCAGATGGCCAACGTCATCGGCCGCACCGCCAGCGCGGCCGAAATTCAAGGCCGCCCGATCTCCGCGGCCGATCTCATGCTGCGCTACCGGCATCCCGTGAGCCGCGGAAAGTTCCGCGGCACGCTCTCCTACCAGATCAACGTCTCGAATCTCTTCAGTCAGGACGGACGCCTGCCGCAGCGCTTCTCCGCCATCCCGCCTTACAATCTGCCCGGCGGCCGCGGCATCGCCTACAGCCGCTTCGACTTGATGGAGCCGCGCTCGATCCGTCTGACGACGACGTTGGCCTACTGATTCATGAATCCTTCCGCTTTGCCTGCGTTCCACCTCCCACGGCGCGAGTTCCTTCAGTTTATGAGCGTCGCTGCGACGGCCGCAGGTGTGGATGCGCTCTCCGCGCAAGGGACGGTCGCCGCCGCGCCGAAACTCGCACTCGGCCTCGATGCTCATTCCTTGCGCGGCATGGGCTGGAAAGCCCGTCAGCTCATCGACTACGCCGCCGAGCAGAATCTCGACGCCGTGCTCTTCAACACGCTGCGGCCACTCGAAAGCCTGGAGTCCGCCCATTTGCAGACGTTGCGTGAATTGGCGGCGGCGCGCGGCCTCCGCCTCTACGTTGGCGCCGGCAGCGTCGCGGAAGGATCGACGAGTTTCACCAAGGAACACGGCACCGCCGCACAATTACTCGCACTCGGGGTGCGGGTGGCCACGGACTTGGGTTCGCCGGTTGTCAACTGCCGCATCGGCGCGTTGCCGGATCGCTCCACGCCCGGCGGCATCGAGGCGCGCATCGTTGAGTTGCTGAAAACCCTCAAGGCGGTGCGCAGCCGCGCCCTCGATTCCGGCGTGAAATTCGCCGTCGAGAATCACGCCGGCGACCTCCGCTCCGAGGAGTTGCTCCAACTCGTCCAGGCCGCCGGCACCGATGTCACCGGCGTCATGCTCGATCCCGGCAATGCCGTGTGGGCGATGGAAGATCCCCTGCGCCAGCTCGAGCTGCTCGGGCCCCACGTGCTCTGCACGAGTGTGCGCGATTGGATGGTCTGGGAATCTCCCGAAGGCGCGACGTTTCAGTGGACTGCCATCGGCGAGGGTCTGATGGACGTGCCTGCCTTCGTCGGCCTGATGCAGCGCCACTGCCCGGCCGCACCGCTCCATCTGGAAATCATCTCCAATTCGGCGCGCCCGATTCCATTTCTCAAGCGCGACCATTGGAAGGTCTATCCGAAAACCCGCGCGGCCGACATTGCCGACTTCCTCGCGCTCTGCCGCCGCGGCCGGCCGCTGGAGATCGTGCAGCCGCCCGCCGGCACGGACCCGAAGTCCTTTGAGCGAAATCTCCAACGCGCCGAGTTTGAACGCAGCGTGGCCGCGATGCGCCGCCACGGTGTCGGACTCAAAACGAACTGAATCTGCACTCCGCGCGGCTCCTCACTTCTCCATGAAACTCCTGCCTCGTTCCGACTCAGCGCGGACGGCACTCATCGTAGCCGTCCTGCTTGCGGCGGTGGTGCCCCTTCGCGCCGCCGCAACCGCGAAACCAATACCGCCGAATGTCATCTTTTTCGCGACCGACGATCTCAACGACTGGGTTGGGCCGCTCAACTCCGGCATCCGCGCCAAGACGCCGAACCTCGACCGCCTCGCCGCCCGCGGCGTGACGTTTCAAAACGCCCAGGCCTGCGGCACGTTTTGCGCGCCAGCTCGCACGGCGCTCTTCACCGGACGCCACCCCTCCACCACCGGCGCCTACACGACGCAGGTCTATCACCACGACCGCCCGGAGTTGCGGCCCTTGCAGGTCGCGCTCCAGCAAGGCGGCTACACGACTTTTGGCACGGGCAAGCTGTTTCACCATCCCGCCGGCTACGTCGATCTGCGCGGCTGGACCGAATTCCATACCCGCACGGCGGCCCAGCGCGCGGCGGGCTGGCCGGTCGATAGCTGGCGGCAGGGCGCACCGCTCCCGACGCCGGAGCCTTACAGCAAGTTTACCCGCGAGATGCGTGCCGGCACGGATCGCACGTTCATGGAGTATGCGCCACTCCCCAATGAAGTTGAAAAAGACATGGCCGATACGCAGCAGACCGCGTGGGCGGTCAGCGTGCTCAAGCGCGCGCACACGCAGCCGTTCTTCCTCGCGCTCGGTCTCTACGCGCCGCACTTCCCGAACTACGCGCCGCAAAAATACTACGACCTCTATCCGCTCGACGAAATCAAACTGCCGCCGATCAAAGAGGGCGACACCGACGATCTCCCGCCGGCGATCAAGAAATTCAACGACCGCCGCAAGGCTACCATCCACGACAAGCTGAACGAACTCGGCGAAATGAAGCAGGTCCTCCGCGCCTATCTCGCATGCATCTCCTACGCCGACGCCATGCTCGGCCGCGTCCTCGACGCCCTCGATGCCAGCGCCGCACGTGACAACACCATGATCATTTTCTGGAGCGACCAAGGCTATCACCACGGCGAAAAAGGTCACTGGGGTAAACACTCGCTCTGGGAGCGCACGGCCAACATCCCGTTCATCTGGTCCGGCCCGGGTATAGCGCGAAAGGCCGACGTCACTACGACCGTCAGCGCCATCGACCTCTACCCGACGCTCGTCGAACTCTGCGGCCTCACCCCCGATGCTGGGCTCGAAGGCCAGTCGCTCGCCTCGACGCTCCGGCAACCCGCGCTCGCCAAAGACCGCAATGTCGTGCTCTGCGACGTGCTCCCCGGCGGCTATGCCATCGTGAACAACCGCTGGCGGTATATTCATCATGCCGATGGTGCGGAGGAACTCTACGATGTCGTCAAGGACCCGAACGAATGGGACAACCTCGCGCCCCTGGAAAAATATCGGTCCGTCATGGCAGAGCTGCGCCAGAGCGCACCCAAGCGGTTCGCCGCGCCCGGTCCTGAGTCGAATGCCCTTCGACTTGTCACCGCCGGTGAGCGTTTCCACTGGGAACCTCGGCCCGCGGGCGCTCCAAAAAATGCCAAGGCCTCCAAGTAAGTTCGCGCTTCCTCTGCATCTAGCTCCATGAGAATTCCCACGCTCCGCGCCCTGTGCGTTACTCTGCTCATCGGTTCTGCTGCCGCTTGGGCCGCAGACTCGAGCGCACCCCGTCCGCCCAACGTCGTGCTCATCCTCGCTGACGATCTCGGCTACGGCGACCTCGGTTGTTACGGCCATCCGCAGCACCGCACGCCCGCGCTCGACCGGCTCGCGGCGGAGGGCGCGCGCTTCACCCATTTCTACGCGCCGACTCCCTATTGCGCGCCGGCCCGCGCGTCGCTTCTCACGGGCCGCTATCCCTCGCGTCATGGACTGTTCGGCAATCCTACGCCCGATGGGCCACCCGCGGCCGACGTCCTCGCCCTCGCGGCTGACGAGGTGCTCCTGCCGCAGGTGCTCCAGTCTCTCGGTTACGCCACTGGCATGATCGGCAAGTGGCACCTCGGCCACAAAGCCGTCGAGCAGTGGCCCACCCGCCGCGGCTTCGACTCCTACTACGGCATTCTTTACAGCAACGACATGCGCCCGGTGCAGCTGATCGACGGGGAAAAGGTCGTCGAATATCCCCTCGTGCAGGCGACGCTCACGCAGCGCTACACGCAACGCGCGCGCGACTTTCTCAACGCAAACCGCGCGCGCCCGTTCTTCCTCTACCTGGCGCACGCAATGCCGCACAAACCGCTTGCCGTCTCTGAAAAATTCTTCGGCAAGAGCGGCGCCGGCCTCTACGGCGACGCCATCGCCGAACTCGACTGGAGTGTCGGCCAAATCATGGACCAGCTCCGCACTCTAGGCCTCGACGAAAACACCCTCGTCGTGTTCACGAGTGACAACGGCGCCTACTTCGGCGGCAGCAACGGCGGCCTGCGCGGCATGAAGGCGATGACTGCCGAGGGCGGGCTTCGCGTGCCGTGCCTCGTGCGCTGGCCCGGCCGGATTCCCGCGGGCCAGACCCTCGCCACGCCCGCCGGTCTCACCGATTGGTTTCCGACGCTGCTCGCCCGCGCCGGCACGCCGCCGCCGGCCGGCCGCGCGCTCGACGGCCGCGACCTCTGGCCCGTGTTGACCGAGCGGGCGACCGCCCTGCACGAGGCGCTCTTCGGTTTTCAAGGCACGACGCTCCGCACCGTGCGCAGCGGACGCTGGAAACTCCACGTCGAAGCTAGCCAGCCGCGCGCGACCCTGCCGCCGGACGGGAAATGGATCGATCCGCGCGCGCCCGATGGCGTGACGATCCTCGCGCCCGCCGCGCAGGCCCACCCCAGCCAGTATCCCGGTCTCCTCACTGGCGATCCCCTGCGCGCCGGCGCGCTGTTCGATCTCGAATCCGATCCGGGTGAACAACACGATGTGTCCACCGCCCAACCGGCTGTCGTCGCTCGCCTGCGACAGCTCAGCGACGAACATATCGCCGCCGCGCGTCGCCGCTGACGCGTGAGCGCGCGACGGTTCACGCTCGACCTTCGTCTCAGGCCGCCTGCACATCGGAGCATGACGCGTTTTCCCCGCCGCCGCATCGCCTCTCCTCGTCGGAGCGACGGCCGCGCTTGCACGCTCGGAACGGTTTTGCGGCGTATCGCCGCGACCAGTCTGCTGTGGATGGTTGTGGAGATCGAGGCGGCCGATGAGGCAGGGGGGCCGACCAATGTCGCGGTGATCAAGATCATGGCCGGAGGGGTCTCTTATCCGGTGGTGCCGCTGCGCGGCGACCAGGCGAGTCCGTCGCAGACTGTCTCGACGGAGCTCGCGCTCGCTCCGGTTCGGGTGCCGCTGCGCGATCTGCCGCTGAGTCTTACTTTCGGTGCGGAGGCGAAGGCGGCGAAAAAACCCATCCGCATTCGCTACCGGCTCCAAGGCTGGGACGAGGGTTGGCGAGATATGGAGGGCATGATGTGGCTCGTGGTGCGTTTCCTTGACGAGAGCGGCCGCGCGATCAGCAGTGCATCGTTCCAGCGTTACGGGGAGAGTGCGGGCTGGCGCGGAGCGGTCGCGCGCTCGGAGTTTTATGCGACGACAGATTTCGCCGTGGTGCCGGAACGGGCGAGGAGTGCACAGCTTTTGCTCGTTTCTGGAGGCACGCCGCGCACGACCGGCGTGTGGGTGGTGCGACGGCTAAAATTGTCCGTGGTGGCGCAGGAAAATTCGACCGAGACGGGCAACACGCTGCTCGACATCGTGGCGTTGAGCGGCGCGCAACTGGACTCGCCGCGCGGTGTGCCCGACGACTGGATCCGCGATGGCACCGGCCTCGGCACGCCCCAACTCCTCAGCGCCGGTTCGCCGGCGGTTCCGATGCTCGCGCTAGTGGACACTGATCCAACCAACACCGGAGGCTGGCTGGCGCGCGGGCAAAATGTGGTGCAGGTCGATCCAGGCACCGCGTTGCGCGTCGACTGCGAGGAATTCTATAGCATCGGGCGCGGCGGCGAGTTCACCGAGAGCTATTTGAATCTGCGGGCGCAGAACTACACTTTTCTGGTGCAGGCAGTGGACGAATTTGGCCGGGAAACGGGTTCGGGCCTGCGGCTGCCCATCGCCATCGTCCCGCCGTTGACGCAGACGCTTTGGTTTCGCGGCCTCGGGGTGGGTGCCCTCCTCCTGGCACTGGTCGGCGCCGTGCGTTACGCGACTTGGCGGAAAGTGCAGGCACAGTTGGCCCGGCTCGAACGCCAACGCGCGGTGGAGGTCGAGCGAACCCGGATCGCCCGCGACTTGCACGACGAGATGGGCGCCAGGTTGACGCAGATCTCGCTGCTTTCGGCGCGCGCAATCGAGGCGAGCGCCACGCCCCATGCCGCGAACGAACCGCTCGCCAAGGTGCAACGGGCGGCGCACGCCCTCGCGTCGACCCTGGATGAGATCGTCTGGGCGACGAGCCCGCAGCACGATACGGTCGCGGCGTTTGCCGACCATCTCAGCAATTACGCGGTCGAGGCGCTCGCGTCGGGCGGCGTGCGCTGTCGCCTTGAAATCCCCACGCTGCTCCCGGCGGCGGGGCTTTCCAGCGGAAGCCGGTTTCGTCTGATGATGGTGGTGAAGGAGGCGTTGACGAACGTGCTCCGGCACGCCGCTGCGAAGGAAGTGAAAATCCGGCTGGCGCTCGCGGGCGAGACGCTGGCCGTGACGCTGCGCGACGACGGGGTTGGTTTTGGCGAGCCGGGCAAGGCGGGGCGCAACGGCATCGGCAACATGCAGGCCAGGATGCGCGAGATCGGCGGCACCTGTGAGATCGTATCCACTTTGGGCGGAGGAACGACGGTGGAATTACGCCTGCCGTTGATGGAGGCGAGCGCATGACTCCCGGTGTGGCGATCGTCGAGGATGATGCCGGCGTGCGCGAGAGCCTCACCGGGCTCATCCGGCGCAGCGCGAATTTCCGGCTCGTGGCGGAGTGCGCCTCCGCTGAGCAGGCGTTGGTGGACATTCCGGCGTTTGCAGCGCAAGTCGCGGTGATGGATATCCACCTCCCCGGCATGCAGGGGATAGAGTGCATTTCCCGGCTGAAAGCCCGACTGCCCCACTTGCAGGTGCTCGTGCTGACCTCTTACGAAGACGGCGATACGATCTTTCGCGCGTTGAAGGCGGGCGCCGGCGGCTACCTCGTGAAACGAGATGCGAGCGCGATGCTACTGGAGGCGTTGACGGAAATCATGGCGGGCGGCGCACCGATGTCCTGCCAGATCGCGCGCAAAGTCGTGCACTTTTTTCACCAGAGCGCACCGTCGGCAGAGACAGAAAAGTTGAGCAAGAGGGAAATCGAGATTCTCGATCTGCTGGTGGCCGGCTGTATCCTGAAGGAAGTGGCGGATCAGCTCGGCATCGGACGCGAGACCGTGCGCACGCACGTGAGCCACATCTACGAAAAACTGCACGCGCGTAGCGCGGCTGAAGCGGTTGCGAAATATCTCAGCCGATGAAGCCGGCGGGCTGACGCCCGACGGCCGAATAGGTCGCCCCGCCCCGAATCGGACTGGCGGCACGCCCGGTGAGTTCGAAGGTGAGCCTTGGCTGGCAGTTGTTGCCGCGACGGCAGCTCAGAACCGGCCATTGACGCCAGCGGTGATGGTCGTGCCGCCGTAAAGTTTGAACTGCATGCGGTCGGGAATGCCGCGGTAGGCGGACTGCGGGGCGTCGGTGAGGTTGTTGACGTCGAGCGAGAAGGAGACAGCGGGCCGCCATTGGTAGCCGAGGCTCGCGTTGATCACCGTGCGCGCCGCGCGGTAGCGGCTGCGCGCGGGCGAGCCCTCGGTAAAGTCGGTGATCGACTCGCCGGTATAATTCACAATCACGCGCGAGGTGAAGCCGCGGTGACGCCAGAAAACGCTGGCGTTGCCTAGGCGCGGGACGAAGCCCTCGACATCGCGGCCTTCGCGGCGTCCGCGGCCACCGTAGTCGCCGTGGGCCTCGAGCGCGGTGAGATTGGCGGTGAGGCCGAAGCCCTTGAGCCAGCCGGGGAGAAAAGTGAACTGCTGCTGGTAATTGAGCTCCCAGCCCTGCACGACGGCTGTGCCGGCGTTGGCGCTCGAAAGGCGGGTGAAGCCGCCGTATTCGCCATCGTAGCCGTTGTCGGTGCCAGTGCCGATGGTGCCGCCGTTGATGCCGGTGACGATGAAGTCGCGGATGGTTTTGTGGAAGAATCCGACGGAGATATTGCCCACGGGCTCGAAGTAATACTCGAGCGTGGCGTCCCAGTTTTTCGCGGTCTGCGGAAGGAGAGAGGGATTGTTCACCGTCAACGTCTGGGCGTTCTCGTTGATGGTTTCGTTCGGGAGGAGGCTGGTCATCGGCGGGCGGCCGAAGCTCGTGGACCAGCTGAGGCGCGCCTTCCAGTTGGGCGAGATATCCTGCGTGAGATGGATGCTCGGGAAGGACTTCGTGTAACTGCCGCGAAGTTCCCGGCGGGTGTTGCCGTAATCGCGCAGGGCGGAGCCGACGGGATCGGCGACCTGCTGCGCGGCGGTGCTCGGCACGCGGGCACGCACCCAGCCCCAACTGTTCGTATCGGTTTCCTCGACACGCACGCCCGTGAGAAAACCGGTGTTGGCGACCCGACCCTGCGCCATGACGTAGCCGGCCGTGACGGTTTCGGTGACGCGGCGGGTGCCGGTGAAAAGGTTTTGTTGAGCGAAGTAGCGGTCCTCGTTCCAGAGGGAGGACGTAATGGGGTTGCGGTCGGCGAAGAACTGAGACGCATACCAGAACGGGACAGCGAAACCGGTCTTCGTGCCGTTCATGTTGCGGATCGACGGGTCGGACGGGAGCGTGGTGCCGAGGTAGCTCCAGCGGCGATTGTGATTTTGATCGTGGACGAACTGCTCCCGCCAATGGACGCCGGTCTTGAAATACGTGCGGAGCGTGGGCACGTCGTATTTCAGATTGGCGCGCGCCTCGCGGACTTCGTGGTTGCCGTTGCCGTTATTGTTCAGGAAGAAGCCGTTCATCCGGTAGCTCTCCGGCTTGGTGAGGTCGGCACCGGCGGTCTGGGTGAAACGCGGGTAGAGGTCGGAGTGCGTGCGATCAACAATCCAGCCGAGATTATTCACGCGCATGGTGAACTGGCCGCCGTCGTTGCCGTAGCCGCTATTGTTGTGGGTGGAGCTGAACGCGCCGCCGTAATCAAGGCGCAGGCGGACGAGTTCGTGTTCCACGCCAAAATCAAAGGTGCGCATCCGCAGATGGACATTATTCGGACCCTGCGTGAGGATGTCGAAGTTGGAGGCCGTGGATTGGCGGACCTGCGTGATGCGGTCGGTGTAGCCGGGCAAAATGCCGGCGGTGGCGTTGGCGCCGGTGACGGGCAGCGCGGGATTGAAGACGACCTGGTTGGTGAAGGCGCGCGTGGTGAAGCGCAGTTTGTTCATCTCGATCGAGTCGTTGGCGATGGCGTTGAGCGATACCTTCGTGGTCGGCGAGAGGCGGTATTCAGCTTTCACGTTCATGCTGCCCTGCTTGCGGTTGTTGTATTGGTCGAAGGTCTGGTAGTCCCAGAGAAAGGCGGGACCGGTGACGATGTTTTGGAAATCGCGCGTCGTGCTATGGGCGGAACCAACGGCTTCGCTGTAAAACGTGTTCACGACGACGCCGAGATTGCGCTGGCCGCCGGCGAAATCGAAGACCTCGGCGTAGCCCACATTGAACAACGGGTGGCTGCGGTGGGCTTCGCGCAGGGGAATGTGCTCGGTGAAGGGCGGGGCCCAGCGCACGGCGAAATTGTAGGTGATGCGGCGTTTCTCGCGCATGGAGAGCGGCGAGCGGCTCTTCAGGTTGATGGTGCCGCCGAGGGAATCGGCCCCCTTGTCGGGCGTGTGGCCCTTGGTCAATTCGAGGCCCTCGAACATTGCGCCGGTGAGGTTGTTGATGCGCCCCTGGCGCGCACCCGCGTTCTGCGAGGAGAGCATCGCGCCATCGAGGGTGATGTTGTTGAGCGAGGGGCCCATGCCACGAATGGTGAAGCCGTCGATGCCGTTTTCGAGGTTGAGCTCGGATGACACGCCGGGGAGCAAAATCGCGAGTTCGCTCGCGCTCATGTTGGGTAGGTTGCCGTAGGAATCCATGGCGACGACGTTCTTCACGTTCGCGGCGTTGCGCTGGGCAGTGATGGCGGCGGCACCGCCCTCGCGTTCTCCCGCCACCGTGAACGCCTGAAGTTGATACACGCCCGTGGTGAGATCGAAGTCGCGGGTCACTCGCTGACCTGCGATCACGGTGACGTCGTTCGTCATTGGATCGAGTCCGATATAGGTGGCGACGAGCTCGTGGGCGCCCGCTGGAACTCCGGTGAGCACGAAACGACCGGTGTTGTCGGTCAGCACCACTAGACCCAGCTTAGGCAGCGCGACGCGGGCACCTTCGAGCCGATCGCCCGTGGCCGCATTGCCAACTGATCCCGAAACAATTCCTCCGCCCGACTGGGCTCGAAGTGGTGAGTGGATAACGAGGGCGAGCACGAAAGCGGCGCTGGCAACCAAGAGGCGGGCTATTGAAGAACGAACGAAGACGAGGTCTGATTGCATGGGATTACTTGGGGAGTGAGGCGAGGGGCCGAGGGAAACGATTGGCGTGGCAAAGCAGCGTCTTCGCTCCGCTTCGTCGACGAAGCGATTGTCTTAGACATTGGGGAGCGAATCCACGCCCGAGTAGGGAAAGCCGCGGGGGGCAGGTGTAAGGGTTACTCAAGAGCATAGTTGAAGCCCCTTGGCTTGAGCATCCCCCAATAAGGGGATGGCGAGGAGGCGCACGTTTGTGCGATAGTTCCGGACCGCCCGGCTACAGTAACTGAGAGCCCGCTTTTTCCGATCGAGGCGGCCCCGCACCCCAACCCGCGCGAATCATGTCTCTCCGACTTTCTCTCCGCCTCGCTCGTGTGCTCGCACTTCTTTTCGCAGGAGCCGGCTGCGTCGCGGCGTCCAACGGTGCAGCCGACATCATCAGGACTTTGTCTCCGCTTGCCGCGATACGGGAGGAGCAGCGATCTCTCTATCGCTTTGGCAACTTGCCGACCACCCTCTTCTTTCCGCAGTTTGAAAGGGTCCCGGAATGCGCGAGGCTATTTTGTTTTCCTTGGGACATCGCCAAAATCAGGCCGAAAGCTGAATTTACTGATGGCGTAGTGAGCCGTTTACTACGCGAAGAGTTCGGCGTTCCGGCCCGAAACGCGCCTATGAGCATGACGCGCGGCCGACAAATCTGTTTAGTGAGATCCGTAAAAATTTTTTCGAAGCCCAAACACCTAGCAATTCACTCGACGGAAACGATGTGATCGGCGATGCACCATTGCACCTGAAGCGCGACCCGCGCGAGACCTCATGCCCCACCCCGATCAGGCCGTTTGGTTTACCGAGAGCGTGCGCCCGCACGAGCCGGCGCTGCGTGCGTTTCTCTCGCGGCGGTTTTCCAATCTGCCCGACCACGACGATCTCGTGCAGGAGACCTACGTGCGGCTACTGCGCGTATCCGATCCGCAGCGGCTGGTTCATGCACGGGCCTTTTTGTTCACCATCGCCCGCAACGTCGCCATTGACCACGTGCGCCACACGCGTCGCACGCCCGTCGACCCCATGGACGACACTGCCGAGATTGCCATGCTTGAGACGGCACCCCACGCGGCGGAGCTGCTCGACCACGCGCAGCGCCACGACGCGATGCTCGCCGCGCTCGCGACGCTCCCGACGCGTTGCCGCGAGGTGATGCTGCTCCGCTACGTCGATGGATTTACCGCCCAGGAAATAGCAGATCATCTAGGCCTCGCAGCCGCCACAGTGCGCGTCCATTTGATGAAAGGCGTGCGCGACTGCGCGCAGTTCTTCCGCGCACATGGCCTGCTTGATGTCGACCCGGCGAAAGGCGAAAAATGAAAACACCCGGTGAAAATGCCGCTCGCAGCGCCGCGGTGATCGAAGCGGAGGCCGTGGCTTGGCTCAGCGAGCGCGACGAGGGCTTCACGCCGGGCCGGGCCGCCACCTTTGAGGCGTGGCGCCGCCGCGATGCCCGGCACGCGGCGGCGATCGTCGAATTGGAGCAGGTGCTCGCCCAACTCGACGGCCTCGCGATGCGGCGGGAAGAGGTCAACGCGCACTTCGACCGCGTTTCACCGGCACCCGTGGCGACGCCGATCGCCCGCTGGTGGAGGCCGGTGGCGTGGAGTGGCGTGGCGGCGGCGCTGGCCGTGGGCAGCTTTTTCGGATTTCGCGCCGTGCAGCCGCACTCGGAGTCAGAAACACGTTATGCCACGAGCGCGGGCGCCTACGAACGTGCCCGCCTGGAGGATGGCTCCACTCTCGAACTGAATGCCGCGAGCGCGGCCCGCGTGCGCTTCACCGCCGCGGAGCGACGTGTAGAGCTCGAGTTCGGCGAGGCCCACTTCGAGGTCGCGCACGACGCCGCACGGCCCTTCGTGGTGAGCGCCGGTGGCGTGGCCGTGCGCGCGGTCGGCACTGCCTTCAATGTCCGCGTCGGCCCCGGCGCAATCGAGGTGACGGTTTCAGAGGGCAAGGTCACTGTGGCGCCGGCGCTCCCCTTCCGGACGAGCGATTCACAGGCAGATGCCGCCGGCCTTTTGCGTGACCCGGCCCCGGCCCGCCCCAGCGCTACGCTCCTGAGTGCGCACGAACGCGTGGCCATCCCCTTGGTCTCCATCCCGGGCGCCTCGGCTACGCCTTCGCCCGCAATCGAGCGCCTCGCCCCAGCCGAGGTGCGGGCCGCGCTCGCGTGGCAGCGCCACGTCACGGATTTTTCCGACACCCCGCTCGCCGAGGTCGCCACCCGTTTCAACCGGCACAACGCACTCCAAATCCTCGTCGCCGATCCAGTGCTGGGTGCGCGGCGCATCGGCGGAATGTTCGCGCTGGACGACGTCGAAGCGTTTGTGCGCCTACTGGAGCGTGACGGCATCGTTCGCGCTGAGCGCGACGGTGACACCCTGCGGTTACGTGCTCCTTAGGCGACGCAACGCCAGCGAAGATCAAGGTATGCTTTGAACCGGTGCACCGATTTGTTCCCGTGCGACTAAACAGAATCCTGGGCCTGAGCGTTACGGTGTTAGTGGCCCTGCTCCGTCTCACTTCGTCGTTCTCTGCCGCCCCCGTCGTGCTCGCCTCGTGCGGAGTGTTGGCGACGGTAGCGTCTCTCGGCGCGGCGACGACTGAGGCAAAGCGGAGCTTCAACCTCCCCAGCGGCGACGCCGCGACAACGCTGCGCCAGTTCGCGGCTGCCTCTGGTCGCTCGCTCGTTTTTGCGACTGACAAAGTGCGTGGCGAGACGACGGCTCCGGTGCGCGGCGAGTTCACGCCGCGCGAGGCGCTCGAGCGAATGCTCGCCGGCACGGCACTCGAGGCCGCGCAGGACGTCGCCACCGGCGCCCTCATCATCGGACGCAAACGCAGCGCTGCCGCCGCACCGCGCAAGGGAGAGGACGGAACTGTTTCCGCGCCGCAGACCAAACCCCAACCCAAACGAACTATGCCATCCAAACCCCGCACCCTGCTCGCCGCTGTCGCGGGCTGGCTCGCCCTAGGCACCGACGCCTCGGCCCAATCGGTCGCTCCAACCGCGACTCCCTCGCCCCAAGAGGAGGCGGTCGTTCTCTCGCCGTTCCAAGTGAACGCCACCTCCGATGTCGGCTACCAAGCCCGCGAGACCATTGCCGGTGGCCGCCTCCGCACGGACCTGAAGGACGTTTCCGCCCAAGTGGATGTGATGACGCAGGAATTTCTCTCCGATCTCGGCATCAACTCTCTGGAAGATGCCCTGCGGTTCTCGCTCAACATCGATAGCCAGACCGACTGGTATGACCCGTCCGGCAGCGAAAACACCCTCGGCGGAAATCCGTTCAACCCCTCCGCCGGCAACCGTGCCCGCGGCTTGGCGCGCGCCAGCACCTCAGTTGGTTTTTTCGAGACTTCTGCCCCCGTCGATGGCTACAACACGGAACGCTACTCGTTCATCGGCGGGCCCAACGCTATTCTTTTTGGCAACGGCTTGGCCGGCGGTTCCGTGGACACGTCTTTCAAACGCGCTGGCACAGGCCGGAACAAATACAGTGCCTCGCTCCAAGTGGACAGCGACGATGGCTACCGCGCGACGGTCGATCTGAATCAGGTCGTGCAGAAAAACGTCCTCGCCCTCCGCTTCAATTCGCTGAAGCAGGACCTCGCCACCAGTCGCAAGCCATCCTACGACCGATCTGAGCGGCATTTTGGCAGCATCTCCTTCGAGCCTTTAAAGCGGCTCAGCCTGCGCGGCTACTACGAGTCCGGACTCATCAAAAAGTCGCCGGTGCGTTCGACTCTGGTGCAGGACAAGGTCACGCCGTATTTTGATCGCTTCCTCACCCCTGACCAGAAGGCGCGCTACCTCGCCACCTATGATCCGTCCGTCCTGAAGGGTTTCGACAACTCGGCGATCAACTCCTTCAACATCGGAGCCAACACCACCGCCATCAACGCAGCTCTGACGGCTCAAGGTTTCGGCCCTCCCGTCGCGGGCGTTCCAAATACGGATATCCTCTCCCGTTTCACCAGCTCGAGCCCGGTCTTGGTCTTGGGCGGTGCTTCCACGAGCGCGCTTCCCATCATGTCATGGAACAATACGGGGTATCTCTTGAATGGCCCGGGGCCTTTCATCGGGGAGAATTCCGACTGGTCCTTCACCGACGGCTCCATCTACCCCACGCAAATCAACCTCGTCGGCAATGGGCTGCGAAACTCCACGCGCACCAAAATTTACGGCGCGGTCGTCGAGTTCAATCCGGTCAAAAATCTCTTCATCGAGTTGGCCAGCAATCGCGAGTTCGTCACCTACTCCTTCGTGGATGCGCTGGGTGCAGGTGGCACTGAGCTCATGATCGACCTGAATCGCTATCTGCCCGCTCAGTGGGCTCCCGGTCAGCCCGCGCCCGCCCGCGTGACCAATCCCAACTTTGGACGCTACTATGCCCAAAGCTCCGTCTCGGGTGGCGATAACCAGCAGGAGAAAGCCGACGACCGCGTGACGGCCACCTACACCCTCGACTTCACCCAGAATAAAAACTGGACCCGCTGGTTCGGCGTCCACCGCTTGCTGGGCGTCTGGACCTCGCAAATGAGCCAGCGCTTCGAGCAGGTCCGCAACGGTGCGTCCGCCGCCACCGTGATCAGCGACAACGATTTCACGGTCAGCATCGCCAACAATGTCGCGACTCCGCTCCCCGCGGCCCTCGTCAATATGACCCAGGCAAACCGCCAGCTCCAAGTGCGCCATTATCTGGGCAGCCCGACGGCGGGCGTGGGCGGAGCGCCCTATGTCGATATGCAAGTCGATCCATGGAACTGGGGTTCACTGGGTGTCGATGCCAGCGGCAAGCCCGTGGTCGTGGCCGGCGAGAACTTGCCCGGCGGGGGCAGCGCCTACGCGGTCAGCAACGGACGCAAGGAAACGGTCGGCAAAGTATTTTCCCTGCAGAGTGCGTTCTTCAGCAATCGCGTCATCACCAGTTTCGGCCACCGCCAGGACGACAACACCTACACGAGTTGGTTGAACAGCAACATGCAGCCCCGCTACAACGCCAGCACCGGCGGCTACTATTTTCCTCCTTCGGCGAATGACCCCGGCAATGCGGCATTCGCCAACGCACCCTACATGAGCTGGCAGGATTTCAAGAAACTGGGTTTGGGAAGAATCCAGAACCTAGCCAGCCGCCAAAAAGAGAATCCCAAGTCGGTATCCAAAGGCATTGTCCTCCATCCCCGGAATTGGCTCTCGCTGTTCTACAACGAGTCCACCTCCGCCTACGCGGCGGAGTTCAGCCGCTTCAATCACGACGGCAGCCCCATGACGATCGATGACGGCAAGGGCAAAGACTACGGGTTCTCGGTCTCGATGCCCAATGGGAAACTCTCGATGCGCGTGAACTGGTATGAAAGCACGCGGCAGGGCGGTAACTCGATCTTCCAGGGCCAAATCGCCAACGGCATGAGGTCGCTGCGCGACACCGTCTACTACATCGACAAGACCTTTTTGAACCTCAACCCGGCCTACAACATCGCGGGGAATCCCTACGCTTACTATCTCCAGAGCGTTCAGGACTCGAATCTGCCGGCCAACGTCAACGCCAACACCAACTTCGTCGGCAACAATTTCCCGGTCGCGCCCAATCGTGAAACGTCGGCTGTCCAGGCCGACCGGCGATCCGAAGGCGTCGAAGTCACCCTCACTGCCAATCCGCTCCCCGGTCTGTCGCTCTCCGTGCGAGGTGCGAAGAGCACGACGGCCGATTCGAACGCTGGCCTGCCTTGGTTTGAGTATGCCAATGCCCGCTGGACGGACTGGGAGTCTATCGCCAATCAGCCGATCGGAGCGATCCCAGGCATGACGCAAACCATCCGGCAATACATGCAGAGCATCATCCTCCCCACGATGAGCTACATGAAAATGTCCAGCGGCATGCCGAATCCTCAGGAGCGCAAATACCGGGTGAACGTCACGGGCCGCTACAGTGTCCAGCGCGGCCCGATCAAAGGGCTCTTCTTCGGCGGAAACTACAGCTGGCGCAGCCAGAGCATCTTGGCCTACGGCAGCCGGCCGGCCCAGGCGAAGGAAGTGTATCGGGAATTTTCCGGCATCGGCGCCGGCAGCTACGACGTGCCCGACTTCGACAGTCCGCTCAGCGGCCGCGCCCTGACCTCGCTGGATGGTTTCCTTGGATACCGCCGAAAGATTTTCCAGGGCAAATACGAGTGGTCGGTGCAACTGAACATCCGGAATCTGCTCGATGACGATGAACTCATCCAACAGCGCGGCTATGGACGCAAACAGGCCGACGGGACGACGAAGTTCTGGATCACCAACTACAACGTGCCCGATCCCCGCCGCTTCATTCTGACGAATACGGTTTCGTTCTGAGCAGTCATTTCTAGCCATGATGTGTCGTCACCCAGTGCACTCTCTTGCGGTCGTTGCGGTGCTGCTGACGTCGCACGAATCTGCCTTCGCCGCCTCGACCCGCGCCACGCGATCGTCGACCAACACCTTCGACGCTAGGGCGGCGAAGGTATTTCACCGGGAGTATTTCTTTCACCCGTGGAACGAGAGCGATCACACGGTGGATGGCGAGGATTGGTCGCTGCCACCCTCGGTCCGCGCTGCGCCTTATAGTGGTATCCAGGTGCCGAAGGCCGTATCGAAGGATTTCCCCGGACGAATCCAGCGCAGTCTGAAACCTACCTGGAGCAGCGTGGAGGCCGAGGAAGGCCGCTTCGATTTCGCGCCGCTGCGCGCGGCCATTCTCGCGGCGAGCGAGCAGGGTCGGTATTCGGTCAAGCTGGGTTTGGCCGCGACGGTTTGGGAAACGCGGTATTTCCGCCAGCTCGGCGATCCGGCCGTTGCGCGGGTGGAGGTGGGGTCCGCGCCGCGCTGGCTGACCCGCTACGGCATCCCCATCATCGAGGAGCGGCCGAATGGCTCCACCCCGTTTCAGGTCGTCAATCTGGACATCTATCACCCGGAATATCATCGGCGGTATTTGCGGCTTGTGGAGGAATTCGGCCGGAGCGGCATTCCGCAGATGAAGGAACTCGACCATTGCTACCTTCACTTGCGCTCGGCTTCGCGCGGCGAGGAGGGCAAAGGGCCGGCGTTGGACGACCCGAACCGCCGGCTCTATGAGGAACGGCTACGCGCTTGGGCCGCAGCGTTCAAGGGCGTGGCCTACAAGCTCTGCAACGTTTCCGGCGGCGAGGAAGACATCGCCTTGTGCAACCAACTCGGAATGGGGCAGCGCAACGGGTTCGTGGAGCATTACCTCCTGCATGCGCCCAATTCTTCACTGGGCCAGGAGCTCGACGCCGAAGGTTACCTCGTGGTGAACGAGCAAAGTCCGATCATCGCGGAGAACCGTGCGTCGGGCGACGAGAACGAAGAGTATTCCAACGAGGTGCGTTTTGGCCCGCTGGAGACTTTCCCGCACCGCTATCACGAATCCATGCTGCGGGCGCTGCAGATGCGGCGGAATTTCCTCTGGGCCGAGACCGGCAACTGGCTCGTGAATCCACCCCTGCTGCACTACGTCGCACTTGAACTCGGCCGGACCGTTCGCACCGCGCCGGATGCTTGGTGCTACCTCCGCGAGAGCCGCACCAAGCAGTCTACGGTCAAGAATTTCGAGCGCTGGCTGTTTCAGCGCGACGCCGAGGGCGCGCGAACCGTGCCGGTTGAAAAGGTCGACGTTCCGAAGCAGATGTTCGATTTCCATCCGTCCCACCTCTACGACTACACGGCGCGACGCACCGACCGCACCCACGGTCAGACCTCGATTCGATTCGGCGTCGACGATGAGTTTCTTTCCGGCGGACCGCACCGCGTGGCCGTCAAGATCACTTACCTCGATCGCGATCATGCCCAATGGGCTTTCACCTACCAGACTTCAGACCAGAAGACGGCCACCCGTTCGGTGAGTTGCGGGAACACGGGCAAGGTCAGAACCGCGACGTTCATTCTGCACGACGCCCAGTTTCCCGGCCGAGGCTACAACGGCAGCGACCTGCGAATCGAGGCCACCCAAGGCGACGCCGTCATACGCCTCGTGCGCGTGATCAAACAGTGGTGATTTCGCTCCTATCTAATCTTTCTGCCCCACGCCCCACACCCCATGTCCGCATCCCCTCTTCCGTCTTTCACCTCAACCCGTCGTCATTTCCTGCGGGCCGCAGGGATCAGTCTCGCCCTGCCGCTGCTGGAATCCCTCGGCGGGCGCGTCTTCGCCCAAGGCTCGGCCGTCAGCACTTTGCCGGGTAAAGTCGCGGGCGCGACGCGGCCGAAGCGGATGGTGTGCGTGGGCAATATGCTCGGGTTTCACCCGCCGGCGTTTTTTCCCACGAACACAGGCCCCGGCTACGACCTGCCGACGGACCTCGAATTCCTCCAGCCGCACCGGAAAAATCTCTCGATCTTCTCCGGCCTCGATCACGGCGTGAAGGGCGGGCACTTTGCCATCAGTTCGTTCCTGAGCGGCGTGCGCACGGCCGATGCGAAGAGTATGCCCGAGGGCAATCTCACCCTCGATCAGCGCGCGGCGGAGACGATGGGGGGAGCGACGCGATTTCCCTCGCTCGCCCTCGGTTCCGAGAGCGGGATTCATGGCGGCTGCCTCATGGCCTGGACGCGCAGCGGCACGCGCGTCCCGCCCATCAGCACGCCGCGCGAGCTGTTCCGGAAACTGTTCGTCTCGGACGGTGCGTCACAACTCGCGACTTCTCTGGACCGACTCGACCTCAAAGGCTCGATCCTTGACGCCGTGCAGGGCGACGCAAAATCCCTCGAACGTCATCTTGCCCAGCGCGACAAAGAAAAATTGGACGAGTATTTTACCTCGGTCCGCGACGTGGAAAAGCAGATCGAGCTGCGCCGCCAATGGGCGCACGTGCCGAAGCCTGATCCGAGAATGAAGGAGCCCGAGAACAAGGGGTTCGTCTCTGACCTTCCCGTGATGTATGACCTGATCGCGTTGGCCTTTCAGACCGACTCGACCCGCATCGCGACATTTGAGATCGGCGGGGATTTCGAGGCGTCTGCCTTCGGCTTGAACGGCGGCTACCACGCGTTCTCGCACCACGGCCAGCGTCCCGAGGCGATCGCCGCCCTGATTAAAATGGAGCGTTACCAGGTCGAGCAGTTTGCCCGCTTCCTGGCCAAGCTCGAATCCATCGAAGACGGCAGCGGCACGCTGCTGGATCACTCGATGGTTCTCTTCGGCAGCGGCATGGGCAACGCCAACGCGCACACGAACGGCAACCTCCCGGTCATCCTCGCCGGCGGCGGATTCAAACACGGCGAACACAAAGCCTATCCCGCCACAGGCCTCGGGCGTCAGCCCTTGTGCAACCTCTACGTGTCGATGCTGCAGCGCTTCGGCGTCGAGACAGGGAAATTTGGCACCAGCACCGGCGCACTCACCGGCCTCACGTGAGCTTGCCGCGACTCCACTCCTTCCGCCCCAAGCCGATGCTTCGCTTTTCTCATTTGCTCATCGCGGCGCTGCTCGCGACGGCTCTCACGCCGGCTCAAGCCGCCGCCGACGCTGTGCTGATCAAACGCTTGGTCACCACCTACTGCATCGAGTGCCACGGCCCCGAAAAACAGAAGGCCGAGCGGCGTTTCGACCAACTGCTGCTGCCGGCGGCCAAGGTGGACACGCTGATCGACCTGAAGGACATGATGGATCAGCTCCACCTCGGCGATATGCCGCCGGAAAAGGCCAAGCAGCCCTCCTCCGTGGAGCAGAAGGCCTTCCTGGAGCAACTGGCGTTGGCACTCACGCAGGGACGCGAGGACCTCGCCAGCACCGGAGGCAGCACGGTGCTGCGCCGCCTGAACCGTCGCGAGTATCTCAATACCATCGGCGATCTGTTTGGCATGAACATGGCGGCTTTCGACCCGACG
>CALRZR010000090.1:0-24990 GCA_943372705.1 Opitutus sp. GAS368 | reverse complement strand
CGAACGCCCCGGGCGCCAAGATCCGGCCAACAAACTCACCGTCGGCGAATCCGGCAATCCGCGCACCCGCCGCTCGATCAAACTCGCGAGCATGTCGACCGCCGCCGCGCCGATCCCGGCCGGTCCTTCGTCGATGCCGCCGACCGCCGAATTCCCACCGCCCCCGGGCAGTCCGCTCGTGCACGCGAATCCCACCGGACCCGGCATCTTCAGTCGCAGGCATTTCGCATAGTCGCGACACAGGCGCTCTTCGGTCGCCACGATCACGTCGGGCCGCTCGTGTTGAAACCACGCCGTCAACTCCCGTGGCGGGTCGCGCTCGATCACCAACGGCTTCACCGCGGCCGCCGCTTCGTTTAGTCCGTGCCACGTCACGACCGCGCTGAAGACATGATTCACCCGCAGATCATGTTCGCGGGTCGTCACGAAACCGATCCGCCGGTAGCCCGCCGCCGCCAGCCTCCGGCACAGCAGCAGCGCGTTGGCGAAGTGGTGTGGCGTCGCCCGATGCACTTCCGGCGCAATCATGCTCGAAGTCGCCGCCACCACCGAGAATTCCCGCCAATCGAGCAACGGCGACAAATCCACCGGCTCGCGTGGCGGCAGCAGCAGGACGCCTTGCACCCCGCGACTCCGCAACATCCGCGGCACCCCCGCCCAGTCGCCCGGCTCGACCGAAACCCGCCGCAGCATAAATCCGTAGCCGCGCGCGCCCGCCTGGGCCCGTGCGCCGGCCACGACGGCATCGCTATACGGTTCTTTCGCGCCGACCATCCGCGTCGTGATGCCGCAAATCACACTTTGAAAACTCGGTCGTTTTCGCCCCCGCAGGTGATGCATGAGTTTGCTCAATTCCGGATCGGGCCGGTAGCCGACTTGCTCGGCGATGGCCTGGATGCGTTGCCGTGTTTTTTCCGCGATGCGCAGCCGGTTGCCGAGCGCGCGCGACACCGTCATGGGGCTCACGCCGGCTAGTTCCGCGATTCGCCGCAGCGTCGGCGGCGCTTCGCTTTTCCCAGCGGCGGCAGCATCGGATTTCATGGCCCCTGCGTTACGCAAACGCACCAAAGGTGTCGAAGGCGAATTCCCACCGCCTATCTTGCTTTGGACCCTCGATGAAAAACCCTCCCCACTCCCACCGTTGCCCCGCCTCGCTCTTGACCCTTGCGCTGCTGGCCGCGCACGCCGGCTTCGCGCAAACCGCTCCCTTCCCCACTCCCGCCACCGAGCCGCTCGTCACGCTCTCGCCCTTCGAGGTAAACACGAGCCGCGACCAAGGTTTCGTCGCCGCCAGCTCCCTCGCTGGCGGACGCCTCGCCACCGACCTTGTCGACACGCCCGTCGCCTACTCCGTGCAGACGCGCGAATTCCTCGACGCCCTCAATCTCAGCGATCTCAACGAGGCCATCAACTGGACCGTCAGCGCGACCACCACGCCCGACGATGGCGGTGGCCAGCTCTTCGGCGGCACCGGCAGCAGCACGATCCGCGGCGTCGGCTCGAATGCCGTGAACCGCAACTTCTTCACCGGCGGCTCCAATCCCTCGACCTACAACCTCGAGCGCATGGACTACGCACGCGGTCCCAACTCCATCCTGTTCGGCACCGGCACCATCAGCGGCACGTCCAACGCCGTCGTGAAAAGCGCCCGCCTCGGCCGCAACGCCACCGAGGTCCGCGCCGAGATCGGCTCGTGGGAATCCTACCGCGCCACCGTCGACGCCAACTACGCGTTGAACAAGAAAATCGCCGCCCGCGTCGTCACCACTTGGCAGGACACCCACACCTTCCGCGATTGGGAGCACACGCAGCGTCGCGGCGTCTCGCCTTCGTTCACCGTCGAGCCCACGCGCACCACCCGCATTTCCCTGATCGGCGACTACTACGAACAGAAAGTCACCGCCGGCATGAACGCCCTCAACGACGCCCTCTCCGGCTGGGACGGTCGCACCGTTTACTCCGGCCTTCAGCCCTCCACGCTCCCTAGCCAGTCCGCCTTCGGCGCCTCGCGCGTCGGCACGAATTCATGGGTCGTCTCGCCCGCCTCCGGCCGCGGCTTCGACACCGCGCTCAGTTACACGGGCTTGATGCAGACCACGTTTTTTGGCGGCAACCGCTCCGTCAACGGCGTCACCGCCGCCAGCGGCACCAACCTCGGCTTCAACGGCGGTCCGCTCATCGATACTTCCATGATCACGCCCGGCATCTACGACGCCGCGATCGCCGGCTCCTCGTTCCGCGTGCCGAGCCGTTCGTTCACCAACATCGGGCCGAATCCCACCGCGATTAACCGTTTCCGCGACGCCACGCTGTTCGTCGACCAACGCATCGGCGACTCCCTCAACGTCCAGCTCTCCGGCGCCGTGAACAAGCTCTTCAGCTACGGCCTCATCGACTACTACACGAATCAGGGCTACCAAAATACCTACATCGACATCAACCGCCTCCTCCCCGACGGCGTCACCAACCCGAACTTCCTCCAGCCCTACAACGAATTCAGCCGCCCCGAGCGCCAGAAGGTCGACACCACCAACAAGGCCCTGCGCTTCGCCGCCGCCTACAGCAAGAGCACCCGCTGGTTCGATCTCCGCGCCAACCTCATCGGCGCCCACGAGAACCAGGAAATTTTCCGCTCCCGCGAATACTACATGATCCCGGTCGACCCCGACGCGCGCGCCTGGGGCCTCGTCACCAGCACGCGCACGCAGACGCTCCGCTACCGCTACTATTGGAATCAGCGCGAGCGCGAACTCACCGAGATGAAGTCGATCACGCTCGTCGACCCCGCCGCCGGCACCTCGCGCACCTTCAATCCCCTCTGGGTCCTCGGTTCCGACCGCAACGACGCCACCACCTTCAGCGACGCCACCACCAAATACTACCAAGCCTCCGCCAACGTCTCCTTCTGGCAGAAACGCCTTATCGTCCTCGGTGCCTTCCGCGCCGACCAGGTCGACCGCAGCCAGCGCCTTTTCCTCCGCCCGCTCGATCATCCCGCCGGCTACGGCGCGCTCACCCGCGACCATTTCATCTACCGCCCCAACGCACCGGAGGACTATTTCAAACTCACCTACGTCCCGAAAAACGCCGCCGGCGTCGCCACCGGCCCGTCGCAACTCGCCCCCGCCACCCGCCCGCGCGACAACACCACCGGCGTCGCCCTCCCGCAATACGCCCGCGACCGTTTCCAAGACGACTTCAACCCGCCGCCCACCAGCACCAAGAAGCCCACCAAATCCGTCGGCGGTATTTTCAACGTCGGCCGCGGCATTTCACTCTGGGCCAATTTCGCCCAGACGTTCAATCCCACTGATTTCACCAAAACGACAATCGACTACGGCACCCCACCGCCCTCCGTCTCCGAAGGTAAAGACTACGGCGTCCGCGTCTCCTTCGGCCCGAAACTCTACGTGACTCTGAGCCGCTACGAATCCAAGGAAAACGACGCCTCCATCACGCAGCCCTCCGGCTTCAGCAACCTTCAGGTTCTCATCAACGCCAACGCCATCGGCGATCTCAGCTCCGACGGTCGCAACCGCCGCGGCCTCGGCGATGTGCCCATCGCCTGGAACGACACCCTCGACCGCAAGAGCCGCGGCTACGAATTCGAGACCGTCGCCAACCTCACGCCCCACTGGCGCCTCACGCTCAACGCCGGCCTCGCCGACGCCTCGCAGACCGACGCCTACCGCCAGACGCGCGCGTGGGTTGATGCGCAGACGCCCACCTTCAAGCAGATCCTCGACGACTCCGGCATCCAGCTCGACGCCGGCGGCCTCGCCACCGCCAAGCCCGGCATCACCTCCGCCAACTCCTCCGACCTCAACGCCACCGTGAACGCGTGGAATTCCCTCCAGGCCAATCGCGCCAACTGGGTCAGCGGCACCCAACTCCTGAACCGCCTCACGAAATATACCGCCAACGCCTACACCGACTACCGTTTCAGCCGCGGCAAACTCACCGGCCTGCGCGTCGGCTACGGCATGCAATTCCGCGGACCGCAAGTCATCGGCTACCGCGGCGCCGACACCATGGTGAATCCCGCCAACCCCGCCACCGCCATCGACGACCCCAACGTCGATGCCTACACCGTCGTCTGGCAAAAAGCCTACTTCCTCGGCACCGCCACGATTGGCTACCCGGTGAAAATCGCCCGCCACAAAATCGACTTCAACCTCTCGATCACGAACCTCTTCAACTACGACACGCCGCTCTATAACTCGATCGGACTCCGCGCCCGCGAAGGCGACATCACGTCCCCCGCCCGCGTGAGTTACCCGCGCTACTTTAGCTACACTACCCCGCGCAGCTTCCGCCTCTCCGCCACAAAGACGTTCTGAGTTTCTATTTCGCAGCACGGAGCTTTAGCCCGCACCGAAACTCGCGCCACACCCCCGCGACCCCTGCCGCCCTCCGATGGGCCTTCGCCTATTGCCACAGAAACGGCGGTAGGGCCCGACCTCCGGGCGGGCCGATCGCGTGCACCGCCGCACCTCGGCCAAGTGCTCCCCGCCCGCCAGAGTTGAACCCCACGAGCGCGAAAACGGACCGCTGCTCGCTGTGCCGAATTACAAATATTTGGAACTGACTCCGTTTTGCCTGCTCACCGGCCGTTCAAGTGAAATACTAGCAGCCTGACCCCGGTTTTGCTACCCTCAACTAGAGGATTGGGTTTCATGGTAGGTGGTGGCGTCGACCCACTGCCCGGCCTCCTTCCGCCGCCCCGTCCCGCTTCCGGGAATCCCGTGTCCCACACCCACAGCTCCGGGCGCCGCCCGCTTTTGCCCGGAAAATTTCTTACTGCTTCTGGCCAATCACTTAGCCACCGCCGCACTCCGCAGGCACGCCCGTTGCAATGGTTCACGCCTCCATGGACTTCGCGCGCCTCGCCCCACCCAAAGTCACACAGAAGAAAAGCCTCGTTTTCGGCGCGCTCGCTCATTTTTCCCCCTGTAAATCCCTGGCACATCTCCCGATGAAAAAAATCCTACTCGCAAAACTCTTGGCGGTGCTCGTTTCGGCGCCCCTGTCTGCCGATGCGGTCCGCGCCCCCGAACTGACCGGCAAGGTTTGGCGGGTCACTTTCGAGACGAAATATTACGGTCCATTGGAGGCGCGGGTGAGTTTCGAGCCGCAATCCGACGGGCTGCATGCACGAACCCGCAGTGCTGCGGCGCCCGTATTGCGCAAGCTTCCAGGAGTGGCCGAATTGAACGGCGGGTTGCCGGCCGAGGTTTTTGACCTCGTGTTCACCCGTCGAACAGGTGCGGAATTGTCGGGAAAAATGGCTGCGCCCTGGAGCGGTCGCGACGTGGTGCTTACGGTGGAGGCCGCGAAAATCTCCGGCGAAATCAAAACCGGTGGCTTCCGCGGCACGTTCAAGGGTGTGCTCGAAACCAGTGATGCACCGATCCGCGATTTCCCGGCCATCGAGCGGGAGCTGGAGCGGGTGATCGCGGCGCGAGTCTTCGACCGCGGCGCGTTGGCGTCGGAAAAATATCAGAGTTTCGCTGGCGGCATGCGCTCGGTCGCGGAGGTGTCGCGCGATGATTTGGATTTTGCGCTGGGGTTTTTCCTCGCCCGCGCGGGGCTGCCGTTCTCCCATACGGATCTGCGGCGCTCCAATCGCTCGGCGGAGGAGATGATGGCTGGCTTTGACCAGCTCCGCGTCGGTAGCGAGGCCGTGGCCCTGGCCTTCTCCGAAAACATCGCAACACTGCGCATCAATACAATGATGGGGCAGGATACGATCGAGAATATCACCAAGGCGTTTGCCGAGATTCACGCCAAGCAGCCCAAGGCATTGATCGTCGACTTGCGTGGTAATGGCGGCGGAGCATTCGCCATTCAGCCGCTGATCGAGCACCTAATTCGGGAGCCGTTGGATGCCGGGTATTTTGTCGCGCGGAAATGGACCGATGCGCATGCCGCCTTGCCCACGAACGATGAGGTCCAGGCCGTCGAGCCATGGCGAGGCATGTCTATCATCGCCTTTTGGCGCGACGTCCAATCGGCGGATCTATTGCGCCTGCAATTTCAACCGGCGCAGGCGGGCTTCGCGGGACAGGCTTTCGTCTTGGTCGACAAAGCCTCGGCGAGCGCGACCGAGATCGCAGTCGCCGCGCTCAAGGCCGCCAAGCGCGTCACCATTGTGGGCGAGAAGACCGCAGGCCAAGTGCTCTCGCAGAGTCCGACCGACCTGGGCGGCGGTTATGTGCTGAACTTGCCCATCGCGAACTACCTCACTCTTGCTTTCGGGCGCCTCGAAGGCGTCGGCATCACGCCTGACGTAGCGAGCACCAGCGCCGACGCTTTGGCCCTCGCCAAGAAGCTGGCCAAAGCCTCCGCGAAGTAGCCGCTGTGAGTAGAGGAGTGCGGCCTATCGCGTCGTCATGTAAACCGCCACTCCACTTCCGCCTCAGAAACACCTTAACGCCGGATCAGGGGGCCAAAACGGGGGCAGGTTTAAACAACTGTGATACGCACGACCGCATACAACTCCTCCAACCCCTACAAGTTTCTCCCCTCGGTCGCCGCCCGCCCTCAGAACACCTCGTAAACCTCAATCAGCGCCTCGCCCGTCGCGTTGTTCACACCTGACACTTGAATCGTGTAGGTGCCGCCGGCGGGCAGCGTCACCAAGAGCGCAGCGTCGCGGCTTGCGGCGGTCAGGGGGAAGGCGCCGACTTGCACGAACGTGGGCGCCAGCGTGGCGGCCCAATTGTCGTTCGAGGCGATGGCCACGCCCTTGCCGTCGATCACCCGCAGCGTCGGATCGGTCAACGGATTCGGCACACCAAACGTCCCGAGCGTCGGGCCGACGGCGCGGATCAGAAGCTGTTTGCTGCCGGCGCCGACGATCGTGAATCCCGCGATGAGAATATCGTCCCCCGTGCCCACGCGGTTGCGCGCGGAAACATTGGCGAAGCGCGGCGAGATTCCGCCGGCGGTGTCGTAGGCCTCCACCAAAATCACGCCGGCCCCCGTGCCCGAGGCGCGCACCGTGAACGGCCCCGTGAGCACCTGGCTCAACGCCGCATCCTTCGAACCGCCCGCAAACCCAAACGCGCCCACCGAGGCAAACGCCCCGGCCAGCGAGCCCGGCCAATCATCGTTGACCGCCGTCGGCGTCGTGCTGGCGCCGGTGAAGAGTTCCAGTTTCGGATCGGCCATGCCGCCGAGGCCAAACGCCGTCAACGCGGGGCCGGCGGCACGGATGAGCACGTTTTTCGCACCGCCGCTCACGACGGCACCGAGCGTGAGCGTCTGCCCGGCCGTCAGCGTGGTGCGCACGGACAAATTCGACAGCGCGCTGCCGGTGACGACGTCGAGTCGCGCCGGCCCGCTCACGACGGAGCCGCCGGCATTGGAGACGACGAGTGTGTAGTTGCCCAGATTCGCTCCCGTGGCGCTCGCCAGCGCCAGCGTCGCCTTCGTGGCGCCTTCGACCGGCACGCCGTCTTTCATCCACTGATACCATAGAAACCCGCTGCCGCTCGCGCTCGCGGTGAGGCTGGCGCCGTTTCCAAAAAGCACCGTCTGCCCTTTCGGCTGCGTCGCCACGAGAGGCGCGGGCGGCGCCGGAGTCGGCCTCGCCGGTGCCACCGGCAGGCTCGCGTGCCAACTGCTCGCGAGCGCGTGGTTCGGATTTGTGAACGGGTTGTTGAGCACGAGGCTCGCGCCGGTGCCGTCCGCCTCCGCGGGCCACGGTGACGAATCGCGGTAGGTGAACTGCTTGATGATCGCGCCGTCCGCGGCGCGCACGATCAGTTGCTCGTTGCTGTTCGAGAGATTGCCCGAAAATGCCCCGGCCACCACGGGCGTCGCCCCTGACTCCAACCGCGACGCGAAGCCGCCGAGGTTTTCCACGACGACAATTCGGCCGCCCGGCGGCAAAATGCGCAGCGGCGGCGCCACCGTGCCGAAATCGAACGTGACCGCGTCGTCGAGTTTCACGCCGCTGAGATCGACCGATTGCGTGCGGGAAACGTTCATCAGCTCGATAAACTCAAAGTCGTTGCCGTCGTTAAACCCGGCCGCCAACTCCGCGGGCGTGGGATCGGCGGGATGATAGTGCAGTTCACTCACGACGAGATTCGCGGCGCTCGCCGGCGCCGCACCGAGGACGAACGTGGCCTCGGTCAACGGCGACCAGGTGTTTCCATTCTTAATCCGGGTGCGGACCGTGCGCGTGCCCGCCGACGCCAACGTGATCGCGGGACCGGGCGCAGAGGCAGTCTGGCCGACGATCCGGAGATCGAAGCGCATGTCGGCGTAGTCGTTCCGCGGGTAGGCGTTCGCCGGATTCGGCGGGAAAGAGTAGATCGCCTGGTGAACTTCGACCGCGAGCGTGTTCGCCCCTTCTTTCAGGAGCGTGCGGTCAAACGGCACCGCGACGAACAGCGTCTCCAGCGGCACATAGTTGTTGCCCGGATCGATCGGCCCGAGCGCCTCCTGGCCATGAGTCGCCGGCGTAGGCGCGAGCGGAAAATTGATCCGCGCCGCCTCCACGCCGTTGAGATAAACGACCGCGCCGTCGTCCGCCATGATTTCGAAAAACGCGCCCGTCAGCTCCGCGGTGCCGGTGACGTTGAACGTCGTGCGAAAATACGCGGCACCCGGGGCAACTGTCGCCGACGGATAGTTGGGCGCGACCGGCGAGACATTCGTCGCCAGGCCGGCCGTCTCGCCGTAGCCGAGCGGCGCGGCACCGGCACTCCACGCTCCGTCGAAGTAGGACGGAGCGGTCCACGCGAGTCCGCCGGCGTCATTGGCCGGCGCGGCGGCGGGGAGCAGCCATTTCCACGTCTGCCCGGCGGAGAGCATCGTGGACGTCGTGACCGTGCCGGTGGTCGCGGTGAGCGCGGACGCATCGAGCGCGCCGCCCACCTGCCGCGGATCGATGCCATCGATCGTGTAGTAAGTCGTGCCGCCGGCGGGATTCGGATTGTGGATACGGAACTGAAATCCCACCGGCACATTGCCGCCGTAGTGCGGCTGTCCCGTGACCGCATCGAGCAGCTCGGTGGGTTTCAGCCGCGGCGCGAGCGTCGTCGCATCGACGATATCCGGCGCGCCGTCCATCCACTCCAGCCGTTCGGCGAGCCACGATTTGAGCGCATCGACCTCTTGCCGCCACGTGGTGCGGTTGGCCTGACCGGCTTGGCCGCCGGAGAAAGTGTTGCTGCCGAGGTTGGGATATTTCCGGTAGTGCCGGGCGGCCGGCGCCTGCACCGCCATCGTGGTGGCGTTCGCCGTAGTCACGATCGCCGCGCGATTGCCGTCCGTGAGCAGCGTGTAGACCGCTTCGATGCGGTCGAACAGTGTCTGCTTCGCAAAATGCGAACGCCGCAGCGCCGTCCAACGGTTCCAATAGCGATCGTTGAACTCCGGGTCCGTGTGCAGCCGCGGATAATACGTGTAGTTCGAACCGGCCGCCCACCACTTCATCCCGAAGGTGGAGTTCGAGTAGTTGTAGTTCGCGTTACCGAGACTGCGATCGACATCCCAGAGCGGAAACGCCGTCAGTGGCCCGTTGCGATCCTTGGAAAAGTAGTAGCTGTAAATGTAGGCATCGACCTCTTTGCACAGCTCATACCAGAGCGTCTTGTCGATGAAGCTGCGCTCGTGAATCCATTTACCGTAGTAATTCGCGCTGGCGGGCTGGTTGAAATCCGGTGCGGCGAGCGCGGTCGTCATGCGGTTCAGCCAGTCGACCAGCGCATTCGCCTGCGTGGTCGTGACGGGCTCGGGGTCGTAGATGTCGTAGTCGCGGTTCGCACCGGGGATCGCGGGATTCGCGGCGGCGTTGATCTGCCGCTCATAGGGCAGCTTGTCGTTTTTCAGGATGTAGCCGCCGCTGATGAGCGCGGGATCGCTCATGCTGTCGTTGAGCTTGGCGATATCGACGCGCTCTTTCCCGCGGGACGGTTTCTCCATGAGCAGGTAGACCCCGCGGTAGTCGCCGTAATCGAGCGTGCCGTTGCCCTGGTTGAAAAACACCTCGACAAAACGGCAGCGCACGCCGGCACCGGGGCCGTTAGCGTCGAGCATCGCCTGCTGCATGAGATAATTTCGCATGAGCGACTTGTCCAAGGTCAGGCTCATCAATACCCAATCGCTGTGGCTCGGCATGCCGAGCAGCGGCTCCGTGCGGTCAATGTCCTCGTCCTCTTTCCAGAACTCCAGTGCGTAGGGGCGCTCCGGCTGGCTCGCGGAGCTCTGACCGCGCACGTGCGTGCCGGCGCGCAGCACCTGATCGGGCACGTTGGCGAAGCTGGCGCGATTCGTGCCGGGCTTCACATCATACACGGCGACCTGGGAAAACCGATACGGCCGCAAACCGAAGGGATTCGTGAGCGCATCGACATTGCGCAGGTAACTATCGATCACGATGACCGGCAGGTTGCTGCTGAAGGGCTGGCCGGAACCGTTGTAGTTGGTCGCCACGTTCACGAGGGTCGTGGCGTTGGTGTCCGCCGCGCCGGAGAGCCAGATAAACGCACGGTTGCCCGTCTTCGACGGCACGTAGCCCGGCGCGAACACGCGTGCCTTCACACACGCGCCCGTCGTGATCGCGAGCGGCGCCGTGTAGAGCGTCGAGGTCTCGCTGGGTTCCGCCGTGTTGAGTGTGTAGCGGATTTCGGCGCCGGCCGGTGCGTTCGCCGGCAATTGTATACCCAGCGTGATTGCCGCAGTGATCACTGCACTCGGCTGATCGGCCGCCGGCGCAGCGTCTGGCTTGAAAAACACCGGCGCACCCAGGCGGCGGCCCGCGGCGTGACGCCCGCTGTTGTTGGCGCCGGGCGTGGCGATTTCGAAATAGCCCGCCGTCTGCGTCGCCCCGAGCCCGCCGAACGACCCATCTTCCTGCTGCGGACCATACGTCAGCGCATGCACCGTGGCGCCGTCTGCACGCATGAGCGTGAGCGTGCCGCCCTCCTTCTGCAGCGTGAAGTTCGCATGCGGCCGGACATTCGTGAAACGATCTTTGCCCGAGGCAAAAACAACCAGATGCCCGAACGCGGGAATCGTCACCGCGGGCAGCGCGTAGCTCGCCGGCGGCGGTGTCGCGCCGGGCGCGGGAATCGGCGCGCTGGTGTAGTCGAGGCGCCAACCGGCCAGGCTCACGGGCGCGGCCGTGCCGTTGTAGAGATCGATCCAGTCCGGCCGGTCGAGATCCTCGTCTTCGAGGCCGGACGCATTGTCCGCCATGATTTCCTCGATCACCACGCCGCCCGTGACGATCGGCGCCGGCGGCGTGACGCCCGTCGTCACCACCAGATCGTCGATAAACACGTCCTGCGTCGAACCGCCCGTGGCCGCATTCAGCGCAAAATTGCTCCCCACTGTCGGCACGAACCCCGGCGTCGGCAGCCGCGTAAAAATCGCCACACCGTCATAAGTGAGGTCGAGCCCGTTCACAGCATCCCACCGCAGCGTCACGGTGCGAAACGTCTGATCGAATGTGAAATTCCCGCCCGCCAGATTGCGCGCCGGAAAGTTCCCCACGCTGTTGCCGTCCGCGAAGACTTCGATGCTCCGCGGATCGCTCGCGGAATTTTCAAACGTATCGAAGTTCACGATCAGCCCGTAGGCAGAGAGGTGTCCGGTAGCACCACCGGTGCCGCTCAGCGCCGGACCAAAACTGATATTGAAACCGTCCGCCGGCGTAGCCCCCGCCGTGCGATCCATCAGCAAGCGCAACGTCACCGTGAACTCCGTCACCGCCGCATTCGTGTCGAGCACGGGCAACACCAGTGCGGCCGCCGCACTGCCCGTCGCCCTGTCAGCCAACCGCAGCGCGGTGTCGCCGGCCGTGCCGACGCCCGTGCGCACGACGCCCACGTTGATCGCGCCGGCTCCGTTGGTGTCGCGTCGACTCGATATCAACGTCGCGTTCGCCGCCGTGCCGTTGAGCGTGCCGCCCCCGAGAGTGATCACCGTGTTGATCGCGCCGTTCGGCGTATTGTTCGCCAGCGAGTTGAAGGTGTGGGTGTAGGTCGCCGCGGCCGATAGGGCCGGCAACATCGCGGTAAACCAAAGCGCTTTGGATCGGATAGCAGTAAGCAGACAGGTCATGGCTGACGGGGGTTTTGGGACCAGAGATCAGCCACCATCCAATCCGACCACGTCCGCCAACTCAAGATGTCCGACGCCGCGCCGCCGACGCTCATCTTTTTTTACCCCGTGGCGCTATTTGCCCGGCCGCAATTTCGTCGCCTCGCGCCCGCCCGGCCGCCAACGCTCCTCCAACCCCACCCCCTATGAAGACCATCCTCAGAAACATCGCCGCCGTCATCCTCGGTTTCGCGCTCGGTGCGCTCGTCAACATGGCGCTCATCGTCGCCAGCCCCCACGTCATCCCGCCGCCGCCCGGCGTCGACGTTTCCAACGCCGCCAGCATGAAAGCCTCCCTGCACCTGTATCAGGCGAAGCATTTCCTCTTCCCGTTCCTCGCCCACGCCCTCGGCGCCTTCGTCGGTGCGCTCGTCGCGTTTTTCGTCGCTGGCTCCCGCCGCCACCTCTTCGCCTACACCGTCGGCGCGTTGTTTTTCGCCGGCGGGATCGCGGCCTGTTTCATGATTCCCGCGCCCGCGTGGTTCATGGCCCTCGATCTTCTTGCCGCCTACTTCCCCATGGCCTGGCTCGCTGTTCTGCTCGGCCGCCGGCTCACCGAAAAAACGCGCACGGCGCCGTAGGTAACACCCGCCCGCGGCCGGCCTTCCTTCTTGTTGCAGCCCGGTGACGCGCCTGCACGCTCGGCGGCGCACTCCTGCGCTTCCCGTCATGGACTTCGACGATCACGCTCTCCTCAGTTTCCTCGGCACCCAGCTCCGCGCCCACGGCGCCCAAGCCGAACTCGACACCGGCATCTGGACGCTCTTCGCCGTCCCTGCCGCCGACCCGGAGGCGCTCGCCATCGCGCAGGCCCTGCTCGCCTCCGCCACCTTCGCCCACGATTCCGGCGTCACCGAAGACGATCAGTGGATGCTCCATTACGTCGACACCGCGAACCGCCCCGCCGCCCTCCTTTGGCTCGAGGATACCCAGAAACTCCTCACCGGCGAAATCCGCCCCGTCGCCCCCGCCCACCGCGCCCTCGTCGCCGAGCTCATCACGTCGCCCAAGCCCCACCGCATCGCCCAGGATCTCGCCGGCCTCCACACCCGCGGCGAACTCTCCGCCGGCCTCTTCCACAAGCCCGCCGATGTCCGCTCGCTCCTCGACCGTCTGCACCAGTGCGAACCGCTCTTCTTCGCCGCGTTCCTCACGCTGCTGACGAATCACCTCGTCGACATGCTCGTGCTTCACCGCCAACTCCTCCCCGAGGATATCGCGTTGAAAAACGAGATCGTGCGCGGCGGCCTCTCGCGCGATCCGTTTCTCCAAAGCCGTCAGGACGCCGCCGGCGAAATCCGCAATTTCCTGCTCCTCTACCAACTGATCAACCCGATCGATCAGCAGAAAAACACCGCCATCGCCAACCCTTACGCTGTCCACATCGAGGTCGTGCTCACCGGCGAAGAAATCGCCGCCCCCATCGACGGACTCACCGTCACCCTCACCCGCGAAAATTTCCTCCGCGCCCTCCACTCCATCCGGCGCAACCTCTACCGCGGCGACGATTTCAACAGCTTCGACACGCAGGCGCCGTGGATGAACGAGAAGATCGCGCACCCGTTCCGCTTCATCAAACAGCGCGTCGCCGCCCGTTCCGACCTCTCGACCATGGACACCCTTTACATGCTCGAGCGCGCCGTCGCCACCTGACGCGCCCGGCCGCCGCGCGCTACCTGCGCGCCGGACACGACCGCCCCGCACACCAGCGGCCCGCAAGCAGCGTCGCCGCCGCCGACACCGGTAGCCCGCGCACGCGCCGCTCGATCATGCTCGCGAGCAGATCCACCGCGATCACGCCGATCTCCTCCGGCATTTCATCCATCCCCGCAATCTCGGCCCCGCCCGCCTTTCTCGCCGCGACGCTCGTGCTCGCGAATGCGATCCGCCCGGGAATTTTCAGTTTCAAGATCCGCGCGCACTCCCGCACCCGCACCTCCGAAGTCGTCAACACCGCGTCCGGCCGCTCGCGCTCGAACCACGGCACCAGCGCCCGCGCGAGCTCGCCCTCCCACACGAGCGGCGCCACCGCTTCCGCCGCCTCGTCCCGCCCAAACGACAGCAGCGCCGCCGAAAATCCGCGCTTCGCACGCACATCCTGCTCCGCGTCGATCACGAGCCCGATGCGCCGGTAGCCGAGCTTCGCCACCTCCCGACACAGCCGCACCGTGTTGTCGAAATGGTGCGGCGCCACGCGGTTCACCTCCGGCCCGAGCACCGACAGACTCGCCGCCGCCACCGAAAATTCACTCCAGTCCAAGAGCCCGCCGAGGTCGGTCGGCGGACTCTGCGGCAGCAGCATCACGCCCTGCACACCTTGCCCCCGCAGCACCCGTTGCAACCGTTCGCCGCTCCGCGCCTCCGCCGAAAGTGGCATCACGCGAAATCCGTAGCCGCGCTCCCGCGCCTGCCGCTCCGCGCCCGCCAGCAACGCCTGGAAATAATCCGGTCGCTCCGTCGCGGGCCAATTCGTCAGCCCGCCGATCACACTCTGAAACTGCGGCCGCACCTTGCGGCGCAGGTGGTGCATCAGCTTCGCGATCTCCGGATCCGGCCGATACCCGACGCGCTCCGCGATCTTCAAAACCTTTCGCCGCGTCGCCTCCGCCACGCGCGGCTGGTTGCGCAGCGCCCGCGACACCGTCATCAGGCTCACGCCCGCCAACGCCGCGATTTGCCGCACCGTCGCCGCCGCTTCGCCCGCCCCGCCCGCGATTGGTGTCGTCTTCATCGTCGCCGGGCATGTTACTCTAACGCAGCAAACAGTTCGAACCCCATTTTTCGGCGCCCATAGTTCGCCGTCGCCACCCCGGCCCCGCTGGCCCCCACCGCCCTCCGCCTTCCCCTTCCGATGACCTCCCTGCCCCCGACCACCCTCCGCCCCTTCGCCTTCGTCGCATCGCTCCCGCTGACACTCGCGTTCGCCGCGAACGCCTTCGCGCAAGTCGCCCCCGCCGCTCCCACGCGACCCGACGCCGAGACCGTCACACTCTCCCCGTTCACCGTCAGCACCGACAAAGACGTCGGCTTCGTCGCCAACAGTTCCCTCGCCGGCGGCCGCCTCGCGGGCGATCTCGCCGACACCCCCGCCGCCTACTCGGTGATCACCCGCGAGTTCATCGACGCCCTGAATCTCACTGATCTCAACGGCGCCATCGAGTGGACCGTGAACACCAACGTGAACAACGACAACGGCGCCAACCTCACCTTCGCGTCCAACGTCACCTACACCACGCGCGGCGTCGGCGCCTCCACGCCCCAGCGCAATTTCTTCCCGTTCTACGTCAATTTCGACAGCTACAACCTCGAGCGCTACGACTTCTCCCGCGGCCCCAACTCCGTGCTTTTCGGCAACGGCAATCAGGCCGGCTCCGCCAACGTCGTCACCAAGCAGGCCCGCTTCGATAAACCCGTCCGCGAGCTCCGCACGTCCTTCGGCTCGTGGAACACCCGCCGCGTCTCCGTCGACGTCAACCAGCCCCTCAACGCCCGACTCGCCGTCCGCGCCAACGCCGTCTGGCAGGACGGCCGCGGCTGGCGCGACCGCGATTTCTCCAAGCTCAAAGGCATCGCCCTCACCGGCTCCCTGCGTCTCGGCCTCAACACCCAGCTCCGCCTCGAGGGCGAATACGGCGAAAACAGCCGCATGTCCGGCTTCTCGAATCTCAACGACAGCTTCGCCGGCTGGGATGGCACCACGACGTTCTCCGCCCCGCTCACCGCCGCGCCCACCAACGGCAACGCCCTCGGCGTCACACGCAATGCCGCCGCCGGTTTCTACGTTTACGCCCCCGCCTCCGGTTTCGACGGCGTGATGAATTACCAAAACACCGCGCTCACCCTCGGCGCCGGCGCCAACACCGCCGTCCCCATCGCCGGCAAATTCTTCACCGGGGTCAGCCCCAATGCCTCCGGCGCCGATCTCCTCAACGCGATCAATCTCCCCGGCGAGCGCTTCGCCAACGCCATCCGCGGCTCCGCGTTCCGCCTCCCCGTCCGCACGTTTTCCCCGTCCTTCGACGCTCCCGTTTTCTGGCAGCGCTACCGCGACGTCGCCCTCTATTTCAACCACGCCATCGGCAAATCCCTCTTCTTCGAACTCGCCCTCGACAAGAACTACAGCTTCCGCGCCGCCGAGATCACCCTCAACCGCGGCCTCGTCACCACGCTCATCGACATCAACAAAAACCTCCCCAACGGCGCCCCGAACCCGAATTTCCTCCAGCCCTACAGCGAGGCCAACCGTCAGCAGAATCCCCGCGGCGTCGATGCCCACAACATCCGCGGCGCCGTCGCCTACGTGAAGGAAACCCGCTTCGGCGACTTCAAGTTCAACTCCCTCTTCGGCACCAACGTCCAAGATAATCTTGGACGCCTCACGCTCCTCGGCGCCCGCATCGATCCCGACCCGCGCCGTTGGTCCCTCACCGATCTCATCCGCTACCGCTACTACTGGAACCAGGCCGGCCGCCCCCTACCTCAACTCGGCAAGATCCAGCTCGTCGATCCCGTCCTCGGCATCACGCGCGAGGTCACCCCCGCCTACACCTACGACACCTCGCGCCCCGAGGTGAACGCCAACACCAAGGCCACCTACAACTACGCCCTCGGCTCCGTGAACGGCCAGTTCTTCAAACGCCGCCTCATCGTCCTCGGTGCTGTGCGCTTCGACGACTACAAGAACGAGGTCGAATACAACTCCTTCATCCGCGACTACCCCGCCAATTGGAATGGCAATGACATCATTTTCAAACCGAAGGCTCCCGGCGACTACCTCGCGCTCAGCTACATTCCCAAGGATGCCGCCGGCGTCGCCACCGGCCCCGCCACGCCCGCCCTCCAGCGTCCCCGCGACGGCGCCGGCAATCGACTCGCGCAATACGCCAACGATCGCTTCCAAGACGACTACGCGCCGCCACCCATCAAAGGCACCAAGACCACCTACTCCGTCGGCAGCGTGTTCCATTTCCGCTCGTGGGTCAGCCTCTACGCCAACTACGCGCAGACCTACAATCTCCCCAACGTCCAGCCCACCCTCTCCGGCAACACCCTCCCGCCCACCATCGCCGAGGGCGTCGACGCCGGCATCCGCTTCAGCCTCCTCGACCGCCGCCTGAATCTCTCTTTCAACCGCTACTTCTCGAAAGAGGACAACCAGAACACAGGAGCCCCCGCGAACACCGGCGGCCCGATGAACAATATCATCAACGCCAACGCCGTCGGCGATTTCTCCGCCAGCGGCCTGAACACTCGCGGCCTCCAACCGCTCCCCGCAGTCTTCATCGACCGTCGACAGGGCAAGGCCAACGGCTACGAATTCGAAGCCGTCGCCAACCTCTCGAAAGCCTGGCGCCTCTCCGCCAACTACGCCATCGCCCGCGCCTTCGCCACCAACTCCGGCGAAATAACCGCCGCCTACATCGACAAAAACCTCGCCACGCTCCGCCAGATCGTCCTCGACGCCGGCGGCCTGATCGACTCCGCCAACGTCGCCACCGTCAACAACGCGATCGCCGTCAACCAGCGCTCGCCCGACGTAAACAGCGCCGTCGCCGGCTGGAACACGCTCCTCGCCGGCCGCGCCAGCATCGTCTCCGGCACCGTCGTCAGCCAAAACACCACCTCCGCCAACCTGTTCTCAGACTACTCCATTCAAGAGGGTCGCTTCAAAGGCCTGCGCCTCGGCGCCGGCGCCCGCTACCGTGGTCGCTCCGTCATCGGTAACCGTGGCGCCGATACCATCGTGAATCCCGCGAATACCGCCCAAGGCATCGACAACCCGAAGGTCGACGCCTTCACCATCGTCTACTCGCCCGGCTATTGGGTCGCCGCCGCCACCGTCGGCTACAACTGGCGCGTCTCCGCCAAATACCAGATCCGCTTCAACCTCAGCATCGACAACCTCCTCGACGACGCGAAGCCGCGCTACATCAGCACCATCCTCCGTCCCCCCGGCGGCGACGTCACCAATCCGTCCCGCATCACCACGCCCAACAACTTCTGGTATCAGACCCCGCGCAGCTACACCCTCGCCGCCACCGTGCCGTTCTGATCCGCACCTCTCGCGCCATGAAACTCCCCGCGCTCGTCGCCGCCCTCTTCCTCGCACTCGCTCCCGCGCTCCCTGCCGTCGAGCCCACCAACGCCGCTGAAGCTGCCGCCAAAAAAGCCGCCGAAGACCAGCGCATCGACGGCCTCTACCAAGCCAAAATCGCGACGCTCTCCCCCGAGCGCCAAACGTGGGAAAAAGTTCTCCAAGAAAATCTCGGCAACGGTTTCTACCTCCCGATTCACAAACGCGACTTCGTCAAAGGCACGTCCACCGCCTGGGACTTCGTCGCCGACGACCCTAAGCTCCCGCGCGTCCTCCTCATCGGCGATTCCGTCTCTCGCGGCTACACGCTCGCTGTCCGCGCCGCCCTCGCCGGCAAAGCCAACATCCACCGCGCCCCCGAAAACTGCGGCCCCACCGCCAACGGCCTCAAGAAACTGGAAACGTGGCTCGCCTCCGCTGGCCCCGGCAAATGGGACGTCATCCACTTCAACTTCGGCATCCACGACCGCGCCACGCCGCTCGCCGATTACACCGCCCGCCTCACGCAAATTGTCACGCGCCTCCAATCCACCGGCGCCAAACTCATCTGGGCCAGCACGACGCCGATCTCCGACGATCCCGCGAAAAAGCAAACCGCCGCCTCCATCGTCGAGCGCAACACCGCCGCCGCCGCCCTCATGGCGAAACACGCCGTCGCCATCGACGACCTCTTCACCGCGATCACGCCCAAGCTCGCCACCCTGCAAAACCCCAGCGACGTCCACTTCACCTCCGCCGGCTACGACTTCCTCGGCCAACAGGTCGCCGCCTCGATTTCGGCGCAGTTGAAATAGCCGAACGCGTCCTCGGTCTGAGCCCACCTGCCGGTCGTCACGCGCATCGCCTCCGTCGGGCCTGCTCGCACCCCGGCCCTTGACCATTCGGCGCGCGAGCGTCACGCATTTCCGGCCCCGTCTGCGACCGCCATTCCGGCGTGTCGATTCACTCCCCTTCGACTCCCCACGATCTGACTTTCCCATGCGTTCTCTGCCCAACCGCTCCCTCCGTATCGCCCTTTTGCTCGGCGCACTCGCCACGCTGGCCGCTCTCCGGGCCCAAGCCGTCACTCCGCCCCCGCCTGCCGCCGCGAAAGCCAAAGCCGCCGATTCCGCCGAAGTCTTCAAGCTTAACCCCTTTCAAGTGAAAGCCGAGGCCGACAACAGCTACGGCGCCCTCAATTCCAATTCGCTCACCCAGTTCGACGCCGCGCTCAAAAACGTCCCCGTCTCCGCCGACATCTTCACCGAAGATTTCATTCGCGACGTCGGCGTCACCAACCTCGAGGAGCTCATGCTCTCTTACGGCGCCGGCGCTGGCACCGTCATGTCGAACCCCGAGTCCGACGCCCTCAGCCAGCAGCCCGGCGACCGCGTGGGCAACCAGACCATGGGCGTTCGCGGCGTCGGCGTCGGCGCTCCTCGTCGCGACGGTTTCGCCGGCACGTTCGGCACCGGCACCGGCATGAACAGCCTCTTCGACATCGAGCGCGCCGATGTCGTGCGCGGCCCCCAAGGTCTCCTCTACGGCGCCAGCGGCGCCGGCGGCACTGTCAACATTGTCTCCAAGCGCGCCACCTTCAACCGCAACTCCGGTCGCACCGATTTCCGCATCGACCAATACGGCTCGAAACAACTCCTCTTCGACTACAACTGGGGCACCGAAAACGTCGCCGTCCGCGTCGCCCTCCTCAACGACCACCAGCTCTACCGCCGCGTCTTCATCGGCTACGAAACCAAAGGTATCTATAGCCAGATCGCCTTCCGCCTCGCCCCGCTGCGCACCGTCGTCCGCGTCATCGCCGGCCAGACCAACAACACCCGCGTCCTGAATTCGAATCAGGAAAACATCGCGTTCACCAACGCCGCCACCGACCCGCGCCACAATTTCGGCCTCGCCTACCTCCTCCGTAACAACATGGCCGGCGCCAACGACCCCGTCACCGGCAACCCTTACCCCCGCGGCGCCATCGCCAACGGCAAGCTCACTTGGGACAACATTAACTCCTGGGCCGGCACCGCCGCCTCCGAATACGTCACCAACAAATACTTCATCGGCGCCGCCGAGACCGTGTGGACGCCCTGGCTCGCGACCCAGTTTTCCCTCCTCTACAACGACGCCCCCACCGACCGCGCCAACGGCGGTCTCGCCAATCTCAGCGCCCCGCTCCTCAACGGTAATCCGCTCACCGTCTGGGCCAACGGCGGCACCCTCGCCGACACCGAGCAGCCCACCCGCCGCTGGGCCACCCGCGGCTCCGCCCTCCTCACTAACGACCTCTTCGGCAAACGCGCCCGCAGCCAAACCCTCATCGGCTACGATATCGATTGGGCTGATACCGGTCCCACCGACTACGGCTACTTCCTCGCCGACGCCAATTTCAACGTCGTCTACAATCCCGCCGTTCCCTCCAACCTCGGCCGCACGCCCATGCCGCGTCTCTGGTGGTCCGTGCAAGACGGTCCCGTGAAAGATCCGCTCGGCCGCGGCGGCTGGCTCACTCCGCGCGTCACCTCCGGCGGACAAAACTACGTCCGCATGGCCAACAATCCCCGCGACCCGAGCTGGGTGCGCCCCAACAATCCCCTCGGCCTCGCCAGCCTCGCGGGCCTCGCCGGCGTCTCCGGCCAGAACAACGACGGCCACAATTGGGAAAGCCGCACCGCCGGCGCCTACGCCGCCAACAACACCGGCTGGTTCAACAACCGCGTCTTCACCCTAGTCGGCCTCCGCGCCAACGAGAGTTTCAAGCGCACGCCGAATCTCTCCACCGTCGCCTCCGCGCCGCCCTGGGCCGAATCCAACAAGACCAACAAGAGCTACAACCTCGGCATCAACGGCGCCATCCGCCCGTGGTTGAATGCCTACTACAGCTTCTCGAGCACCTACAACACACCTCTCGTCAACGCCAACGACCCGCTCGGCAATCCGCCCGCCACGTCCAGCGGCGTCGGCCAGGAAATCGGCCTCAAGTTCGGCGACGAGCGCGGGCGCATCTCCGGCTCCGTCCAGTATTACACCACCAACTCCAAGGATGAGATGATCAACGCCGGCACTGGCGTCCGCGATCTCGTCAACCCCACCGGCCTCAACGGCGCGCACGACGGTCCCGCCGGCACCAAGAACCAATGGGTCAACCTCGACCGCACCACCCGCGGCGTCGAGGTCATCCTCACCGCCAACCCCACGCGCAATTGGAAGGTCCGCCTCGCCGCCACCACGTCCGACGGCCAGAACCTCACCGACAAAAAATACCCTCTCCTCTGGAACGACGATTTCCATGTGCGCAGCGGCACCGTGACCTACCAAAACGGCACCACCGTCCTCGTCCCCACCACGCCCACCGTCATCACGCCCACGATCACCACGCTGAATCGCCAGGTCGATCCCGCCGCCCTCCAGGCCCAAGTCGGCGGCACGTGGGAACCGCTCACGCTCGCGATGATGAACGACCGCACCAACCCCTACTGGGCCAACCCCGCCGACGACAACGGCCGCCTCCAGACCAGCAACCTCCGCCGCGTCCTCCAATTTTTCGTCGGCACCAACGGCAGCGCCCTCACCGGCAAGACCGGCCGCTCCACCTCTGACATTCCCTACACGTGGTCCGACCCCAACGGCACCAAAGGCGAGACCGTTGTCGCGAAGAAAGGCGAGGGCACCGTCGGCTACGCCCAATACGTCTTCTCGATGACCAACAGCTACAGCTTCACCGGCGATAATTTCCTCAAGGGCCTCAGCGTCGGCGGCACCGTCGGCGTCGGCATGAAAAACCGCACGTTCTACTACAACACGCCCGGCGGTGGGCGCGCACTCTTCAGTTCGCCCGACACCTGGCAGGCCAACACCTTCGTCTCCTACCGCCGCAAGCTCGGTAAACGCTTCGGCTTCTCGAGCCAGGTGAACATCACGAACGTCTTTAACCACTACGTCTTCGGCACACTGCCGAACAACGGCTCCGGCTACACCGTCCCCGCCAACCTCGGCGTCAGCTTCTACGGTCAGCCGCGCATGTATGTCTGGACGAACACGCTGACCTTCTGACCCTCTCACTTCTCATGGCCGCCCCGTTTCCGTCGCGCCGGATTCTCCGCTGGCTGACATGGATCGGCGGATCGATCCTGCTCTGCACCGCACCCTTGGCGGTCGCAGCTGATTCTACAAAAGCTCCCGCGTCCGGCGCCATCCGCGCCCTCGCGCAGGATCACGTCGTCTTCGACGAATCTCCGCCCGGCGGGCCGACACCGCTCAACACGCCCTCGATCCTGCGCCTCGACGGCGGCCGCTTGGTGGCCGCCAGCGAGCGCAGCGGCGTGAACAGCGAGTGGCGCAAACAGGGCCACGCGTGGGCGCGCCTCACCACCTCCGACGACGGCGGCCTCACCTGGACGCTCCGCGCGACGCCCAACATCACGCAAGCCCGCCTCTTCCGCGGGGGCCGTTCACTCTACTATCTCGGTCACGACGGTGACCTGAAGATCATGCGCTCGGATGATCGCGGGGAAACGTGGAGTGCCCCCGCAGACCTCGGGACGAAAAAACCGAATTGGTATGCGACCGCGTGCAACGTCTGGCACGCCAAGGGTAACGTCTACCTCGTGATGGAGCGGCGCCTCTACGAGGACAACAAGTCCGGCTGGACGATCAGCAATCTCGCCCCGGTCCTGCTCCGCGCCCGCGAGCAAGACGATCTCACCCAACCTTCCAGTTGGAGCTACTCGTCCGAGTTGGCGTTTGCCGATCTCATTCCCGGCTACCGTGAAAACAATCTCGCGCTCGATTATTTCGGCGTGCCGTTCTTCGCGCAGAAATTTCCGCAGGCGAATCAAGTCTCTCCCGGCCACCCCATGCACCCGATGGGCTGGCTGGAGACCAACGTCGTCCAGATCACCGACCCCCATCACCAGTGGTTCGACCCGCAGCAGCGCACGTTTCATCTCTTTCTCCGCGCGCACACCGGCAGCACCGGCTATGCAGCCATCGCCCAAGTCGTCGAAAACGCAGATGGCACCATGACCACCGGCCTCGTCCGCGCACCGTCCGGAAAGACCCAACTCTTCCTCCCGTTTCCAGGCGGCCAGATGCGCTTTCACGTGCTCTACGACGCGCAGACCACACTCTACTGGCTCCTCGGCACCCAAGCCACCGACTCGATGACTCGTCCCGACGCGCTACCGAAAGACCGCTATCAGTTGCCCAACAACGAACGGACCAGGCTCGTGCTGCACTTCTCCAAAAACATGGTCGATTGGTGTTTCGCCGGCCTTGTCGCGATCGGCCCCGGCAACCGTGGCGCGCGGCACTATGCCTCGATGGACATTGACGGCGACGACCTCGTGATCCTCGCGCGCAGCGGCGACGAGCGCGCCCAATCCGCGCACAACGGTAACCTCATCACCTTTCATCGCGTCCGGAATTTTCGCTCTTTGGTCTACTGAGCCTCGCGCTTCCACTGGACGACGCAGGCCAACGGCGCCCACATGTTCAACCATCACCGCCTCGGCACCCTCCCCATAAAGACAGGAATTTCAAAATCCCCGCCACGCTCGCCGTCAGTTTTCACGGCCAGTCCCGGCTGTCTGCCTGAAGGAAATGGAGGCCATCCCGAGCACCCCGTGAATTTCCCTCCCCAATCATCGGGCCGCCCGACCGCCGCGTTACGCGGTCGACTCGCAACGTTAGTCGCACTCTTGCTGACGCCGGCCCTTGCCTCCGCCGCGCCCGATTTCGTCCGCGACGTTCGCCCGATCTTCGCGGCCCACTGCGTCGAGTGCCACGGCCCGAAAAAACAAAAAAGCGGCTACCGCCTCGACGCCAAATCCGTCGCCCTCACCGGCGGCGAGGGCAGCGCGCCGAATATTCTCCCCGGCCGCGGCGCCGTCAGCCCGCTCGTAAAATACATCGCCGGCGAGGTCGCCGATCTGAAGATGCCGCCCGAGGGCGATCCTCTTTCTCCCGCCGAAATCGCCACCATCAAAGCGTGGATCGACGCCGGCGCCGTCTGGCCCGACTCCGCGAGTGTCGCCCTCGCCGATCCGCTCGATTGGTGGTCGCTCCGCCCGCTCGCCCAAGTCACGCCACCCGCCTCAACCGGCCATCCGATCGACGCGTTTATCCGCGCCCAGCTCTCCGTGCGCGGCCTCGCCCCGTCCCCCGCCGCCGATGCGCGCACGCTCATCCGTCGGCTCTCGTTCGATCTCACGGGTCTCCCGCCGACACCCGAAGAGATCGCCACGTTCGTCGCCGACTCCTCTCCCGACGCCTATCCCCGCCTCGTGGAAAAACTCCTCGCCTCCCCGCGCTACGGCGAACGCTGGGCGCGCCACTGGCTCGACGTCGTGCACTACGGCGACACCCACGGCTACGACAAAGACAAACTCCGCCCCAATGCGTGGCCCTATCGCGACTACGTTATCCGCGCCCTCAACTCCGACAAACCCTACGCGCGTTTCGTGCAGGAGCAGCTCGCCGGCGACGTGCTTTTTCCCGGCACGGCCGACGGCATCGAAGCCCTCGGTTTTATCTCGGCCGGCCCGTGGGACTTTATCGGCCACGCCGAAGTGCCCGAGTCCAAGACCGACGGAAAAATCGCCCGCCACCTCGACCGCGACGACATGGTCGCCAACACCCTTGGCACGTTTTCCAGTCTCACCGTCCACTGCGCGCAGTGCCACCACCACAAATTCGATCCGATCCCGCAGGAGGATTACTACAGCCTGCACGCCGTCTTCGCCGCGCTTGATCGCACTGATCGCGAGTATTACCGCGACGACGCCCTC
>CALRZR010000089.1:0-25253 GCA_943372705.1 Opitutus sp. GAS368 | reverse complement strand
CCGCCTCTACGCCGTCCGCCTCACCACCGGCCCCGCGTGGGACGCCGCCAAATCCCCCAACGACCAGCCCGGCATGCGCGCCCACAGCGCCAACATCGCGCGCCTCCGCCGCGAGGGCACGCTCGTCCACGGCGCCCGCTTCGGCGAACTCGGCCTGCTCGTCCTCCGCCTCCCCGACGAACCCGCCGTCCGCGCCGCCCTCGCCGCCGATCCCACCATCGCCAGCGGTGTATTCAAAATTCAAATCGACCCCTACGCCCCTTTCGCCCACGGCAGCACCGCCTACCTCGTCACGCCTGAAGCCGTTCTCCTCCGCACTTACTTCGACGCCTACAACCGCCACGACCCCGCCGCCGTCGCCGCCACCCTCGCGCCCGCCGTCAAATGGTTCGGCCTCGCCGGCGACCAACTCGCCACCGAAGGCACCGGTCGCGACGCCATCCAGACTTGGCTCACCGGTCATTTCCGCGCCCACCCCGACACCCGCTCCGAAATTTCCGACCTCACCCAAAACGGCGCCTTCATCTCCTTCCGCGAGCGCGCCACGTGGACCGCCAAAGACGGCACCCGCCGCAGCCAGCAATCCCTCGCCACTGCCGAAATCCGCGAAAACCTCCTCACCCGCCTCTGGTATTTCCCCGCCATCCCCGACCCCAAGTAACCGCCGCCATCTTTCTCTTTCCTCTTTCTCTTAATCTTTCTCCCCCGCCCCACGCCAACCCGCCCCCTCACAGCCCCCGCGCTTCGCCGATTAGGCGAAGCCCGCAGACTCCCGCTCGCCCTCCCTCCAAAAAAATTAGCGAAGATTAGCGGTTAAAACTCAGCTTTCTCTCCCGCTCCCCACCTCCATCCGCCTCCCCTTCCACATGCTTCGCCTCCTCTTCCTTCTCACCCTCGCCCTCCTCGCCCCGCGTGCCCACTCCGCCGATACACCCACCACTCCCGCCGTCACCGCACCCGCCGCCAAACCCGCCCCGAAAAAACAATTCCTCATCGTCCTCCGCCTCGCCCCGCGCCTCCACGACGACACCGCCTGGACCGACGCCGACAAAGCCACCGTCGGCGCCCACTTCCAACGTCTCAAAGCCGCCACCGACGCCGGCCAAGTCATCCTCGCCGGCCGCACCCCCGAGCCCGGCGACAAAACCATGGGCCTCGTCGTGTTCACCGCCGAAGACGAACCCGCCGCCCGCGCCTTCATGCTCGCCGACCCCTGCATCGCCGCCGGCGTGATGCTCGGCGAACTCCGCCCCTTCTCCCTCGCCCTCCTCCGGAAATAGCTCCGCCGTCTTTCTCTTTCCTCTTTCTCTCAATCTTTCTCTCTCACCCTGCTCCCAATCCTCCCACGCAAAAATCGTTCTCGTTCCTCGTTCTCGTAATCGTTCTCTCCCCCGCCATCCGCCTCCTCCAATCGCTCTAACACGCCGCGTTCATCGCGAATTCCGCCCCACGTCGGCGCACACCTGAAGCCACACCGCGCCATGAAACCCATCCGCGCCGCCTCCATCCGCCCCCGCGCCGTCAAGCCCGACCACCCGCTCCAGTGGCTCGCCGAGCCCGTCGCCCAAGATCCCACCTTCGTCCTCAAATCCTGGTTCGGCGGCCGCTCGATCATGCTGCGCGGCTGTCACCAACTTTTCCTGACAACCCAGGGCGAGCCCTGGCAAGGCGTGCTCGTCTGCACGTTTCACGAACACCACGCCAGCCTCCGCGCCGAATTTCCCTCGCTGGCCCCGCACCCCGTCCTCGGCAAATGGCTCTACCTCCCCGAGACGTGCGAAACTTTCGAAGCCGACGCCCGCCGCCTCGTCCAACTCGCCAAAGCCCACGACCCCCGCCTCGGCATCCCACCCTCCCCGAGAAAAAAGCGCGCCGTGAAGCGCGTGCGCTTCGGCGACAAATTATAACCACCAACCGTAGATGCCATGAGGCGGACTTCAGTCCGCCCCCCGCCCCCCTCCTCATTTTGTGATCTGCGACATGCGCCGGAACAATTACATCACTTCAAACCGACCACTCCTCGCCCCGTCGAGGCGAGGGAAAAGCCGCGACGCAACGCACTGAGGGCCGCTGGCACTGATCGGCAAAAACATGAAGTCATTTGCGATCCTTGGATTCTTGCTGTTCGCGTTTGTAGCGGGATGTTGGCGCGTGGCTCACCCCCCAATTCCGCCTGACCAGGACGTGCTGCGGATATTCCAGAAGCACCGGTCGACATTACAGGAGGTCGTAGAGTTTTGCGCTAAGCATCCAAAGCTCACGCGTATCGCACAGAATTTCACCTACCCCGAGGATTACACGATCGCCCACGTATCACCGGATGAACTGCGAGGAATTCGCGGAAAGCTGGAGCAGGCAGGCTTCCCGGAGGGAGTAATTGCTACGCCAGGCAGTTATGGTCCCAAGTTTCTTTTTATGACCGGCGGATTGCTTACCGGAGGAGTCGCAAAGGGCGTGTTACATTCACCCTCTACGCCACGCCCACTCAAACCCAGCCTAGACGAGATGGGATGGAAGAACCACTCACACGAATCGGGATATCGTCACATTGATGGTTCATGGTATGTGTTTTTCGATCGCAGCTGAGGTGTAGGTGCCGCCAGCGCAGTCGGGTTTTTGAGCTACACACGCCCCGCCTCCCGCTACATCAGCACATTTACAATCGCGTTGCCGATGCCCACGAGCGCTGCGCCCGAGATCAGTCCGGCGCAGATCGGTTCGCAGCCTTCGACCCAGATGTCGTGCGCCCGCGTGCCGGGCTCCAGTTTCCTCCGTGACGGGCAAAAACAGAGTCGGGCATAAACAATTGCGCTCACCCCAACACCGGCATCACGACCGGAATTACCTGATTTCGAAACCGCCGATACCGCCGGAAATCCGCATCGACCGTAATCAGCCTAGCCCCCGGGCACAGCTCCGACAGCACGACGAGCGTCGCATCGCCCACGTCCATTCGCGGATACTTTGCGACCAATTCTCCCACGCGCCGCGCGTGTTCGCTCAACACCGGCCAGAGAACCACTCGACCCTCTGCGATCATCTCAGTCAGCGCCTGCAAAGCCGGCCGCAAATTCCGCAAGCGATGGCACGCTTCGGCCACCGCCGTCTCGGTTGTGGCCAGCGGTTCATCCAACAATGAAAGCGTCTGCGCGCTCCACGCATGCCACTGATCGTCGCCATCCAGCAGGCCGATGATAGGCCCCGCATCGACCAAGTAATTAATCGCCGAAACCTTCAATTGAGGAGAGGTCCTTACGACCGGACTTGACCATCCCCGCCACCCGCCGCGCCCAATCACCAAACGAAGGTCCCTTGTTCTGCGTTTTCCGCCGGGCCGGCACCGGACGCTTGCGCGCAACGGCTTTAGCGGGTGACGAAGAAATCGTAGGCATGGCGAGAGGCTTCCCCGAACTCGTCGCGCGTCAAGCATCAGACCGTGCCGGCCCCCACCCCTCAGCCCGTGGCGCACTCTCGACCGCCCGCGGTCCCCTCTCATTTTTTCGCCCGACCTTTTTGCGACTTCTGCGACTCTTTGCGGCCTCCCCAACTCGCCCCGCTGCCCGCACTCGTGCCTTGTGCTCGCACGCCGGCTCCCTTTCATCGCCGTTGCTTTCACCGCGTCCCCCGCGGTTCCCCACTCTGTCCCCTTTTTCGGCTCGGCCCATGATCTGTCGTTTCTCCGTCCTCCGCGGCACCACCGCGCGTCGCACCCGTGCGTCGCTCGCGTTCGTGGCCGCTTCACTGGGTCTCTTTGTTCTCACTCCGCGCGCATCCGCCGCCGCACCGCCCAAGGCGGAAGCCACCGACCCCGCCGCGCCCGTCAGCTACTGGAAACAGATCCGCCCGATCTTCCAGGCCAACTGCCAGGGCTGCCACCAACCCGCCAAAGACAAAGGCGGCTATGTGATGACGGATTTCGCCCGCCTGCTCGCCGGCGGCGAGAGCGGCCACGCCGCCATCCTCCCGCGCCAACCCGCCCAAAGCCCCCTCGTCACCGCCATCACGCCGGCCAATGGCGAGGCCGAAATGCCCAAGAAAAAACCGCCCCTCGCCGACACCGAGATCGCGCTAATTTCAAAATGGATCGCCGAAGGCGCCGTCGACGACACCCCGAAAAACGCCGTCCAACGCATCGACGCCGACCACCCGCCCGTTTACCAACGCGCCCCCGCCATCACGTCGCTCGATTTCTCACCCGACGGAAAACTGCTCGCCGTCGCCGGTTTTCACGAGGTGCTCCTCCACCACGCCGACGGCTCCGGCCTCGTCGCCCGCCTCATCGGCCTCTCCGAGCGCATCGAGTCCGTGCGCTTCTCCCCCGACGGCACGCGCCTCGCCGTCTCCGGCGGCCTCCCCGCCCGCATGGGTGAAGTGCAAATCTGGGACGTCGCCGAACGCTCCCTCGTTGTCTCCGTGCCCGTCGGCTTCGACACCGTTTACGGCGTGAGCTGGTCGCCCGACAGCAAGCTCGTCGCCTTCGGTTGCCCCGATAACAACCTCCGCGCCATCAACGCCAAGACCGGCGAAGCGGTTCTGCAACAAGGCTCCCACAGCGACTGGGTCCTCGGCACCATCTTCAGTCACGATGGCTCGCACCTCATCTCCGTCGGCCGCGACATGAGCACCAAGCTCACCGAGGTCGAGACGCAGCGCTTCGTCGACAACATCAGCTCCATCACGCCCGGCGCTCTCCGTGGCGGCCTCCACGCCGTCGCCCGCCGCCCCGGCCGCGACGAGGTCCTCATCGGCGGCGCCGACGGCGTGCCCCAACTCTATCAAGTCTTCCGCCAGACCAAGCGCCGCATCGGCGACAACGCCAACCTCCTGCGCAAATTCCCCGCGATGGAAGGCCGCATCTTCGCCGTCGACTACAGCCGCGACGGCAAACTCATCGCCGCCGCCTCCAGTTTCAACGGCCGCGGCGCCGTCCACCTCTACCCCGGCGAATTCGACACCAAGATTCCCGACCTCCTCCTCAAAGCCTACGCCGACAAAGTCGCCACCGCCTACAACGCCGCGGAAAAAGCCGAGATCGAGCGTTTCACCACCGCCGAGGTGAAACTCGTCGCGTCCACGAAACTCACCGGTGGCGTCTACGCCCTCGCCTTCAGCCCCGACGGCCGCCACCTCGCCGCCGCCGGCGAAGACGGCCACGTGCGCCTCATCGCCACCACCGATGGCACCGTCGCCAAAGACTTCATCCCCGTGCCGCTCGCCAGCGCGAAACTCACCTCCCGCGAATGAACCATGCCCCGTTACTCCGCCGTAGCCCGCCTCGTGAGAGGCGGGACGGACCGCGCATCAATTTCCGCCCGTCCCTGCTCTCACAAGCAGGGCTACCTGCGATGAAAACTCACGCCCTCTTTGCCCCCGCCGCCCTCCTCCGCTCCCTCCTCTGCGCCGCCGCGCTCACCGTGCCCGCTTTCGCCGCCGCGCCCGCAATGGCCCCCGCCACTCCGTCCTTCGCGCCCAAAGAATCCCTCCCGCCCGGCGCCAAAATCGTCTCCCTCGAAATCGCCCCCGCCGCCGTCAAACTCCACGGCTGCTTCGACGCCGTCCAACTCCTCGTCACCGCGAAACTCGCCAACGGCGACACCCTCGACGTCACCCGCCTAGTCACTTACGCCGTCGCCGCGCCGTCCGCGTCGATCACCGCCACCGGCCAAGTCGCCCCGCTCGCCAACGGTAAAACGTCCCTCACCGCGACCCTCGCCGGCAAATCCGCCAAGGCCGCGCTCGAAGTCGTCGGCTACGATCCAAATGCCAAGGTCGATTTCATCCGCGACGTAAATCCCGTGCTCGCCCAACTCGGTTGCAGCACCGGCGCGTGCCACGGCGCGAAAGACGGCAAGGCCGGCTTCAAGCTCTCCCTCCGCGGTTACGATCCCATCTTCGACGTCCGCTCCCTCGTCGACGACCACGCCGGCCGCCGCATGAACTTCGCCTCGCCCGACGACTCGCTCATGTTGCTCAAGTCCACCGGCGCCGTCCCCCACGAGGGCGGCCAGCGCACGAAATTCGACGACAAATATTACCGCATCATGCGCGCCTGGATTGCCGACGGCGCCAAGCTCGACCTCTCCACCCCGCGCGTCACGCGCATCGAAGTCACTCCGCAGAATCCCGTGCTCCAAGCCATCGGCACGAAGCAGCAGATGCGCATCATCGCCACCTACGCCGACGGCCGCCAACGCGATGTCACCGCCGAGGGGTTCATCGAGTCCGGCAACCAAGACGTCGCCCTCACCGAACGCGGCGGCCTCGTCAGCACCCTCCGACGCGGTGAGGCCCCCATCCTCGCCCGCTACGAGGGCGCCTACGCCGCCACCACCATCACCGTCATGGGCGACCGTTCCGGCTTCGCGTGGCAGGAGCCGGAGAAGTGGAACAAAATCGACGCCTTCACCGCCGCGAAATGGCAGCGCCTGAAAATCCTCCCGTCCGGCCTCTGCACCGATGATGAGTTTCTCCGCCGCGTCACCCTCGACCTCACCGGCCTACCGCCCAGCGCCGCTGAAGTCCGCGAATTTCTCGCCGACACCCGCCCGACTCGCGTGAAGCGCGACGCCGTCATCGACCGCCTCATCGGCTCCCCCGACTACGTCGACCACTGGTCCAACAAATGGGCCGACCTCCTCCAGGTGAACCGCAAGTTTCTCGGCGAAGAAGGCGCGAAAGGTTTCCGCGACTGGATCCGCCAGGAAATCGCCGCCAACACGCCCTACGATCAGTTCGCCAAAAAAATTATCACCGCCTCCGGTTCCAACCGCGAGAACCCCGCCGCCAGCTACTACAAAGTTCTCCGCACTCCCACCGAGACGATGGAGAACACCACCCACCTCTTCCTCGCCACGCGCTTCAACTGCAACAAGTGCCACGACCATCCCTTCGAGCGCTGGACGCAGGACCAGTATTACCAACTCTCCGCCTTCTTCGCGCGCGTCGACCTCAAGAAAGATCCCGCCGCCGGCAACAAAACCATCGCCGGCACCGCCGTCGAAGGCGCGAAGCCGCTCTACGAAATCGCCTACGACAAAGACGAAGGCGAAGTCACCCACGACCGCACCGGCGAAATCACGCCCCCCGATTTCCCCTACCCCGCCAAACTCGCCGCGTCCCATCCCTCCCATCCTTCCCCTCCTCCAATCGAAAATCCCAAATCGAAAATCGAAAATCCGCCAGCGACTCGCCGCGAGTCGCTGGCAGCGTGGATGACCTCCCCCGACAACCGCTACTTCGCCCTCAGCTACGTCAACCGCATGTGGGGCTACCTCCTCGGCGTCGGCCTCATCGATCCGCTCGACGATATCCGCGCCGGCAATCCGCCCTCCAACCCCGAGCTCCTCGCGTGGCTCACCCAAGAGTTTGTCCAGAGCGGCTTCAACGTCCGCCACCTCCAGCGCACCATCGTGCAGTCGCGCACCTACCAACTCTCCCTCACGACGCACAAGTGGAACGCCGACGACCGCACCAACTATTCCCACGCGATGGCCCGCCGCCTCCCCGCCGAGGTCCTCTTCGACGCCGTCCTCCGTGTCACCGGCTCCGTCCCGAATTTCCCCGGCGTGAAAGCCGGCACGCGCGCCGCCCAGCTCCCCGACTCCGCCATCGACGTCCCCAGCGGTTTCCTCGCCAGCCTCGGCCGCCCCGTCCGCGAATCCGCCTGCGAGTGTGAACGCAGCGGCGACCTCGGCCTCGGTTCCATCATGGCCCTCCTCGCCGGCCCCGCCGTCTCCACCGCCATCAACGATCCGAAAAACGAACTCGCCCGCCTCGCCACCACCGCCACCGACGACCGCGCCCTCATCGACGAAATTTTCCTTCGCACGCTGAACCGTCACGCCTCGCCCAAGGAAACCGCGTCCGCCCTCGCCTCGTGGCAGACCATCACCGCCCAACACACGCAGCTCGCCGCCGCCCTCGCCGAACGTGAAGCGTGGTGGGCTCCGCTCTACGCGCAGAAACAAAAAGAGCGCGAACAAGCCATCACCGCCGCGACTGCCGCCGTCGCCGCCCGCACCGTCGAGATTGCCCCGCAAGTCGCCGCCGCCGAACAGAAACGCACCGAAAAAATCGCCGCCGAAACCGCCGCCCTCGCCGCCTACGAGACCGCCCTCGCCGCGAAACTCCCCGCGTGGGAAGCCGCCCTCACCCCCGACCGCCTCGGCACCGCCTGGGTCCCGCTCACGGCCAAAAACGCCAACGCCAACAACCAGGTGAAACTCGCCAAACTCCCCGACGGCTCCTACCTCGCCTCCGGCCCCGTGGCCAACAACGTCACCTACAGCCTCGCCGTCGATCTAAAGCTCGAAAAAATCACCGGCTTTCTCCTCGAGGTCTTGCCCGACGAGAGCCTCCCTGCGTTCGGTCCCGGCCGCGCCGCCGGCAATTTTGTCCTCACCGAATTCACCGTCCGCCGCAATCAGGCCGACCTCAAATTCGCCGATGCCCGCGCCGATTTTTCGCAGAAAAACTTCGACGTGAAGACGGCCATCAACGGCAAGAGCGAAGGCGGCCAAGACGGCTGGGCCGTCTCCAATAAATACGGCGTGCCGCACTATGCGCGCTTCGCGCTCGCCGAGCCCGTCGGCGAAGCCGGCGGCGTCACGCTGAATTTTATTCTCCAACACCAGTTCCGCGACGGCTTCTCCATCGGCCGCTTCCGCCTCTGGGCCACGACCTCCGCCGCTCCACTCGAACTCGGCCTCCCCGCCGACGTCGTCGCCGCCCTCAAAATTCCCGCCGCCGAGCGCACCCCCGCCCACCAAGCCACGCTCGCCGCGTATCACCGCTCCACCGACGCCGGTCTCCTCAAACAGCAACAGGCCCTCTACAAAGCCAAACTCCCCGTCCCCGAAGACCCCAAACTCAAGGAGCTCAAAGCCGTCCTCGCCGCCGCCGAACGCCCCGTCGCCATCGACCCCAAACTCGCCCAACTCCGCGCCGACGCCGCGCTCAGCACCACCCAACTCGCCAACCAACGCCTCACCGGCGCCCAAGACCTCGCCTGGGCCATCATCAACAACCCGTCCTTCCTCTTTAACCGCTGAGTCCAAATCACGTTCAACAAGCATAAATCTGCTCGGAGGTAGGAGCCTGCTTGCAGGCGATTCAGAACGAATCACCTCCAATAAATTTCTCCCCCGCTCCCATCCACCACCCCGCGCTTCGCCGATTAGGCGAAGCCCGCACACTCCCACCCCGCCCCACACCCTCCGAAAAATCAGCGCAGATTAGCGGTTAAAAACCCATCCGTCTTCCTCTCTCCCTCTCTCGATCTCCGCCCTCCCCGCCGAAATCGAAAATCCCCAATCCTCAATTCTAAAATCCCATGATCCGACTCCCCGGTGGACTGAATACCGACCTCTGCGACACCCACGCCAAGCTCACGCGCCGCGACCTCCTGCGTCTCGGCGGCTCCAGCATCCTCGGCCTCTCCCTCGGCCAACTCCTCCGTCTCCAAGCCAGCGCCGCCACCTCCGCCGTGAGCGGCGTCGAACGGTCCGCTATCACCGCCTCGGCCGCCGCCGCCGCCACGCACGGCGGCCCCGGCTGGGGCAAAGCCAAGAGCGTCATCATGGTCTACCTGCAAGGCGGCCCCTCGCACCTCGACCTCTGGGATCCGAAAGAAAACGTCCCCGACAAAATCCGCAGCGCCTTCAAAACCGCGCCCACCAAAATTCCCGGCACGCACTTCACCGAGATCATCCCGCAACTCGCGAAGGTGAACGACAAGTTCACCATGATCCGGTCGATGAGCTACACCCCCAACGGGCTCTTCAACCACACCGCCGCGATCTACCAGATCATGACCGGCTACACGACCGACAAGGTCAGCCCGTCCGGCCAGCTCGAGCCGCCCAACGCGAAAGATTTCCCCAACTTCGGCTCCAACATCGTGCGTCTCAAACCCGTCGATACGCCGATGCTCCCGTTCGTGATGCTCCCGCGTCCGCTCCAGGAATCCAACGTCGTCGGCAAAGGCGGCACCGCCGGTTTCCTCGGCAAGGGCTTCGATCCCTACACCCTCTATCCCGAGGGAGACGACCTCGACATGGGCAAGATGGATCGCCTCAAGACCGACGACCTTAAGCTCCCGCAGGAAGTCTTCGCCATGCGCCTTGAGCGCCGCGCCAAACTCCGCGAGTCCATCGATGCCGCCATGCCCGACATCGAGAAGGCGACGGCCTCCTACAACCTCGACGAATATTACCAGCGCGCCCTCAACCTCATCGTTTCCGGCCGAGCCCGCGAAGCCTTCGACCTCGCCGCCGAAGGCGAAAAACTCCGCGACCGTTACGGCCGCAACACCTTTGGCCAAAGCCTCCTCCTCGCCCGCCGCCTCGTCGAAGCCGGCACGCGCGTCGTCGAAGTCATCTGGCCCAAGGTCGCCAACTCAGACAACCACTCTTGGGACCACCACCAAGGCCTCACCGAACGCATGAAGGGCAAATCCGGCCCCATGCTCGACCAAGGCCTGAGCGCACTCTTCGAAGACCTCGACCAACGCGGCCTCCTCAGCGAGACCCTCGTCGTCGCCCTCGGCGAATTCGGCCGCAGCCCCGAACGCGGGGTGAGCACGAGCGGCAACAACAACAGCGCCGACGGCCGCGACCACTGGCCGTATTGCTACACGAGCATCATCGGCGGCGCCGGCATCAAGCGCGGCTACGTCCACGGCGAATCCGACAAGACCGCCTCCGCCCCCAAGAGCGACCCCGTGCATCCGACGGAATTGCTCGCCACAATCTACCACGCCTTCGGCATCGACCCCGAAACCATCGTCTACAACCACCTCAACCAACCCCGCGAACTCGTGAAAGCAAAGGCCGTCACGAGGCTCTTCGCGTGAATACCGGACGCTGGTTTTTCGCTATATCCAATCGATCACGCCCAGCGATCATCCTCCGCTATTTTCAGTAGATAACGGTCAGTGCTCACCAACCCCACCGGGGCGAAATAGGATAGCCCAAGGCAACGCCTTGGGAAATAGCCCCGAGCTCAACCGAGCCCTGTAAGGGCGGCACCTTTGCCCGATTGAAAGCCGCGCGCATCCCGGATTTCTCCACCCGTAGCCGCCGCTTGCCAACTTTCCGTTGCGAAGAAAATCACACCCGCCACGCGCCCGCCCGCATTCATCACACCTTCTTGGACAAAGCTATTTTCACAGAGCGCACTGAGGTCCAAACCGAGAACACGGAGCCAAACGCCTTGTCCGCTCTGTGTCCTCTGTGGGCTGGGCTCCGTGCCCTCTGTGGCAAAAACTCCGTTCCGGCGTTTCCCCAACAGCTGATTTTTCATCACGACATCGCCCTCAAAGTCCCGCCACAGACAGCTCCCGATCCGTGCGCTCAAAGTCGGCCCGCGAGAATTTTCTCCCTGCATCCATTTCACTCATGAGCGCACTCACCCGCTCGCGCCGCCTCGTTCCCTGCGGTTCAAGCTGAGCCTGCAAGAACGCCGCCAGTTCGAGCTTTTCCGCAGCGGACAAACTCACGGACTCCTTCTTAAGTTCGGCGAGTGACATGCGCCAAACCGTGTTCGCCCTGGTTGCTGAGTCAATCCGCCGTCAACACCCCGACTCTTTGCCGGCGTCCCGCTCAAACAGGAACTGGACGACTAGCGACATCGGCTGCGGACCTAACAACCAATTTTCACCCCAAACCCCAAAGCCAGACCCCGTCTGCTTCTCCCGGCAGCGACCCCGAAACCATCGTCTACAACCACCTCAACCAACCCCGCGAGTTGGTAAAAGCGAAGGCGGTCACCAAACTCTTCGCGTAAACACCAGTCGGGTTTCAGAGGTCCAAACCTCGGCTGGCAAATTGCGAGCGCAGGACATAGCGATGAAGCCGTGCCTATACTCCGTCTGTTCAAGTCGGGCCTCTTCTGGGCCATCGTCGGGGGACTTGCTTGCATCGGAGGAACCGCGTTCGTCGTTAGCCAACCCAAACTCTACCGAGCAACGGCCGTCCTTGAGTGGATTCCACCCAAGCCATTCGATCTTCATAGTGCTGGAGCCGACACGGCCATTCGGTCCTCCGAGATGGACCTCAATACCTATCTGCAGATCATTCAAAGTCGGCGCATCGCAGCAGATGTTCTAGCGGCGTTTACCTTAGACGAGTTCAGACTGCTATTGGCGACGAGCGGAAACGGGGCTGCCATCCAACCATTGGGCAAGATCTACTTTACGACCTCCGGGCAAAGGCTCCCGGTGCAGATTCCGATTACTACGATCCACGCAAATCCCCAAGCCGCCGTCCTAGTCGCCAATCGGTATGCAGCCGTATTCCTGAGTTTCTTGGAGTCTGTGAGCGTTCGGAATATCAAATCGATAAGAACTCAGCTCAACGGCTGGTCCACCCAACTGCGCGACGCCGAATCGGAATCCGAAGCCGCCAAAATTTCCACCGACAGCGCAAAGCTCAGAGCGGCTGAGCGACGCTTAGCAAACGCCCGTGAGCGCGTTGAACAACTTCAGCGAGATGTCGCATCTGCCTCGAAAGCCCAGCCCGTAGCCCCATCTTTCCGAATTTCGACTCCAGCTGAGAAAGCCGTAGAGATTCCGTGGTGGCAATTCCGCTAAGCGAGGTGGCCGAACGAGGTCAGAGATAGCTTCAGAGGGTGAAAGCCCAACCGAGGTTGAAACAAGTGTGGTCACCGCCCGATCACCACTACGCCCGCGCATCCGACCGTCTCCAGCCGAAAAGACTCAGCTGGGTTTCACAACGCAGACAGCGTGTTCGCGACACCGGCAACGTTGGAGAATCTCGGGCGCGCGCCAATGCCGGCCCGCCCGCCGTCCGTCCCCGATGCCCTTGCCGGTCCTTCCGCCCCCTCGTCCATCCTGCGTTCCCCTGCCCAAAAAACGATTCTCGCTCCCTCGCACCCGGCCGTTCCATCGTCCGCCAGCCACTCAACCCCCTCATGCACGACCCGGAACTGCCCATGGGCGCGACCGCGGACATCCCGTTGAGCTTAGTCGGCCCCTTGGCATTACTCTGCGTGCGTGGCTCTCCCGCGTCCTCCATCCGCCTCGCGGTCTGCCGTGTCCGTAACATCCACATCACCGGTCTATGAAAACTCAGGTTGAATTCCGCTCCGCCAAGTTTCCGCCCTACGCGGGTGAAGAAGACGAAATCAATCCCGGCCTCTGGGGGCGACGGCTGACGGAGTATTTGGCCGTGAAACTCGCCGAGCGGGGCATCGCGACGATGGAAATCTCCGTCGAAGACTGGGGCTACTACCTGCCCGTGCAGAACGACGGGTTTCCCCTGGGCCTTTGCTGCGGCCACCAAAACGGCGACGACGATCAGTTCCAGTGCTTCACCGAGCCAAGCACACCGAAAGTGAAAAAATTCTTCCGCACGATCGATATGTCGCCTCAACTCAGGCGCGTCCTCGACGCCGTGCGCCAGATTCTCGAAGCCGATCCCGACATCCGCGAAATCGTCTGGATCGATCCGAAAAAATAAGGCGACCCGAACATCGGGCCGACACCCCGCCCCTCTCCGCCGCCGTGCTCTACCAGGTTTTCCCGCCCCATCCGCTGCTCGCGCCCCACGTCGCATGCTGCTGGTATCTCCGCCGCACCACCGCGCCGGATGCCCCGCCCGACCGCATTTTGCCCGACGGCCGCATGGAGCTGATTTTCAACCTCCGCGCTCCCTTCGGCCAACGCGACGCCACCGGTCAATTCGTCCGCCAACCCCCGGCCATTCTCTTCGGACAACTCTCGCGCTTTCTCCTCCTCCAACCTTCGGCCGATGAAGAAGTCCTCGCCGTGCGTTTCACCCCGGCCGGCGCGCGCACCTTTTTTCACCTCGACCTCGATGCGCTCACCGACCGCCACCTCGCGCTCGAGGATCTCGGTCGCCCGTGGCGTGAGCTCGCCCGCCGCGTGATCGACGCCCCCACCGTCGCCGCCCGCCTGCGCCTGATCGAGCAAACGCTCCTGCGCCAACTGCCTCCGCAGGCCCACCGCCGCACGCCCATCGCCGCCGCGCTCGACCTCCTGCACGCCTCGCCCGAACCGCCCCGCATCGCCGCCGTCGCGCAAGATCTCGGGCTCTCGACGCGCCACCTCGAGCGCACCTTTCGCCGTGAAGTCGGCCTCACGCCGAAACACTACGCGCGGCTCGTGCGTTTCCGTCGTATGCTCACCGCCCTCGACCGCGCCGATCCCCGCTGGGCCGACCTCGCGGCCGCGTGCGGCTACAGCGACCAACCCCACCTCGTCCGCGAATTCCGAGAACTCACCGGGCTCGCTCCCCGTGCCTGCCTCGCCGGCCAGACCGACGTCGCCGCCGCGCTCGTCGGTTGACGCGCCCACTCTCCGGTCGCGGCGCCGCCCCATGTCGGATTTCTTCAATACCGCCGCGACCGCGTCCGCTATGCTGGCGCCCATGCTCTCCCTCACCACCCTCACGATCATTGTTCCAGACCTCGCGGCCGCCCAAAAATTCTACGGCGACCTTCTCGGCTTCACCGTCGCCGCGCACCACGGACCCGACCTCGTCGAACTCACCCACCCCGGCGTCACGTTGATCCTCAGCCGCGGCGAAACCTCCGCGCGACCCGCCTATCCGCACTCCGCCCAAGTGTGCCCAGGTTTCGCGGTCGGCGATGTCGACGCCGAGCACGCCCGCCTTCGCGCCGCCGGTGCCGATCTCGTCTTCGCTGCGCCGCAGCCCTTTCCCGTCGGCCGTTTCCTCGCCGTGCGCGATCCCGGCGGCAACGTTCTCGAATTGCTGCAATTCAACCGGTAACCCTACCCGCCTGTTTCCCCCCGCCATGCCCGCCCGACTCCGGACCCTTCACCTCTGCACCCTCCTCGCATCCCTCTTCGCGTGCTGCCCGCTGCCGCACTCCGCTGCGGAATCTGCCGGCGCTCCTTCTGAAAAACCCGCCGCCACGCTCGCCCAACTCGCTTTCCTCACCGGCACGTGGCGCGGCACGTCGAGTAGCGGCGCAACCGCCGAAGAAATTTTTTCGTCCCCCGAAGGCGGTGTGATGCTCAGCGCCGGCCGCGAATTCAAAAACGGCCGCTGCATCTTCTTCGACCTGGTCGCGTTCACCGAGCAGCACGGCGCCGTCACTCTCATCCCCCACCCCAACGGCAAACGGAGCCCGCGCACTTTTCCGCTCGTGAGCCTCGATGCGGCTGCGAAACGTGCCCGCTTCGAAAATCCCGAACACGATTTTCCCAAATCGTTCACCTACGAACTCGTCGCGCCCGACCACCTGCGGATCATCCTCGCCGGCGACCGGCAGGGCCGGCCGTTCACCGAAACCTTCGACCTCCGCCGGAGTCCGTAAGCGGCGCGGCCTTCATCGCGCCGCCGCAGCAACCGGCCTACATCAGCACATTCACGATCGCGTTGCCGATGCCCACGAGCGCGGCGCCGGAGATCAGGCCGGCGCAGATCGGCTCGCAGCCTTCCACCCAGATGTCGTGCGCACGTGAGCCCGGCGTGAGTTTCTTGCGGGCCTGCCACCAGAAGATCAGCGCGCCCACCCACATCGCGAAACACGACTCGGGCGGCAGCACCACGCCGAGACCCACGGACACCGCGGAAATCGGGAAACGGCCCTTCGTCTTGATCCGCAAAATTTCAAACGTCGCCGCAGCTACCGCCGCCACGATCATCGAGATGATCGCCGAGGGCGGCAGGTTGCTCACGCCTTTCGCGATCAGGTCCGCCACGCCTTTCCACTGGAGCGCACCGGGCATCGCAAATTGGTCCGAGACGATCGTCTTCACCGAACGCACGCCGGCCGAATCCGGCGGGAGAAACAGCAGGAAGAACAACGGCGTCGACGCCAGCGCACCCGCGAAAATTCCGATCACGTGCCCGATCGCCTGCTGCCGCGGCTTCGCGCCGAGCATGTAGCCGGGCTTGATGTCCGAGAGGAGATTCGCCGCGTTGGACGCGATCTCCGCCGTCATACCCGCCGGGATCAGATTGCTCGCCGGGTTCGTGCGGTCGATCGCACCCATCGTAAACTGCGTGATTTTTGAGAGCGAACCCGTGGGTGTCCACGAGGTGAGCGCCATCGAGTTCGTGCAGATCACCGTCAGCACGAAAATCAGCGGCAGCGAGATAAACGCCAGCAGCCACGGCACGCCGAAAAATTCGTGCGTCACCCAGGCGCCGAGCACGCTGAAGATCGGCACGCCGACAAACGACATCCACAGCGGCAACTCGATGTGCGCGAGCGGATCGTCGGCCGCGACCGCCGCCGGTGCTGCGGCACCGGGCCGCTTGCGCAGCGATTTGAACGCGTTCGTAAACAGCTCCGGCTTCGCGAGCAGACTCACGAGCGAGCCCACCACCATCATCGTCACACCCCACCACAAGGCCCATTGGTTCACAATTTCGCCCCGCGAAATCGCCACTAATTTCCCCGCGGGATTCGTGTAGGCCTTGATCTCGCCACGCTCGATCATGATCGGCGCCAACACCGCGAAATTGATAAACGCGCCGAGGATACAGCTCGTCGCGACGCGGATGCCCATCAGTCCGCCGACACCCAGCATGGCGGCGTCGAGCGTGAGGCGCAGGCCGAGCTGGCGCACGTCGGTGCCGAGGATCTTCGGCGTCCACAGCGCGTATTTCGCCGCGAGATCGTAATAGTAGGTGTCGAGCCGCTCGAAGAGGTGCCACGGCTCTTTCATCCCCGCCCACTTGTCCATGCGCAGGAGCTTGAACTGCACGAGCGTCATCCAGCCGTCGCTCGTGATAAATTGATACAGCCCGGTAAACACGCCCGTCACGCCGAGCAGTTTTGCTTTGAACATCCCGCTGTCGCCCTTTCCCGTGTAGAGCGTGTCGAGCACGACACCGCACGCGCGGCCCTCGGGAAACGGCAACTGGTCCTCGTTGATAAAGCGCCGCTTGAGCGGAAACGCCACCAGCACACCGAGGATGGAGATCACGGCGTTCCACACGATCAATTGCCACCACGGCACGATCTTTCCTGTCACCAACATATAGGCGCCCATGCTCGAGATGAGCGGCGTGATCATGTAGCCCGCCGCCGTCGCGATCGACTGCGTGCAGTTGTTTTCCAGGATCGTGAAATCCTTCGCGATCCCGATGCTGGCCAGTCCACGAAAGAGCGCGAAAGCCAAAATCACCGACGTCAGGCCCACGCCGATACTGATGCCTGTCTTGCCGCCGATGTAGAGCGCGGTCGCCGAGAGAATGCCGCCGAGCAGAAAGCCCGTGACGGCCGAGCGGATCGTGAGCTGCGGCAGATCGCCGCGGTAGACGTTTTCAAACCACCAGCGGTCCTTCTGTGCACGGGTCCATGTTTGGATTTGTTCGTCGGTCAGTTGTTTGAGCGCCATGGGGTAAAGGGGGAATTTTTCCAAAACGCTGCGCAGCGCCCGCACCGAAAGCGAGTCTGCGCACACACCGCCCGCACGCCATCAGCCGCCCGAATCCGCCCGATTGGTTTTCCTATGCGGATCGGCGGAAAAGCCCGCGCAGTCCGGACCTATTCCCATTCGCTTTTATCCCAAGGTCTACTGCCTCGGAGGTAGGAGCCTGCTTGCAGGCGATTCAGGACGTGAGAAATCGCCTGCAAGCAGGCTCCTACCTAAAGCCCTCTGCGGGCTCTCCTTGAAAACAACTTGGTATCAGAACGTCCCCTTCAGGCCGAAACTCCACAGCGACCCGAATTCGACGCGCGTGCGGAAGCGTGCGACCTCGGGCGTGCTCGGGCCGTAGACTTTGACGTCGTCAGGCGCGTCGGCGAGGTTGCGGATGCTCGCGAAGAGCGCGAAGCGCTTGGTCAACGTGTATTCGCCGTTGAGATCGAGGTAGAGGCGTTTCGACCACCACGTGTAGGTGCCGGGCTCGATGCTGTTGCCGGCCGCGATGGCGGCGCGGCGCTGGAGGCTGCGGTAGTTCCAGTTTGCGCGGACGGTGTAGCGCTCGCGGTTGAGGCTCACGCCCCAGCTCGCGGTGCGCGGGATGAAACCGGGGAAATTTCCCGAGCCCTGCGGCCCGAGGAGGCGTTGCGAGGCGCCGTTCACGAAGACGGTCACGCCGCGTGCCCAGCGCGGGAGGAAGGTGAGCGCCTGTTTGTAGCCGAGGTTCAGCCCCTCCATGCGCACGGTGCTCTCGATGTTGTATTGGGTTGCGACCGGGTAGCGGCTGTAGACGGTGGGATCGAGACTGTAGAGTTCGAGAAACTCGGGCGTGGCCGGGAGCGTGGTGCTGCCGAAGAAATTTTCAAAGTCGCGGCGGAATCCGCCGAACGTCAGTTGGCCGACACCTTGGAAATAATATTCGAGCCGCGCGTTAAACGTGCGCGCACTCCACGGTTTGATGCTCACGTTGCTCAGCGTGATCTGATCGTTCGGCGTCGGGTTTTCCGGATCGGGCAACGTCACGCCGCCGGAATATTGGTTGTAGTCGGGGCGGCCGACGGACGTATACCACGCAGCGCGCGCGATGAGGTCTTCGCGGAGGTTGTAGCTCAGGTTTACACTGGGAAAGAGCCGCAAGTATTCTTTGTCGGCGTGGGCGGCGCGGTCGAGAAACGTGAGCTGCGAAAACGGCAGCGTGCCGGCGGCGGCGATCGTGAGCGGGCGGCCGTTGGCCCCGAGAATCGGGCGCCCCTGGGCGTCGCGCTGGAGGTTGCGGTTGGGATCGGTGAGCGGGCCCTCGGCGGAGACGTTGGTCTGCTCGGCGCGGAGTCCGGCCACGAGCTTCAGGCGGTTGTCCAGAAAACTGGCGTCGCCGCGGACGTAGGCCGCCGAGACGAGTTCCTCGGCGAATTTGGAATTCGTCACGAGGTTGCGGTAGCTGGTGTTCGCGTTGGACGTGAAATAGGCCGGGTTGGCGACGAACTGGTTGTAGAGCAGCTCGCTGCTCACGCCCTGGAATTTCGGATACCCGTAGTGCGGCGGACGGTCGGAGAAACTCGGATCGAGAAACGGCAGCGCGAGATCGTCGCTCGTCGGGGTCAGGGTCGTGCTGGGAGCGCCGTCGCGGCCCACGTAGGTGTAGGCCGGCACGAAGAGCCGCTGGTCGCGCTCGGCTTGGCGGAAGTCGACGCCGGCGCGAAGCGAGAGCGGCACGCGACCGAAGAAATCGCGGCGCACATTGGCGTAGAGCGTGCGTTTGTAGTCGTCGGTGGCGCGCGTGTTGTTGGTTGCGGCGGTGACGACGTAATTTTTCAACGCATAGGGATCGACGGGCACGCCTGCGGCATCGGTGACGGTGATGGTATTCGGGCGCAGGTAGAAAATGTCGGAGAACGCCACGGTGACGCCCGTGCGGCGCGACGTCGTGGTGTCGAAGAAGCCGGACTCGCCGGTGCGGTTGCGATTGCTGGCGCGCGAGTAGGCGAAGCCGGAATCGATCTTCCAAATCGGCCCGTCGTGGCGCCACACGAGCGACGGCATAAACGTCCAGTTGCTGCGGTCCGCACCGGTCGTGGTGAGTTGCAGCGTGCCCTGACCCGCGGCGCCGCGCGTGGCGGTCAGACTGAAATCGCCGGGGTTCACGCGGCCGACGTCGAAGGTGAGTTCGTTGTGGTTGATGTGGACGTTGAACGTCGAGTAGGTGAGCGACAGCGCGACGCGGTCCGTCTTGGTAAACTTGTAGTCGGCGGTGACGCCGAACGAGCTGCGGTTGGTGTCCTTGCCGCTGTTGCGGATGCTCGTCGACCAGAGGTAGGGCTTGTCGAACGTGGTGTGCGGAAACGTCGTGCCGTTGGTGGCGGTCTGCGTGCCGCGCCAGAGATTCTGGATCTGGGGCTCGCCAGAGTATTGGCGGTTCATGCCGGCGGAGAGTGTGAAGCCGAAGCGTTTGTTCACGGGCGCGATGTAGGAGAAATCGAAGCCGGGATGAATTTTCCGCGTGGGGTGCCGCGGCGCCGGCGTCTTGCCCCAGTGCTTGATGTCGTCGCGCAGCATGAAATACGCGCTGAAATTGCCCGTCGGCCGCACGCGTTCGAAAGAACTGCGCGGCACGAGATTCACGGAACCGGCGAGGGCGTTGCCCTGTGCGTCGGGGGTCGGCGAAAACGAGACTTCGACGCGCGAGAGGTTGTTGATGGACACCTGGTCGAGGCCGATGCCGCGCGAGGTGCCGCCCGCGCCGCCGCCGACCGCGCTCGCGAGGCCGAAACCGTCGAGCGTCACCGGCACGTAGATGGAGGGCACGCCGTTGAGCGAGATGTCGCGGGCGTTGCCGCCGGCGTAATCGATGTTCACACCCGGCATGAATTTCATGAACTCGGCGACGTTGCCCTCGGCGATGTCGCCAAACTCGTCGGTCGCGACGACGTTTTTCATATTGGCCGCGAACCGCTGCTCGTTGATCGCCAGCGCCGCGCCGCTCATCTCGCGCGAGGTCGCGACGACAAATTCGTCGAGCTTCACCGTGGTGCCGTCGGTCTGGGGCGCGGCGTTTTTACCGGCGCCCGCGGTCGCGAGGGCCAGTTCGAAGTCGCGCAGGGTGGTCTGCCCCGCCGCGATATTCACCGCAGCCGTCGCGGGCGGAAATCCGCTGAAGAAGACGCGCACCTGCGCCGTGCCGGCCGGCACACCGTCGAGCCGGTAGTAGCCGCCCGAGTCGCTGAGCACCTCATGCGTTGAGCCAACCACGGAGATACGGGCGTTTTCGAGCACACCTCCGGTGGCGGGATTGGTCACGCGGCCCTCGATCGTGCCGGTGGTTTGGGCAAAGAGGCGCACGGCGAGCGCGAGCCAGAGGAGAACGAGGGCGTGATGCGTGCGCACACGGATGCCCGGGCTGGGTAGGCTGGAGGGTTTCATAGGGGAGAGTGGATTTTTTTCCGCCCACGCGGACGGGGTGTCAACTGCGCTGCCAACACGACAGCGCCACCGAACGAGCTCCGGCGCGTGCCGGTAGCCGCACCGGTTACGATGCGGTCTGCTTTCGAGCCTCTGCCCCCTCACGTTAACACGTGCGGCTACCCACGATGGCGTGCCTCCGCCGCGTAGCCGCACCCGTTACGGTGCGGCCGCGTTTTCGATTCGGTCTCCCGACTACACTCGCAGAAAAATCTGCCGCGTGTGCAGGAAGCGCGCGAGCGCCAGCATGATCGCGAGCCCCACAACGGCGATGCCGAGGTTGCCCCAGCCGGCACCGAGCGTGGCATCGAACCACGCCGCGAGGTCGCCTCCCGCGAGGCGCGCAGCGAGCTTTCGGTAGCCGACGATGCCGCTGATCAGGTAGAGCGTGATCGGGTTCATGCCGATCCACACGAAGGGCACGCACCAGCGCTTCCAGCCGCGCACGTCGATCGCGTAGTAGAACGCCGCGAGCAACAGCGCACTGTAGCCGCCGGCCACGAGCACGAAGGACGAGGTCCAGATTTTCTTCACGACGGGAAACTGCAGGCCCCACAGAAAACCGAGCGCGACCGCCACCGCCCCGCCGGCGACGAGCCAGATGAGTTTTTTCCGGTCGTCCCAGTCGCGACGGCGGATTGCCAAGCCCGCGAACACACCCAGCAAACACGAGACGACCGCGGGGCCGGTGCTGAGGAGCCCCTCGGGGTCCCAGTAGACATCGTATTTGCGACCGCCGAGGTATTCGAAATCGAGATGGTTGGTGAGATTGCGGCCGGGGTCGTAAACGCCGGTGACTCGCGTCGTCGTGGAAAAGTAGAGTTGCTGCGCCTGCTCAAGCGTGGGCTTGGCGATGCCGAGTTTCGCGGGAACCGCGGCGCGCTCCATCGCGACGTCGCGGATCGGCACAAACGTGAGCAGCGCCCAATAGCCGACGAGGATCGCGGCGCCGATGGCGACGAGGGCGCGCGGTTTGAAAAAGCAAAACAGCAACCCCGCACCCGTGTAGGCGAGGGCGATACGCTGGAGGACGCCAAGCACGCGGATGTCGGGCCACTTCGTCTGCAACCCACCCGCATAGAAAAGCCCGATCGCGAACAGCAGCCCACCGCGGATGAGCACACGTTTCACGGCGGCGGCGCGGCCTTCTTTTTCGATGATCTTCGGCAGCGCAAACACGAGCGACGCGCCCGACATGAAGACAAACAGCGGAAAAATCAGGTCGTAGAACGCAAACCCGGCCCAGTCCTTGTGATCGAGTTGGTGCGCGATGAGGCGCAGCGGCGCGATGTCACAGACCTTGGCGAGCGTCGTGAACAGCGCATCGGCGCCGAGGATCCAAAACATGTCGAAGCCGCGAAGAGCATCGAGGGAGACGAGACGGGGTGACGCAGCAGGCGCCGGGGCGGCAGAAGCAACAGGAGAACTCATACGGGGGCGGTTGTCCGCGAGCAGGGCGCAACGCCCCCGCGCGGTCAATGCGAGGGTGGCCTCCGCCAGCGCCTAACGCCGTCCGTCGCTTCCCACCGACGCCCGGCGCGTAGCCGCACCGGTGACGGTGCGGTGCCTCGCACTCGGGACCTCCAAGCGCACCGCGCTATAATTTCCAATGATCCCCGACAAAACGCACCGGCTTCGGCGCGGGACTGAACCGTGCAGCGAACGTCGCAAACTCCACATAGGCGCGCGGCGACAACAGCGGCGCGGCCGGCGCCGTCTTCGCGGACCGGCGTTTCGTCGCAGCGATGAGCTGGCGTTTTTCGTTGTTACTCAAGCGGGCCATAGGCGGATTTGAGGTCGGGCAGCTTGGCTTCGAGTTGGAACAGCCGCAAGTAGTCCTCCACCAGCGGCCAGTCGATCGCGCGCCCCTGCCGGGCAGCGGCGGCCACAAGCAAGAGGGTGTCATGCCAATCGAGCGCCCGACTCGGGACCGCTGACGGCGGTTGGCAAACCGCCGCTCCCTCTTGTGCACGAAAGTGGGGGTTCGCCCGTGCTCGACCGGGTTCGGAAAAAACCGTGTGCTGGGACCATGCACCCCTTCTTCCGTCTCTCGCGTTGTGTGCGGTTCGCACTGTTGGCCGGTGTCTCGGCGGCGCTCGGTTTGGCCGCCGAGAAGACCACAAAAACCAAGGCCCCCGCCAAGCCTGACGATCTCATCGCGCAAGTCGGCGACGGCTACCGGGGCATCTGGTATATGAACCAGCCCGTGAAGTCCGAATACGTCTACAAATACTCCGGCGGCTTCGCGACGTATCCGCAGCAACATGTGCCCATCGCCATCCACGTCGCGTCGCAGAAAAAGACGTTCTTCGTCTACGGCGGCTCGGCGGGCAATGTCTCGGAATCGAAAGACGAGTTGCAGCACTACATCTCCTATTACGACCACGCCACCGGCACCGTGCCGCGGCCGGTGCGGCTCTTGCAGAAGCGCACGGAGGATGCGCACGACAACCCGACGCTCTCCGTCGATGCGGACGGTTTCCTCTACATCTTCTCGTCGGCGCACGGGACCTCGCGGCCTTCGTATATCCACAAGTCGAAAAAACCCTACGACATCACCGCGTGGGAACTGCTCGTGACGACCAATTTCTCCTACACGCAGCCGTGGTATTTGCCGTCGTCGAAGCAGTTTTTGTTTCTCCACACGCTCTACAAAAACGGCCAGCGCACGCTGAACTGGAAATCTTCGCCCGACGCGAAGACCTGGACCGCACCGCAGCTCATCGCGCACATCGAAATGGGCGACTACCAGGTCTCGTGGCGGCAGGGCGACACGGACCGCGTGGCCACGGCGTTTGATATGCACCCGGAGACCGGTCGCCCGGGCAAGGGCCTGAATTTCCGCACGAACATCTACTACCTCGAAACGCGCGACGCCGGCCGCACGTGGACGACCGCGGATGGAAAACCCGTCACGCTCCCACTCACGAAGGCCGACAATCCCGCGCTCGTCCGCGACTACCGCTCGGAAGATCTGAACGTTTACCTGAAGGACATCGCGTTTACGGCCGAGGGGCATCCGGTGCTGCTCTATCTCACGTCGAAGGGCTTCGATCCCGGCCCGAAGTCGGGACCGTTTTTCTGGAGCACCGCGCGCTGGACGGGCTCGAGCTGGGAGTTTCGGCCGTTCACGGCGTCGGATCACAACTACGATCATGGCTCGCTCTACATCGAGGCCGACGGTCTGTGGCGCGTGGTCGCGCCGACGGCGCCCGGTCCGCAAAAAGGCGGCACCGGCGGCGAGATGATGATGTGGGCCAGCCGCGACCAGGGCCGCACGTGGCGCGTGAACAAAGTGCTCACCAGCGGTTCGCGCTACAACCACACCTACGCGCGCAAACCCGTGAACGCCGATCCCGGTTTCTACGCATTCTGGGCCGACGGCTCGGCGCTGGAGCCCACGCCCTCGTCGCTCTACTTCGCGACGAAAGACGGCGAGGTCTACCGCCTGCCGCAAAAGATGACGACGGAGACAGCGAAACCGGAATTGGTGCCGTAGCGCGGGTGCGGAGGAGAATTTTAGGGTAGGGCCCGACCTCCGGGCGGGCTGCCAGGATATCCGCACCCGCACAGCCCGCCCGGAGGTCGGGCCCTACCACGAGCGCCGACGAGCCGCCGCACTCCGCCCTTGCGCGGGCGGGGAGAACCCGTCCTCTGTTGGCCACATGAAGGTTTCGTTCACGACCAAAGAATACACGCGGCTCCTCGAACTCGCCCATCTCGGCCTCTCCGTCGCCGGGGCGCGTCCCGACGATCCGGCCACGATGCCGGAGCGCTACGCCGACGTGTCGCAGAAACTGCTCGGTCTCGCCGAGATGTTTGGCTGCGCGGACCTCGTCGAAGCCGACGTGAACGGCGAACTGTTTTTCAACGAGAAACTCACCGAAGGCCCGGTGCGCGAGAAGCTCGAGAACTTCACCGAGGAAGTCTTCTGGGCGGATCTCGCGACGCGCCTCGCCGAACGCGATTTGCAGGCCGAACAGGGCAAAGACGTCACGAAGCTCGGCGAAGAAATGAGCGAGGACGAGTTGGAGCGGCTCGAAGCGCTGGAGGATATCTACTGGCGCGAATTCGAAGCGAACGGCGTCGACAACGTCGTCGTGCTCAAAGGCGGCAAAGGCTGAGCGCGCGAGCGGTTTCCAGCGCCCGTATCGCTGTGCATCGACGGTGGAGCGGCTTGACCCCAAGACGCTGACGGCGAAGGCCGCCTCTCCTGCACTGCCGCGCGCTCGCGCATGGGCGTGACTCCGGCAAGCGCGTTGGGGTCTGTTTGGGCCGGAGACAAGGGTAACGGGTGGTCGGACACATGGGTAACACGGGAGGAAGGCTCAAGGCGCGGGAGAAGTGGAGGTGGCAGCAGGCGTGGTGTAGATGGAGCGCAGGAGATGTTTGTCCAAGCGAGGAGCCGTCAGAT
>CALRZR010000088.1:0-25403 GCA_943372705.1 Opitutus sp. GAS368 | reverse complement strand
TGGCGGGTGGCGGAGTGCTGCCGGCGGGGCGGGACGGGAAGGCGCTGAATCTGGATTTTGAGACGGGCGATTTGCGCGACTGGACGGCGAGCGGAGGGGCGTTTGCGAAGCAGCCGGTGGTGGGTGACGCGGTGCTGGCGCGGCGCGCGCCGATGCGGAGCGCGCACGTGGGCAAACACTGGGTGGGCACGTTTGAGAGCGGCCTCGGGGATGTCGCGACGGGCACGTTGACGAGTGCGGCGTTTCGCGTGACGCAGCCGTGGGCGGCGTTTGTGCTGGCGGCGGGGGCCTACGAGACGACGCGGGTCGAGCTGCTGGATGCGGCCGATGGACGGGTGTTGCTCAAGATCTCCGGCAACGATACGCGGAGGTGGGCGGGCAAGACGGGCTCAACGGAGACAATGTCGCCGGTCGTCGTGAATCTCGCGGCGTGGGCGGGACGCGAAGTGCAGGTGCGGATCGTCGACGAGCAGGCGGGTGGCGCGTGGGGACACGTTAACTTCGACGATTTTCGGCTCTACGCGGCGCGGCCCACACTCGCGGGCGCGGTCGAGGCAAATTAAAGGCTGGCACCGGTTCGCGGCGGAACCGGGCGTCAGGTCGTGTTCCAGCGCCGAACGGGGATCACCAATTCACGATGACGGGCAAACGCGATAATGGCGGGCACGGCAGCGAGGACGGCGCCGGCGATTGAGGGCCAGAGTTGGCGATCCAAGAGGAAACCGAGGAGAACCAGCATCGGCGCCGCGACGGCAAAAAAGAGGACGAGCGAGCGGAGTTTGGCCGCGCAGAAGAGGCCGAGAAGAAGCGAGGGGATCGCAACGGCCGGCGGCACGAGGACGAGGATAACGGCGGAGACGAAGGGGATCGGGGCGAGTGATTTGCCGGGGTAGCGGAAGAGGAGTCCGACCATGATCACGCAAAGGATCGCGAGAGTGATGGGGAGCACATAGCGGGCCCAGGCGGCGTGCTCGGTGAAGAGCTGGGAGACGGCACGAAGTTCGTCGATGGTGGCCAACATGCAGGCCGAGGCGAGCAGTCCGCGGGCGAGGTCGATCCAGTGTCCGGAGAAGCGCAGGACCTGCATCAGCATCATCCAACGGCTGCCGTTGCGGCGCTCGATATCGAGCTGGTGAAGGTCGCGGTAGCGACGTTTGCGGCTGTAGAAGGCGGGCAGCGGCACGAGCAGTGAGACTGCGGCGGCGATGAGGAGTGCCCAGCGGAGCGTCATCGTGTGGCCGAGCTGGCTTCAAAACTCCCCGAGAGGGTCGCCGGAGGAGCGGCGTCGGGGGGGCGCGAGGAGCGCGGTGTGAAGCGGGAACTCATGAGGTTTTTACCCTAGTTTCTTTAAATTCATTTGGGCGAGCGAATTCCGGTGGAAGCGGGAGATATTTCCCGCGCGGCGAGAGGGCTTAGGCGACCTGATAGTTGTTGGGGTGGGGGCTTTAGCGAAATCGTTACCGCGCGGCGCGACGGAACGACTCTGCATGGTAATCGAACCAAGTGGAGGCATACATCGTAACAAGTTTGTCGTGTTCGTGGGCGAGACCTTCGACTTCGAGGTAGGTGTGGTCGATGCCGGCGGCGAGGAGTGCGGCGTGAAAATCGCGCACGGTCGGAAGATGGCCGTCGTCGCGCGTGCCACAGGTGATGGCGATGCGCAGACCGGATTTGATCGCTGCGGCGTTCTTACGAATCAGGGAGTAGACGTCGTTTTCGACATAGCGGGCCCGGTCGGTGCCGAGATAGTCGTTGGGATAGCTGGTCGGCTTCGCGGGATCGTAGAGATCGAGGAGGTGGATGACGTTGCCGGCTTGATTGTGGAGAGAACAGAATAGCTCGGGGTATTTGAGGGCGAGGCGGGTGGCCCCGCGGCCGCCCATGGAAAAGCCTTCGATGGCGCGGCCGCCGCGGGCGGGGATCGTGCGATAGGTGGCGTCGATGTGCGGGAGGAGTTCGCGGATGATGAGCGTCTCGGCGGGATAGCGACCGTCGGCGGAGTCTTTGTAGAATGTGTTCCGCCCGCCGTTGGGGAGCACCATGATCATCGCGGGCCAACGGCCGGAAACGATGCCGGCGTGGAGCGCCCTCACAGAGCTGAAACTATGCAGCTCATTGCCGCCAGCGCCGTGGAGATTGTAGATGACCGGGTAGCGGTGAGCGGTATCGGTGGCGTAGCCGGGCGGCAGGTAGATGCAGTAGCCGACATCGCGCGCGAAGGCACGGGACGGAAACGTATGGTGGCTGACGCCCTCGGGGAGTTGGCCGGGTTTCGGGAGATTGACCCAGACGGTCTTGGCATTGAGGGCACCGATGTCGCGCGGGATGCCGTTGGCAGAGTCAGCGGCGCAAAGGGTGGCGACGGTGCCGACGAGCGCCGCAACGGCGATAAATGGCGCCAGAGAAAAACGGCCAGCGGCGCGGCTCATGGGAAACTCTTTTGGGCACCAGCGACGGCGGGCGAGACCGTGCCGTCGAGGGCGATAAGGGGCACGGGATGGGCGACGCGGCCGAGGGGGCGACAGCCGGGACCGATGCCGTCGAGGCCGAGGTCACCTTTTGAGGCATCGGCGAGAGCGAGGAGACGTTGAACGACGGCGGGGTTTTGCGCGGCGACGTCATTCGCTTCGCCGATGTCGGCGGCGAGATTGTAGAGTTCCTTTTTCGCGAGATGGAGTTTCCACGGACCGGAGCGAACCGCTTCGAGGAGGAAGCCGCGGTGGTAGAGAAACGAATCGCGCGGCGGAGTGGCGGGGGCGCCGAGGAGCACGGAGGTGATGTCGACACCGTCGATTTTACGATCGGCAGCCAGCGGGGCGCGGGCGAGTTTGGCGAACGTCGGGAGGACATCGATCATGGCGGTGATCGCATCGGTCGACGTGCCGGCGGGAATGTGGCCGGGCCACCAAGCAAGGCCGGGCACGCGAATGCCGCCTTCGAGGGTAGAGCCTTTGCTGCCGCGGAGAGGGGTGTTGGTGGCGCCTTGCTGGGTCGGGCCGCCGTTGTCGGAGACGAAAAGGACGAGGGTGTGGCGGTCGAGGCGGAGTTCGCGGAGGGCGGCGAGGATCTGGCCGACACTCCAATCGACTTCTTGAACCCAATCGCCGAGGAGGCCGTTGGGCGAGGTGCCGCGGAATTTCTCGGCGGGATAGCGGGGAAAGTGAACGGCGTTATGGGCGAGATAGACAAAGAACGGGCGATCTTTGGCCCGGGCGTCACGGATGAAGGAGATGGTTTTTTCGGTGTAGCGCTGAATGAGGGGGACTTGGTCCTCGGCGCGGATGCGGCCGATCACGGTATCGTTTTCAAGGAGAGCGAGGGGCGGCTGGGGATTGCGCACACCGGTCTCGTCGTTGACGGGGGCGGCTTTTTTCGTGGGGGCGTTTTTGGCGACGTTTCCTGCGTTGGCTTTCGCGGTTTGGGCGGTGTTGGGGGATTTGCCGAAATCGCTCTTGGTGCCGTCGGCGGCGGGGCCCATGTCGTTGGAGTAGGGGAGGCCGTAGTAGTAGTCGAAGCCCTGACGACGTGGGAGAAACTCGGGCTGGTCGCCGAGGTGCCATTTGCCCACGCAGGCGGTGGCGTAACCGGCAGCGTGCAGGACGTCGGCAATCGTGTGTTCGTCGGGGTGGAGGCCGACGGCGGCGGCCGGAAAAAGGACGTGCGGAATCGGCAGGGAGCGTTTCGGGTAAGAGCCGGTGAGAAGCGCGGCGCGCGAAGGCGAGCAGACGGGCGCGGCGTAGTGGCTGGTGAGCTTGCGCCCTTCCGCGGCCATACGGTCGAGCGCGGGCGTGCGATTGGTGGAGCTGAATGCACCGATCTCGCGGTAGCCAAGGTCATCGATGTTGATGAGCACGAAATTGGGGCGCGTGGTGTCGGCGCTAGCGGCGGTCAAAAGCGAGGCCGAGGTGGCCAGCATGACAACGGCGGCGAGACGAAGGCAGCGGGGCAGGAGGGGGTTCATGGGTGGGTAAGGTTGGCCGATCAACGTTGGCGTTTCTTGCCGGAATTCTTGCCGCCTTGCGAGGGAGGACCGTTGCGGTCGAGGAGGTCGGGCAGCGGCAGGTAGTCGAAATCGAGAATCATCTTTTCGGCGAGCGCGGTGCGGAGGGCGCTTTCGACGCTGTGCAGGGAAGGCTGGCCGCTGAGGTTGGCGAGTTCGGACGGATCGGCGGTAAGATCGTAGAGTTCGTAGACCGGGCGCGGTGTCGTGAAATAGGTATTACGGAGACCGGGAGCGAGTTTGCCCTGCTCCTGGGCCGCGGTGATTTGGGTCCAAGCGGCGCCGCCGGCGGAGTCGACGGGACTGTAGGGAATCCACGGCGTGCAATTGTAGATGAGCTTGTAGCGATCGCTGCGGACGCTGCGCGCGAGGTCGTAGCCGCTGTTTTTCATGGCGACAGTGACAGGTGCGCTACCATGAGGTCCGCGTTCGGAGAAAAGGTAGGTGCGGGGCCGGTAGGAGGCGTCGCCGCGGAGAAGGGGCAGAAAATTCTGTCCGCTCATTTTCGCGCCGGGTGCGAGACCCGCGGCGGCGAGAAGGGTGGGCGCGAGGTCTTCGCCGCTAAGCAGCGCGCGCGATTCGGTGCCGGGTTTGACATGACCGGGCCAGCGGATGACGAAGGGGACATTGCAGCCGGGATCATAGAGTGAACCTTTGCCGTGGGGCAGGGCGGCGCCGTTGTCACCCGCGAAGACGACGAGCGTGTTGGCGGCGAGCCCGCGTTCGGCGAGGAGGGCGAGGACGGCTTGCATGCTGCTATCGACGCGATTCACCTCCGCGCAGTAGTCGGCGAGTTGTTCGCGCATGCCGGGGAGGTCAGGCCAGTGCGCGGGAAGTTTGAGGGACGCGGGATCGGGGCGGAAGGACGCGGGGGCGTTCCACGGATGGTGGGGATCGCTGAAATTCAGCCACAGGCAGAAGGGCTTCTCGGCGGGTTTCGCGGTGAGAAATTCGCGCATTTGCTCAATCGCCTGCACGTCGGAGCCGGTGCGCAGATAGTCCACGCGGCCTGCGAACGTCTTCATGCCGTGAGTGACGAGCAGTTGACCGGCGGTGGAGCTGGCGTTCGCTCCGCTGGAGCCGTCGAGGTGAAAGGACCGGCCCGCGATGCCGGTGTAGTAGCCGCCTTGTTGACGGAGGATTTCGGGAAACGTGATTTCGTCGGCGGGAAGCGGCGACGAGAAGCGGGTCATGCGTGCGCCGACGGCGGAGCGGCCGGTGAGATAACCGGCGCGGGACGGCACGCACTGCGGAGCGACGGTGAAGAAGCGGTGGAATTTCATGCCCTCGGCGGCGAAGGCATCGAGGGTGGGGGTGCGGACGTTGGAGTCGCCGTAGCAGCCGAGGAACGGATAGCTGTGATCGTCGGAGAGGATGAAGAGAATATTGGGCTTGGCAGGAACGGCGGCGGATAGGAGGCCGGCGGTGAAAACGAAGAGGGCGGCGAAGGCAGGGATGCGGAATTTCATCGAGAACGGGGTTGGGACATTGACGCCTGTTCCGGCGATCGGGTGCAAACAATCTGACGGGGACGAAATGAAAATATCTGCGGTTCCCTCCGAGGCTCGAATGTGCAGCGTAGGTGCACAATCCTATCATGAGTGCTCAAAATCCCGTTCGTCTGCCGGCTGCCCTTTTCACTTCGTGCGTGCTGATCGTGGGGGCTGGGTTGTTGGGAGCGTGCGCCAAGCAGGAGCCCGCGGCCGCGGCGCCCGTTGCGGTCGCGAGTGCCACCGCACCGTCACCGGCGGCAAAGGCTCCGGCGGCCGCTGCAACCGCGCCGGCCGCGAATGTCGCGAAGGTGAAGGGGCGTTGGCTGCGTCCGGATGGTGGATACATCTTGGCGATCACCGCGATCGAGGCGGACGGCCGGGCGGAGGCGGGTTACTTCAATCCGAATCCGATCAAGGTCGCTTGGGCGACGGTGACGAGTGAGGGCGCCGAGACCAAAGTGAAGGTCGAGCTGCGCGATACCAATTACCCGGGCTGCCTCTACAAGCTGACCTATCTGGCCGACAAGGATCGCATGGTGGGCACGTATTTCCAGGCGCAGATGCAGCAGAGCTACGACGTGGAGTTTGTGCGCGAGCCGTGAGTGAGCGGCGTCAGCAAGGCTGATGGCCCCAGTCGGTTTCTTTGAGTTCTTTTTCGAAGAGAGCCATCTGCTCCTCGGGCGTGAGCGGCGTCACTGGGAGCGGGGTGTCGAGGGATGGCACGGCTGAGGGTGATGGCGAAACCGGAGGTGCAGCGGGAGGCGGCGCGGAGTTGTTCGCCGGTGGAGTTGGAGCGCTCATGCGGAAGCGAACCTAGCACCGAATCGTGCGATTGTCATCGGCGAGTTGCGCGAAGTCGGAGCGCGGTGCTGGCGGTCACGGCACGTCGTAAATTTCGAGGAGAGCGACGCCGGTCGCAGAGTTTTTTCCTTTTACCTCCATGGTGTAGGCGCCGGGTGCGAGGGTGATAAGCAGTGCGGCGTCTTCACTGCCGGCGGCGAGCGCGAAGGCCCCGACGGTGGCACTGGCGGCGGTGAGAGCGGATACGTTGTCGCCGGCGGACCAGCGGTCGTTGGTGGCGAGGGCGGTTTGGCCGGAGAAGAGCGTGAGGATGGGATCGTCGAGGGCGTTGGTCACGCCGAGAGCTTTGAGGGTGGGGCCGATGCCACGGATCAAGAGGCGTTTGTGCGCCGTGCCTTGGATGACGAAACCACCGAAGAGCGCACCTTCGCCGGTTTGGACGCTGGCGCGCGCGGACAAGTTGATGGTGCGGCCGTTGGCGTCGGTTTCGTAGAGTTCGGCGAGAGCGACTCCCGTTTGGTTGGACGGGCTGACGATTTTAACCGTGTAGAGGCCGGGGGCGAGTTGGGGCAGCAAGGCGGCGTCGCGACTACCGGCCGCGAGAGCGAAGGCACCGACCGAGCGGGCGAGGTTGGCGAGGACGACGGGATCGTTGCCGGTTTGCCAGCCGACGTTGCGGTAAATCTCAACACCGTCGGCGCGCCGGATCGTGAGCTCGGGGTCGCGGAGAGTGTTGGCGGCGCCGAAGCTGCCGAGAGTGGGACCGATGCCGCGGACGAGGTAGTTTTTATTCGCCGTATCGCGGGTGACGACGCCGGCAAAGAGCGCATCTTCACCGGTGCCGACCAGAGCGCGGGCCGAGATGTTGGCGATCCGGGAAACTGGCGTGAGCGGCGTAGAGGCCGTGCCACCGACGGCAGAACTCCAGGGTGATCCCGGGAAAACCCCTTCGCGGTCCGCACGGTAGCTGCGCACGTGAACGTTGCGGGTGTTGGGAACGGTGAGCGGCGCGGATGTCAGCACGGCGTTTGGGGCAAGGCGGCCGCCCAGCGAGCGCGGATCGGAGCCATCGAGAGTGTAGGCGAGCTGCGCACCGCTAGGTGCGGTGAACGTGAGGTTCGTGCCCGAGGAGGCGACTGTCGGCGGAGCCACGAGTTGCTCATCGATCCAACGGAGGCGATTGGTCATCCACGTTTTCATTTGGGCCACGCCGCCGGTGCGACCGGCGGAATACTCGGGAATGTCGAGCGGCCAGCGTGCCGCGTCGCGCGCGGTGGCATCGGGGCCGATGGCGGCGGTCAGAGAATCGACCAACGCGACGAGGTTGGTTTCGGAAAAAATATCCCGGCGCAACGATTGCCAGCGCTCGACCCAGTCCTGCATAAACTCGGGGTCGCGGGTGATCATGCCCCACCAGCCGGTCTGAAAGAAATTTACGCCGCCTTCGACGAACCAGCGGTCCCACGGCGTGGTCGCGTTAAAGGTCGCGGCGCCAAACGAGCGGTCAAAATCCCAGACGGGGCCAGCGACGAGTTTGCCGCCGCGGTCTTTCGAAAAATAGGCGCTGCGCTCAAAGGCATCGAAATTACTGGCGAAGACATTCAACAAGTGGTGATCGACCCACGAAGCGCGGTCGATGAAGTCGAGGTAGTTGCGGGTGGCGAATCCGCCGTCGCGATCGGCGGCGAGGGTATCCTCCATTTTTTGGATGTAGCCTTGGATATAATCGCGTTGCGCGGTGGAGAGGTCGGTGGCCTTGGCATTGGCGACGATAATTTGTGACTGGCCGCCGGGGACGTCGCGAGTGGTGCTGAAACCGAATTCGTCGGCATCGGGCGAGTCGAGTTTGAGGAGGTAGCCGCCCGTGATTTCGGCCGAACTCGCCGAACCAGATCCGAGGGGCGTGATGTTCACCCGTAGCGGGTCGATGTCGATTTTCTCGGTGAGGACGTAGATTCCTGCATAGTCGGCGGCGTTCGCGGACGCATCGGTGTTGAAGAAAAGTTCCACGGGCTGCGTCGCAGGTGCCCAGCGCCCGAGGCGATTGCTCAACGTGTAGATGAAGCTGTTTTTGATCGAGGTAGGGTCAAAAAACCACGGCGCGATCAGGGACCAATCGTCATCGGAAACGGAGCCGAGCAGAGGGAGCGAGGCGCGTCCCCCGGTAGCGTGGTGAAGTTCGATGCCGTAGCTTTTCTTGGGGAAACCGGCCGACGACGAACCTCGCACGGTCATGGCCAGCGGCGATGCGAGATTGGGCGCCGCGCCGAGGGACGCCGCCCCGCGATTCTGGGCCGGGTAGCGGTAGATCCACCCTTCGTGGTCTTGATTGTCCTTTTTCAGGGGACCGACGCCGTGGTTGTCGAGCAAGACGACAGGAAGAATGCTGGTGAAGCTCAGGAGCGCGGGGGATCCGGAGGAGTCGGCTTTTACAAAATGACGGCTTGCGGCGATCCCTTGCGAGGCACCGTTGGCGGAAAATACCGCGGCTTTGACGACCACCGACGTGGAAATTGCGAGCGGGGCGGTGTAACGAGGCGAGGCTAACGTCGGTTCCGGTGATGCAGCGCCCAACGCAGAGGGGGCGACGAGCACGTAACGAATTACCTGATCGCCCACGGCACCCAACAGCTCGAGCGAAAACGTCGTCGAAAAAGGACCAGCGGCGCGGGAGAAACTGACAGCTTCGGAAAGCGCGGTCCCCCGCGCGCCCGAGTTGCGGGCGCCAGGAGTTGGAACTTGGAGCGGAGCGGGAGGACCGGCGTTATCGCTCGTGGTGGTCGGGGCGCCGTAGGATACGTCAGAGCGTTGGGACGGATATTCGGGCGAAAATTCGGTGCTCACGGTCTCGCCGTCGGGTCGGACGAGGGCCAGATATTCGCCGTTGGATTCGAGCGCGAAATTGGTGTGCAGGGTGCGGGCGGGATCGCGCCGATTCTTCCCGGAAGCGAATACGACCAAGTAGGCCTTGGCGGGCACCGAAATCGCGGGGAACTGCCATTTTTTTCGATCTTTGGAATTGTCGGTGAGAAACCAGCCGCCGAGGTTCGCGGTCGTGGCGTCGGGATTGTAAATCTCAATCCAATCCGAATACGCGCCGTCTTCATCGGCCAAGGTGGTGGAATTTGCCGCCATGAATTCGGAGACAACCGGTTCGGCGTGTGAAACGGTTCCCACTCCGGCTGCCACAGAAATTGCCGAGGCGAGAACGAGTCGGAAGAAAGACCAATATGGCCGGCTTGTTAGCGGCTGCATGGCACGAGGCTCCGGGGGGCGGGAGGGCGCGTGAGATCTCGCCGTCGCCGGCGTGGGGTGGGGATCATCTCCATGGTGCATGACGGGAGGTAGAGACGGCCCACCTGGCAAACCGGAACAGAGGGAAATTTGAATAATTATGTCATGGGGTGTAACTTCGTTGGGGGGTGCAGGAATCCACTCGCCTCGGTTCTGGATTTTGCCGGCGTGGTGCGCCTTGCTAATAACTACTGAAAAGCCCTTGCGCTAAGCAGGGTGGACGACTACCAGAGAGCATCCCCTCCCCATGTTGTCTCGCTCTTTACTGATCTTCGGGTTGCTCCTTTCGGCGGCGCTATCGTTTGGGCAAACCCCCAGCCCGTTTGCGAGTGGTGTCTGGAGTGGAAACGTCACGTCTTCGAGCGGCAGTGTGGTTGTTCGATTGACGACTCCCGCGCAGCGCGTGCGGTTGCAAGTGAGCGTGAATCCTTCGCTTTCGCCGGCGGTGTTTTCATCGGCTGTAAGCACGGCGGCGTCGGCGGGTAACACGGTTACTCTTACGGTCCAGGGTTTGAAACCGGAGACCGAGTATTTCTATGGCGTGGAGGTCGCCGGAGTGTTGCGCACGGAGGCGATCTCGCGGGGGCGCTTCAAAACGTTTCCGCTGGGCCGCGGATCGTTCAAAATCGCTTTCTCGGCTTGCGCCGATTTTCGCAAGGCGGATCAGAGCGCCTTTGATGCGATTGTCGCCGAACGGCCCTTGCTCTTCATCCACATGGGTGACTTGCACTACATCGACACCAACAGCACGAACGCCGATGATTACCGCGCGAATTACGACGCGGTCCTGAATCAGCCCAATCAATCGGCGCTGTTTCGCAGCATGCCGATCGCGTATATGTGGGACGACCACGATTTTTGCGGTAATGACAGCGATGGCACGGCGTCCGGCCGTGACGCTGCCCGTGTCGTGTTTCGGGAGCGGACACCCCATTATCCGATAGCTCCGGCGGGCGGCACGATGGCCCAAGCCTTCACGCTCGGCCGGGCGCGCGTTATCCTGACCGATCTGCGCAGCGGATCCTCGCCGGCGTCCCAAAGAGAAAGCGCCTCGAAGAGTCGCATGGGTGCGACTCAAAAAGCTTGGTTCAAACAGGAATTGATCAGTGCACGGGATGCCGGCTTTCCGTTGGTTCTTTGGGTTAGCAGCCATCCTTGGATCATGCCGGCCGAAGTGGGGAATGATGCTTGGGGTGGTTATGCCACCGAGCGCACCGAGATCGCAAATTTCATCCGTGATAACCACATTACGAATGTGGTGATGCTGACCGGCGATATGCACGCGCTCGCTTTTGACGATGGAACCCACTCCGACTATGCTACCGGCGGCGGAGCGCCGATCACGGTGCTCCATGCGGCCTCGTTAACACATACCGGGGCCGTAAAAGGCGGACCATTTACGGGCGGTCCGTTCCTCAATGGTCAACAATATGGCATTTTGGAGGTCTTTGATACGGGCGGTCCCAGCGTCGCTTGCCGGTTCACGGGAAAACGCGTCGGCGAAGGAGATAAGCTCAGTTATATTTTCAGTTCGTCGGCATCGGGCAGCGCGAGCACGGCGATGAGCAATATTTCGATGCTCGCGCGGGTGAGTAGCGGGGACGATGCGTTGACCAGTGGATTTGTGATTTCCGGCCAGAATCCCCGTCAAGTCCTTGTGCGCGCGGTCGGCCCCTCGCTTTCTTCCTTTGGCTTGGCGGACGCGTTGGAGAGTCCGGTCCTTTCGGTTTACCAGTCAAACCGACTGCTCGTGGAAAACGGCGGTTGGGGCAAAGATGCCGAGACGATCACGCAGTTGACCGCCATGTTCGACCGAGCGGGGGCGTTTCGTTTTTCCGATGACAACAGCCGCGATGCGGCGGTGATGCTGACGCTGCAACCGGGACCGTATACGATGCAGGTCAAGAGTGCGGACGGTAAGGCCGGAGCGGCTCTGCTCGAGGTCTACGACGTGCCCTGATTTGTGGGCTGCGAGAATTTGCCGGTGCGCCACCTCCGCGGCTGCCATAGCAAGGGCATAGTTCGTGAGCGTGTTTTTGTCTCGGCGGATGATTGAGCGGGACACCGCGGAGTTTTCGTTTTGCGATCAATCATCCGCTTTCAAGTCCATGAACCCACGCGCCTCCCTATCGCTTCCTGAACGCTGTTTTCGTTTTTGCACCCTCGGTGTGGCGGCGGTGTTTCTCGGCTGGCCACACGACGGATTGTCGGCCGGCAATGCCGACTGGCCAACCTACCTCGGTGACAAACAGCGCAGCCTCTATTCGCCACTGAAGCAGATCGACCGCAGCAATGTCGACCAACTGCAGGTGGCTTGGTCCTACGACACGGGCGAGAAAGGCGAATATCAGGCGAACAATCTCATCGTCGGAGGCGTGCTCTACACCGCGACGCAAAGCCGCAAGGTGGTGGCTTTGGATGCCGCGACGGGTCGGGAGATTTGGAAATGGGATCCGGCCAACACGCGGGCCGGAGCGGGCGGGCGTCGGCAACGCGGTTTGGTGTTTTGGCAAAACGCCAAAGGGGGTGAGCAGCGGATCTTTACCGCCGTCGGCAACTACCTGCTGGCGCTCGATGCAAAAACCGGGGCGTTGCTCTCGGAATTTGGCGACAAGGGGTTTGTGCAACTCGGCAGCGGACTCGACGCCGAGGGAACGCCCAAAGTCGGACTCAATACGCCCGGCGTGGTCTACAAGGATACGCTCATCATCGGAGGATTCGGCGGACCCGGCGCGGTGCGCGGTCTCGATGTGCGGACCGGGGCACGTCGCTGGATCTTCCATCTGATTCCTCGTCCCGGCGAATTGGGCCACGACACCTGGCCGGCCGAGGCCTACAAAACCGCCACGGGCGTAATGCCGTGGTCGGGACAGGCGCTCGATGAGAAGCGCGGCATCGTTTACATCGCGACCAAGACGGCCGAGCCGGATTTTTACGGCGCGGCCCGGCACGGCGACAACCTGTTTGCCAATTCGCTCGTAGCGCTCGACGCCGCCACGGGCAAACGGCTCTGGCACTTTCAGATCGTGCATCACGATCTCTTGGACAAAGACCTGCCGTGCGCGCCGGTGCTGCTGACCGTGAAGCACGGCGGCAAGAAAATCGATGCGGTCGCGCAAGGCACGAAGCACGGCTATCTGTTTGTCTTTGATCGCGTCACCGGAAACCCGCTCTGGCCCATCGAAGAGCGCCCGGTGCCGGCGTCCGAATTGCGCGGTGAACTTGCTTCGCCCACCCAGCCGTTTCCAACGAAGCCGGCGCCGCTCATGCGACAACATTACACCGAGGCAGATGTCTCGACGATTTCGCCCGAGGCGCTCGCGCTGACCCAGGATCGCATCAAACTCTCGCCAAATTTCGGTCCGTTTCCCGCGCCCAGTCTGAAGGAAACGATCATGTTCCCCGGATTCGACGGCGGCATGGAGTGGGGCGGCGGCGCGGTTGATCCCGACGGAATTTACTACGCCAACATCAACGAGATTCCGTGGATCTTGCAGATGGTGGAAACGCGCCGCGCCGACGGCACGCCCCTCCCGAGAGGCGAACGCGACTATTTGATCCATTGCGCGGCGTGCCACGGTCTCGATCGCGCGGGGTTCCCGCTCGCGGGCTTCCCGTCGCTCATCGACGTCGACAAGCGCCGCACACCGGACGAGGTGTTCAAAATTACGAAGAACGGCTTTGGTCGCATGCCGGCGTTCGACAAAATTCCCGATCCCCAACGCGAAGCGATCTTGGCCTACGTATTCGGGAAATCCGCGGCGGCCGGCGGCCGACCCGACGAAGCGAGTCCGGCTGCGAAGGCCGCCGCCGAGAAGCTGCCGCCCTACGCCTTTGGCGGATTTCGCCGGTGGACGGACCAAGCCGGCTACCCGGCGATCAAGCCGCCGTGGGGCACCCTCAACGCAGTGGATCTCAACACGGGCGAACTCAAATGGAAGGTGCCGCTGGGCGAGTATCGCGAACTCTCCGCGCGCGGCATTCCGCCCACCGGCACGGAGAACTACGGCGGCCCCGTTGTGACGGCTGGCGGGCTGATTTTCATCGCGGCGTCGGCCGACGAGACCATTCGCGCATTCGACAAAACGACGGGGGCGATTCTGTGGCAGGCTCCGTTGCCTTTCAGTGGAAACGCCACTCCGAGTGTCTACATGGTCGACGGCCGCCAATTCGTCGTGATCTCCGCCGGTGGCGGCAAATCCGGGCGACCGTCCGGTGGTAGTCTGGTCGCCTTTGCCTTGCCGAAACGCTGACAGTTTTTCGTTCCCCGCTATGAGGATTCTTTCAATACCCCACGTCTTCATCGGTGTGTTCGCCAGCACGTTCGTGAGTGCTGCCGTCCATGGCGCCACGCTGACGCTCCGCCACGATCCTGCAGCCCACACCATTTCGGTTTTTCGCGAAAACGTCGCGCAGCCCATCCTCACCCAAAACGCGCGCCCTGATTTCCGTCCCTACTTGCACCCGATCGTCTCGCCCGACGGCAAGAGTGTGCTCACCGAATTCAGTCCGTCCCACCACAAACACCAGACCGGGCTCTATTGGGGGTTCACGCGTGTGAACGGTCGCGACTATTTTCACAATCCCGACAACGGCTACTGGCGGCGCGTTTCCAGTGAGATTGTCATCGCGCAGGGCAACGAGGTGCGCTGGGCGACAGTTTATCACCTGCTGGATGCGGCCGGCGCAGCGATCATGGCCGAAACGCAGGTGTGGACGATGCGCGACAGCGGAGATCGCTACCTCCTCGATCTTGAATGGAAGGGCGAAGGTCTCGTCGATCTCACGGTCGCGAAATACGACTACGGAGGGCTCTTCCTGCGCATGCCGTGGCGTGCCGGGATGGAAGGGTCTGTGGTCAACAGCAACCGTCAGAGCAACGACCGCGCCACCGGGCAGCGGGCGCTGTGGGTGGATGTGGGCTTGAAACTGGACGGCCGCACCGACCAGGCGCATATCGCGGTTTTCGATCATCCGAAAAATGCGGGCTATCCGCTGCCCTGGCGTGTCGACCGGCAGATGGGCATCGGGCCGAGCCGAGCGATTGCGGGGGATTGGACGATTGCGAAAGGCAAAGCCGAGACGGTTCGCCACCAGTTTGTCGTCTACACGGGTGCGCTGAACGACGTTGCTCTCACCGAAGCGTGGAAAAGCTACACCGGCGAGGGCAGCGACAGCGTGCTCTGGGGGCTCGCCAAGGCCGAGGGCAAGAAGGCGGTGTTTCTCACCGGCGAAGAAGCCGCGGCGAAGATGACGGTGCCGGCCGGTTTTGAGGCGAAGCTCGCCGCCGCCGAACCGATGATCACCCAGCCGATGGCTTTTTGCTGGGACGACCGCGGTCGCATGTGGGTGGCGGAGAACCGCGACTACGAGACGCGCGGCAAAGGCTTCGCGAACAACGGCGACAGCCGGATTGTCATTCTCGAAGACACGAACGGGGACGGAAAATTCGACACGCGCAAAGTGTTTCTCGAAGGCATTCCGTTTCCCGCCGCCATCGCCGTGGGTTTCGACGGACTGTGGCTTGGCGCGCCTCCGAATTTGCTCTACGTCCCCGACCGTAACCACGACGACAAGGCCGACGTGGATATTCAGATACGTCTCACCGGATGGGGCATTCAGGACCGCCATGAGACGCTCAACAGTCTCAATTGGGGCCCGGACGGCTGGCTCTATGGCTGCCAAGGCTACGCGACGCGCTCGACGGTCGGAAAACCGGCCGATGGCGGAAAGCTCTTCAAAACCGGCGAGCCCTTTCCCGAGAAAATCCCGGTGAAAGACGGCCAATATATCGACGGCGGTGTGTGGCGCTACCATCCGACGAAGGATCGCTTCGAAGTGGTGGCGCACGGCTTCAGCAATCCGTGGGGACTCGATTTCGACGACCACGGCCAGATGTTTATCACCGCCTGTGTCATTCCCCACCTCTGGCACGTGATTCCCGGCGGCATCTACCACCGGCAGGGTGGCAAGCACATCAATCCTTACGTCTACGACGACATCAAGACGATCGCCGACCATCGGCACCGCTCGGCACACGGTGGCGCGCGCATCTATCTCGCCGACGAATTTCCTCAGCAGTATCGCAACCGGATTTTCATGGCCAATCTCCACGAGCACGCCGTGCTCACGGATATCCTCGAACCGAAAGGCTCCGGCTTTGTCGGCCACCACGGCGACGACACCTTGCTCGCCAACGACGCGGCCTGGGTTGGCTTCAGTATCGAGATCGGGCCCGACGGGGCGGTCTACACGCTCGATTGGCACGACGGAGATATTTGCGGCAACTCCATCACGGAAAAGGAAACCGGACGTATTTTCCGGCTCGCGCCGAAGGGGCTTCCCGGCGCGAGCGGGCTCAATCTTGCCGCGCTCGGCGACGCTGAGCTCGTCGAACTCCAACTGCACCGCAACGACTGGTATGTCCGGCGGGCGCGGTTGCTCCTCCAACAACGTGCAGCTGAAGGCCGGCTTGATCGCGCGGTGCCCGCGCGCCTCTGGACGATGTTCGAGCAACAGGCCGACATCGGACGAAAACTCCGCGCGCTCTGGGCGCTGCACGTGACGAAAAATCTGCCGACCGACCGCCTGCTCGCACTGCTCGATCATCCCGCGCCCTACGTCCGCGGTTGGGCGATCCAACTGCTCGGTGAAGATCAGATGTTGGGGCGCGAGGCTCTCGGGAAATTCGCGATCCTCGCGGAAAAAGATCCTTCGCCGGTCGTGCGGCTCTACCTCGCGGCCGCCCTGCAGCGGATGCCGCTCGCGGAGCGATGGCCGATTGCCCAAAGCCTCGTGGCTCACGCGGTCGACATGTCCGACCACAATTTGCCGAAGATGATTTGGTTCGGCGTCGAGCCGTTGGTGGCGACCGACGCCCCTCGGGCACTCGCACTCGCTGCACGCAGCGAAATCCCCCTGATCGCGCGGTTCATTGCTCGCCGCGCGGTGGCTGCGAGAGAGATTGAAGCCGTGGCCAGCGCACTGGCGAAGCGCCCGAATCTCGCTCTCCTCGAAGGACTGCGCGACGGTCTCACCGCCTTCGGTAGGCGCGAAGTCGGCCCGCCGGCGAATTGGGAGTCGGCTGCCGCTGCGCTCACGGCGACAAACGATGCGAAACTCCGCGATGTGCTTGCGCAGGTCAGCCGGCTCTTTGGCGACGCCAAGGCGTCCGCCGTCCAGTTGGTAATTCTCCAAGATCGCACGGCCCCGGTGGAGCAACGGCGGGAGATTCTCCGCAGCTTTGCGGGCGACGCTTATGGCGCAGCTTTGCCGGTGGCGCTCGCACTGCTCGACGAAGCGGCGCTGCGACGTGACGCGATTCGGGCATTGGCGGCGTTTGACGATGCGCGCGTGGGATCGAGTTTGCTTTCGCGTTACGCTTCATTTTCGGCGCCGGAAAAAGCCGACGCGATACTCACCCTCGCGGCTCGTCGCACGACGGCGCAGGCGTTGTTTGGCGCGCTGAAAAAAGAGACGATTGCGAAGCGCGACGTCACGGCGTTTGCCGCTCGTCAGCTGCAGCGGGTGCTCGGGCCCGCGTTCATTGATTTCTGGGGCCCCGTGGCGCAACCGGCCGACGACAAGCAGGCCGACATGGCGAAGTTTAAACGCCTGCTCACCGATGACGTGTTGGCCCGGGCGAACGTCGCGAACGGTCGCGCGTTGTTTGAGCGCACGTGTTTCGCGTGCCACACGCTCTACGGGCAGGGTGGCAACATCGGTCCCGACCTCACCGGATCGAACCGCGCAAATCTCGATTACATCCTCACGGAGATCATCAACCCGAGTGAAGTGATGCAGGACAGCTACCAACTGGTGACCGTCACGACGCGCGATGGTCGCACTCTCTCGGGGAATATTGCCGCCGAAGATGCGCAGCAGCTCACGTTGCGCATGATCGGCCAGGACACGTTGGTGGCGAAATCCGAAGTTCTTTCGCGGGAGAAATCACCGATTTCGCTCATGCCGGAAGGTCTGCTGCGGGCGCTCTCGACCGACGAGGTGCGCGATCTGATCGCCTATCTGCGAACGACCGCGCAGGTGCCTTTGCCCAAACCGTGAGGACCCGCCGGCGTCAGAACGCCTCGCCGCGGAGGAGTTGGTGCTTGCGCAGCATGTAGTGCTCGAAATTGGCCAGCGGAACGTCGGGCGGCACGAGGTGGTCGACGGTGGGAATGAAACCGCCGTCGGCGATCAGCGGTTGCAGCGTGCGGAGGTGGGCGTCGATGGCGGCGAAGTCCTTGGCGAGTTCGCGTTTGTCGACGCCGCCCCAGAGGCGCAGGTCGCGGCCGTATTTTTTCCGCACGGCCACGGGGTCCATGTCGGAGGCGCGCTCGAGCGGCCAGATCGCATCGACGCCGGCTTCCATGAAATGGGGAATCACGAGGTCGCAGTTGCCATCGGTATCGACGATCACCCAGCGCACGCCGGCGGATTTGAACCACGCGACGAGGCGTTTCATCTGCGGTAAAATGAAGGTGCGGTAGGTATCGGGGCTGAGCAACGGACCGTTCTTCATGCTCAAATCTTCGTTGAAGAAGATGTAGTCGGGGCGCACGCCGGCGTCCAAGAGCGGGCGCGCGGTGTCGACGGTGAAGTCGGTGATGAACTCCATCATCTCGTGCATCAGCGCGGGTTCGTCATACCAGGCGTAGCTGAGATTTTCGGTGCCCATCCACTCGCGGGCGCGCCAGTAGTAGCCGAGTGTGCTGCAGTTTTTCCCGATGATGAGCGGGTGTTGGCGCAGGCCCCAGCCGGGAAGTTGAAACTGCTCCCAATAGGCCGGATAGCGACTCGGCGAGGAAGGGCGGTAGCGTTTCTTAATCTCCTGAAAATCCGTCGGCGTTTTCACGGGGAAGTCGATGTATTCGTCCATGCTGGCCCGCATGCCCTCGGCGCTGCCGGTGATGAGGGCTTTGGAGATCACGCCGTTGGGGCGCTGGATCATCTCGGTATCGCCGTCGCGGCTAAGCACTTTCTCCTCGTAGGCGGGCACCATGTCGAAACGGATGTCGATGAACTCGCGCGGGTCCATGTCCCAGCGCGCTTCGCCGGTGAACCAATCCCAGTGCAGATCGCCGGTCTCGAGGCCTTCGTCGCGCCAGCGCTGCTTGGTCTGCACCCACACGCCGACTTCGTGATTCGGCACCCGGTCGACGGGCTGGTAGTTCATGCAGGCGTGAAAACGTTCGAGGGGAGTCATGGTAGAGCGAGGTGGTCGATGTAGGCGTCTTCGAAGCCGGGCTGCAAATTGAGTTCGATGAACTCCATCTTGGCACAGGCGGTCTTCATCTCGGCGAGGAGACTGCGGTCGTTCAGTGCAAGGAAGGCACCGCCGGCGGACGTGTTGCCGACGACTTTGATCTGCGCGGGCGTGAAGCCCGGGAGCAGACCGCAGCCGATGGTGTGTTCAATGGACAAGTGCATGCCGAAACCGCCGGCGAGGTAGAGCGTTTTTACCTCGGAGGCCGTGGTGCCGAGCACATCGAGTAAAGTCGCGATCCCCGCGGCGATCGCGGCTTTGGCTTGGAGTAGGCGCACGACGTCCATTTCAGTAATCCAAATCGGCCCTGACGCGCCACGTGTGTGCAGGCGGAGGCGGCGACCGTATTCGTCAGGTGCGATGAGGTCGCCGGCCCGGGCGATAAAGGCATCGGCGAAGCGTCCGCTCGGCAGCAAAATGCCGGCGCGGCGTGCCTCCCACAGAAAATCAACGTAGCCGGAACCGCATATTCCGATGGGCAGGGGCTCTTCGCCGATCACACCGAGCGTGGCGGAAAACGGATCGCCCGAGAGGCGCACGCGTTCGATAGCGCCTTTGACGCCGCGCGTGCCGCTGGAAAGTCCCGCGCCCTCGAAAGCGGGGCCGGCGGCGGTGGCACAGCCGATCAAGCGATCCCCGACTTTCGCAATGATTTCGCCGTTGGTGCCGATATCCACGAGGAGCACGGGGCCCTCGTCGTAGAGCATTCCCGTGGCGACGATACCGGCCGCCAGATCGGCGCCAACGTAGGGCGCAGGCGAGGGGAGGAGGTGAACCTCGGCATCGGCAGCACCGAACGAGAGACCGAGGTCGCTGGGCGCGTGCACGCGATGTTCGAGGAAAACGGGACGAAACGGATAAACACCAAGCGGGCTCGGGTCTACACCAGCGAGCAGGTGTTGCATCGTAGTGTTGGCGGCGACGGTCATGACGCCGACGTCGGAGAGAGGGATCGCGGCTTGAGCGCAGGCCTGCGCGAGGAGCGGTTGGATCGTCTCGGCGGCGACGGCGCGCTGGAGCTGTTGCACGGCGTTGGCGCCGGTGGCGCAAAACTGGATACGTGTCAGCACATCTTCTCCGGAGCGAATCTGGGCGTTGAACGCGGACGCCTCGGCGACGACGCGGCCGGTGCTCAGATCGCACAGCAGCAGAGCGACGGTGGTCGTGCCTACATCGACTGCGACGCCGTAGCGGGTGGGCGGACCGAGGGGATCGTGGGCCCAGGGGACGTTGCTGCGAAAATCGGTGACGACGGCCGGTTCGTGTTTTAGGAGCGAACGCGCGGGGATGGTGAGCGTGGTGTCGCGGTTCGGATCGAGTTGAATTTGGCACGCGCGGACGGTGCTCGGAGCGGCGCTGGCAATGGTGCGCACATCGACTTCGCAACCGCGGCAGAGTCCACGGCCACCGCAGCGCGTGTTGAGCGGAAAGCCGCGGCGGCCGAGCAACGCCGAGAGGGGAGCGGTCTCGTCGCCGGCGTTGACGGCGATCTCTTGCGGTCCGTCGGGTAATGCGAGTTGGAGGCGGGCCATGCTCACGGGGCGACCGACTGCGGCTCGGAGCGGATGATGTCGTCGTCGGCGGTGAGGCGGATGACGTGGCCGGGCGGGACGACGAGGAAGCGCTTGGCGTCCCACTCGCCGGCGAGCAATGCGCGGAGCAACGAGGGATCGCCCTGAACCTGATCGTAATTCCAATCGAGGCACGCAGCGCAGTGTTGGGTGTAATCCATGTCTTTCTGCGTTTCGCCGATGCCGAGACCCACGTAGGCGGCGCGATCATAGTTCGCGATCCAGTGGTCTTCCATCTCCATCAAGTAGTCGACTTCGTCAGCGCCGAATTTCTCGGTGTAGTCGCGGCGGAGTTTCGCTGTGCGGTCGGGTCCGGGAGGTGTGGCGCTTTTGATCCAGCCGGGGCTATACCAATACGTGCCGGGGTGGTCTTTGAGGTATTGGGCGTAGCGCTCTTTGGAACCGAGGAAGAGCGTCACGCAATCATGGGCGCGGGCGATCACGAGGGGGCAGCGCGTGTGGCGCAGGTTTTCGACGCCGCGACTGCAGAGACCGTAGACAAGGGCGATGGCGTCGACCGTAGGATCGGCCTCGGCGCGGTCGATGGCAGCTTGGAGTTCGCGTTGGAGACGGACGGGCTCGTTGTGCAGCCCCTGCGGCATAAAAATGAATTCCCGGATGTGCGGCAGATCGGCGCCGAGGTGGCGGACTTCGTCCTCGAGGACGTTGCAGGCGATTACGGTGAGCATGTTGGTTTGGCTGGCTGGCCGGAATAGGAGCAAACGCGTTCATCTCGCGCACGCACTAATCGGAGAATTCTGCGGAGTTTTATTTCTCAAAGAATTCGATCTCGGTGATCGTGGGGCCGTCGGTCGCGTCGACGATGTTGAGACGGAATTCCTGTGCGGTTACCGCGGGGAAGGTGCGCGTGAAATTGCGGCCGATTTTTTCGCCGGTGAAGAGGGTTTTCCACGCGGAGCCGTCGCGATATTGGAACTCGAATTGGCGGACGCGCTGGGTGATCGCCTCGTCGATGCGGACGCGGGCGACGGTCGTCTTTTGTTCGAAATCGCGGGCGATCCACGCCTGCTTCGTGCCGGAGTCGGTGGCCCAGCGGGTGGTGGAGTCTTGGTCGAAAGCTTGCTGCGGACCGTGGTCGTGGAGGTTGGTGCGATAGGTGTTCGAGGCGGTGGCTTTGATGGCCGGAGTGAGCGCAATCGCGGGATGATCCATCGCGGAGCCGTCGAGTTCGAGTTGCACGATGGTGTCGATGGGGTCGCGCGCGGCGGCGTCGACGGAGACGGTGAGTTTGCCGTTTTGCTGCACGGCGGTGGCGCGGCCGCCGTTGAGCAGCGCGGCGGATTTGATCGCGCGGGAGAGGGCGGGGAGTTCGACGGAATCCTTTTCCCATTTGAAAATGTGGAGGAAAACGGTGCGACCGCGCCGCGTGCTGGCGACGGTCTTGGTCGGGTGCCACGGACCGCCGCGGGTGCCGTAGATGCTCGTGCCGTTTTTCGCGAGCCACGCGCCCATCTCTTTGAGGCGCTCGACTTGGCGCGGCTCGATGTTGCCGTCGGGCATGGGGCCGACGTTAAAGAGGAGGTTGCCATCGCCGCCGGCGCAGAGGACCAGTGTGCGCAGGCATTCTTCGAGGGACTTCATGGTGTCGCCGGGTTTCCAGGCCCACTGTTTGCAGATGGTGATGCAACTCTCCCACGGGCGCGTGTCCTGATATTTGCCGACGCGCTGCTCGGGAGTGTCGAAGTCCTCGGGCAGGCCGTTGCGGTTGTTGATGAGGAGGTGCGGCTGGAGTTCGCGCGCCATGCGATTGACCTCGACGCCGCCATAGTCGGCGGCGGTTTTGCCGAGACCGTCGAACCAGAGAATATCAACGCGGCCGTAGTGGGTGAGCAGCTCGCGAACTTGGGTTTTCAGATAGGCGAGGTAGCGCGGATGTTGGTCCGGCGTGAAGGCGTCGGGGTGGTGCCAATCGGGCTGGGAATAATAGAGACCCAACTTGAGGCCCGCAGCGTGGCAGGCGGCGGCGAGCTCTTTGACGATGTCGCGGCGGTAAGGGCTGAGCGGGCTCGTGATCTTGTAGTCGCTGGCGGCGGTCTCAAAGAGGCTGAAGCCGTCGTGGTGGCGCGTGGTGAAGACGAGATACTTCATGCCGGCGGCCTGCGCGAGAGCGACCCAGACGCGTGCATCGAAGTTCACGGGGTTAAATTCTTTGTAGAGGTTGTCGTAAATCTCGGCGGGGACCTCGGTGCCGGGACCGCGATAACCGCGGCGCTCACCGGCGCGCGACCAACCGATCTCGGTGCCCTTGAGGGAGACCGGGCCCCAGTGGATAAAGAGGCCGAAGCGGTCGGCGCGCCACGATTCGAGGGCGGTGGCGTGGGGATTCTCGGCGGCGGGGAGCGGGAGCGCGGCCGAGACGAATGCGAGAGACGCGAGGGTGAGGCGGCGTAGGCGGAGCATTTCTATATACACCAATCAAACGCTCGGCCGAGAAAACTCTTTCGCCCGTGTGGGCGGTTGGTCTCGAGCTCAGGCTGGTTTCGCCCGGGGGCAGTGCGCGGACGAGCGAACGTTTGTGGGCCGGGGGGAGGTGCGGTGATAAGTTTGAAAACGAGGACGAGTTGGCGGCGCACTTTGATGCGGGACAAGCGGTTGCGGTTTGCCTTCGGCCGTCGATGCCCCGCATAAAATATCCATGGCAGAACTCACGGAACTCACCTCAGCCGTTGCCGCAGGTAAACGGGTAGATACCATCCGACTCACCCAGGAACTACTGGCCGGGGGCCACAGTCCGCAGTCGATCGTCGAGAAGGGGCTCGTCCCTGGCATGGCGATCGTCGGCGACCAGTTTAAGCGCAACGAGATCTTCGTGCCGGAAATGTTGATCGCGGCGCGGGCGATGAAAGAAGCGCTCAAGTTGTTGGAGCCGCTGCTCGTGGCGGCCGGCATCAAACCGAAATATACCGTGATCATTGGAACGGTGCAGGGCGATCTGCACGACATCGGCAAGAATCTCGTCTCGATGATGTGGCGCGGCTCGGGGTTCGCGGTGGTCGACCTCGGCACGAATGTGAGCCCCGAGCGCTATCTCGCGGCGGCGCAGGAGCACAAAGCCCACCTTGTAGGGCTGTCGGCGCTACTGACTACGACGATGCCGGCGATGAAGGAAACGGTGCGCGTGTTGAAGGCGGCGAGTTTACCGAATCTCAAAGTGGTCGTCGGCGGTGCGCCGATCACGCAGCAGTTTGCCGATGAGATCGGAGCCGATGGCTACGCCGCGGATGCGGGCACGGCCGTTGAGCTGGCGACGCGTTTGCTGGAACCGGCGGCCTAACGGTGCACGGACCGGAGAGCCCATGACTTCGCGCGAAAAAGTCCGGCGGGCTTTGCGACACGAAGCCGGCCCGGTGTCGGTGGATTTCGGCAGCACGGGTCTCACGGGCATGCACGTGAGCTGTGTGGCGGCGCTGCGCACGCACTACGGACTGCCGCAGCATCCGGTGAAGGTGTGCGAGCCATTTCAGATGTTGGGCGAGATCGAGGACGATCTGGCGCGCGTGCTTGGCTCGGACTGCGTGGGCGCGAACGGACGCGGCACGATGTTCGGATTTCCGGCCGAGGGCTGGCACGAGTGGCGCGCACCGTGGGGGCAACTCGTGTTGGTGCCGGCGGGCTTTCGTCCGCGCGAGGAGGCGTCGGGCGACGTGTATCTGTTTCCCGAGGGCGACGCGACCGTGGCGCCGAGCGGACATATGCCAGCCGGCGGATATTTTTTTGACGCGATCGTGCGGCAGGAGCCAATCGACGAGGACAAGCTCAACCCGGCGGACAACTGCGAGGAATTCACGCTCATGGGCGAGGCGGACATCGCCCATTGGCGGACGGAATTTGCGCGCGTAGGGGGCGAAACGCGCGCAGTGGTGTCGGGGATCGGCGGCACAGGTTTTGGCGATATCGCGCTGGTGCCGGCGGCGTTTTTGAAGCACCCGAAGGGCATTCGCGATGTCAGCGAGTGGTATGTTTCGCTGCTCGAACGCCGCGATTACGTGCATCAGGTTTTTAGTTACCAGTGCGACGTGGCTTTGAAGAACTTGGAGACCTTTGCCGCGCTCGCGGGGGATAGCATTGATGTGCTCTTCATCTGTGGGACGGATTTCGGCACGCAGACCTCCCAGTTTTGCTCGGGCGCGACCTTCGACGATCTCTATGCGCCCTACTATCGGCGCGTGAACGAGTGGGTGCATCGCCACACGGAGTGGAAGACCTTCAAGCATACGTGCGGCGCGATCCGGCCGCTGATCGACCGGTTCATCGACGTCGGTTTCGACATTCTGAATCCCGTGCAGTGTTCGGCGGCGGAGATGGATCCGGTTCGGCTGAAGGCGGATTTCGGCGACCGCGTGGTGTTCTGGGGCGGCGGCGTCGATACGCAGCACACGTTGCCCTTTGGCTCGCCGGCGGACGTGCGGGCGCAGGTCACGGAGCGGCTGCGGGCGTTTTCGCCGCGCGGCGGTTTTGTGTTTAACACGATCCACAACATCCAGGCGCGCACTCCGGTGGAAAACATCGTGGCGATGGTGGACGCGGTGCACGCGTTCAATGGCACGCCGGCCTGAAACTGCCCGCAACCGATCGAAAATTTCCCAACATGAATCCCCGAACTGCCGCGCTCCTCGCACAACTCGCCCAACGTCCGCTGCTCTGTGACGGCGCCACGGGCACGCAATTGCAAGGCTTGGGACTGGCGCCGGGCGCGTGTGGCGAACTCTGGAATACCCAGTTTCCGGACCGGGTGCGGAGTGTGCACCGCCGCTACTTCGAGGCGGGGGCGGATTTGCTGACGACGAACACGTTTGGCGGCACCTCATGCGTGTTGGAGTCGCATGGGGTCGCGGGGCGCGTGCACGAGTTGAACTACGCGGCGGCGCGGCTAGCCCGCGAAATCGCGGGCGAGCGGGGGTGGGTGCTCGGCGATATGGGGCCGGTTGGTGGGATGCTGGAGCCGTTGGGCGACACGC
>CALRZR010000087.1:0-25431 GCA_943372705.1 Opitutus sp. GAS368 | reverse complement strand
GGAGGCTGGGGGCGGGTGGGCCGTATTCCTCGAAGGTTACGACGCCCGACAGGGAACCGCTGAGGCCGCTGCGGGCAGGCACGAATTGGAGTTCGAATTTGACGGTGATGGGCGCGACGGCGGGCAGCGTCGAGCGGAGCTCACCTTGCAAAACGATGCGTGTCGTGGACGAGGTGATCGCGAGGAGCGGCGCGGGAATGGCGAAATTCGAAGCGCGGGTGAGAGGGGAAGCAGTGGGCGGGATAATGGTGGTCGAGTTTTCGGTGGTTGGAGGCAGAGGCACGGCGGTGATAGGAGCAGCGAGCGCTTCGGTAGGGTGGGGCGGAGTGGTCGTCCGGGCGGGCGCGTCGAGCGGGATGGCGGCGCGAGCTTGAGTGGAACTGGTTTGGGACCGCGGCTCGCTCACCGTGGAAGCGGGGCGGTTGGAGGCGGAGAAGACAGGCGTGGACTCCGGGCGATTGGAACGGACGAGCAGAAACGCGAGGAGCAAACCGCACGCGACTCCGCTAACAAAAAAGACGAGGCGGGGAATGCGGTTGCCCGACGGGCGATCCGCGGTGGACGAAACCAGACGCTCGGCGCTGCGGAAAATCGCGTCGTTGCGATAGGGGGCGCGTGGGTGGCCGGCCGCGAGTTTCACGGCGGGATGGAAGCGGCAGGCGCGGGGAGGTCAATGGCGGTGGTGGTGCACGGCGGCGGGCAGGCGCCGTTTTCGAGCGAGAGTTTCGGCTGGCTTCGGGTGTTTGGAGCAGGGCGGGAAAGAAAAAGCCCCGCGGCCGGTGAGGGCGCGGGGCTGAGAACTGAAGACGAAACGCTGACGCGTTCCGCTACGAGGCAGGACTGCTTACTTCTTGGCGGCTTTGGCTTCCGTGACGGCGGCCTGGGCGGCGGCGAGGCGGGCGACCGGCACGCGGTAGGGCGAGCAGGACACGTAGCTGAGGCCGAGCTTGTGGCAGAACTTGACCGAATCCGGATCGCCACCGTGTTCGCCACAGATGCCGAGCTTGATGTCGGGGCGGGTCTTGCGGCCCTTCTCGATCGCGATCTGCATGAGCTGGCCGACGCCGGTTTGGTCGATCGAGGCGAAGGGATTCTTCTTCATGATCTCGGCTTCCTGGTAGGCGCCGAGGAAGGAACCGGAGTCGTCGCGCGACATGCCGAGGCAGGTCTGCGTGAGATCGTTGGTGCCGAAGCTGAAGAACTCGGCGGTGTGCGCGATCTCGTCGGCGGTGAGCGCACCGCGGGGGATCTCGATCATCGTGCCGACGCTGTAAGCGATCTTGGTCTTGCGCTCGGCCATGACGGCCTTGGCGACCGAGTGCACGAGCTCAACCTGGAGATCGAGCTCCTTCTTGAAGCCGACGAGCGGGATCATGATCTCGGGCTTGGCCTTGAAGCCGGCCTTGTTCGCATCGGCGGCGGCCTCGAAGACGGCGCGGGCCTGCATGGCGGTGATCTCCGGGAACTTGATACCGAGGCGGCAGCCGCGGAAACCGAGCATCGGGTTGAACTCATGGAGTTCGTGCACGCGGGCCATGATCTTCTCGACGCCGATACCGAGCTTCTGCGCGAGGTCGACCTGCTGCTCCTTGGCGTGCGGGAGGAACTCGTGGAGGGGCGGATCGAGGAAGCGGATCGTGGCGGGATAGCCCTTCAACTGTTTGAAGATGCCGAAGAAATCGGCGCGCTGATACGGGAGGAGTTTCGCCAGGGCGGCTTGGCGGTCCTGGAGGTTGTTTGCGAGGATCATTTCGCGCATCGAGTCGATGCGATCGCCTTCGAAGAACATGTGCTCCGTGCGGGTGAGGCCGATACCGACGGCGCCGAACGCGAGCGCGTTGGCGGTCTGCTCGGGAGTGTCGGCGTTGGTGCGGACCTGCATCTTGGTGGCTTGGGCGCACCACTTCATGAGCTGGACGTAGCTCTTGAATTTCTCGGTGGCCTGCGCGGCTTTGTCGCCGTTGAGGAGGCCCGCGATGATTTCGGAAGGAGCGGTCGGGATCTGGCCGGCGTAAACCGTGCCGATGGTGCCGTCGATCGAGAGGTAGTCGCCTTCGGCGAAGTTCTGGCCGGCGATGTGGGCGACCTTCTTGTCGTAATCGATCACGACGTCGGCAGCGCCGCACACGCAAACCTTGCCCATCTGACGGGCAACGAGGGCGGCGTGCGAGGAGACACCGCCGCGGGCGGTGAGAATGCCTTCGGCGGCGATCATGCCGCGGAGATCTTCCGGCGAGGTTTCGACGCGGACGAGGAGGACTTTTTCGCCCTTCTCGGCGGCCTGCACGGCGCGGTCGGCGTTGAAGTAGATCTTGCCAGTGGCGGCACCGGGGCCGGCAGGGAGACCGTGGGCGATGACCTTGGCCTTTTTGACCTCAGAGAGGCTGAAGACGGGCGCGAGGAGCTGCTCGAGCTGATCGGCGGGATTGCGCAGGATCGCGGTCTGCCAGTCGATGAGCTTCTCCTTCACCATATCGATGGAGAACTTGAGGGCGGCCATCGCGGTGCGCTTGCCGTTACGCGTCTGGAGCATGAACAGCTTGCCTTCTTGGATGGTGAACTCGATGTCCTGAACATCCTTGAAGTGAGCTTCGAGGGTCTTGCGGACCTTGAGCAGCTCGGCGTAGGACTTCGGCATCACGTCCTTCAGCTTGAGGACGGGCTCGGGAGTGCGGACGCCGGCGACGACATCTTCGCCTTGGGCGTTGATGAGGAATTCGCCGTAGAATTCGTTGACGCCGTTCGCGGGATTACGGGTGAACGCGACGCCGGAGCCGGAGGTCTCGCCCGTGTTGCCGTAGACCATGGCCTGCACGTTGACGGCAGTGCCCCACTCGGACGGAATGTTATACTTGCGGCGATAGACGATCGCGCGGTCGTTCATCCAGGAGCCGAAGACGGCGCCGGCGGCACCGCGGAGCTGGTCCCACGGATCGTTCGGGAACACTTTTCCGGTGCGCTCTTTGACGAGGGCCTTGAAGCGTTTGACGAGTTCCTGTTGGTCGGCGGCGGTGAGCTCTGAGTCGACGATGTCCTTATGGTAGGTCTCGTGTTTGTAGCCTTCGATCACGGTCTCGAACGGCTCGTGGTCTTCGCCTTCCTTCTTCTGCACGCCGAGGACGACGTCGCCATACATCTGGATGAAGCGGCGGTAGCAATCCCACGCGAAGCGCTCGTTCTTAGTGGCGGCGACGAGGGAGAGGACGGTCTGGTCGTTGAGACCGAGGTTGAGAATGGTGTCCATCATGCCGGGCATCGAGTCACGGGCACCCGAGCGGACGGCGACGAGGAGGGGGAAGCCGGTGGCGTCACCGAACTTGTAGCCCATGATCTTCTCCATGTTTTTCACGCCGGCTTCCATCTGGGCCTGCAGGGAGGCGGGATAGGTGCGCTTGTTGGCGTAGTAGTAAGTGCAGACTTCGGTCGTGATGGTGAAGCCGGGAGGAACCGGGAGACCGATGCGGGTCATTTCGGCGAGGTTCGCACCTTTGCCGCCGAGGAGGTTCTTCATCGAGCCGTCGCCATCGGCTTTGTTGGCGCCCCACGTGTAAACGTATTTGAGCGCCTTGGCGGCGGAGGTTTTGGCGGGAGCGGAGGCCTTGGCCTTCGCGGCGGGTTTCTTGGCAGTGGATTTAGCGGCCATGTTGGATGGGTTGTCTGTGTGGGAAAAACGAACGGGTGGCGCGGACGCGGAAAGGGCAGAGGCAATAGGGCGGGGCGGGGAGCTGTCAACGGCGCAGGGGGCGGGGGCGCGAAATCGCTGCAAACGCGCTTCCGTTTTCAAAAAAACCTCCCACCATCCCGCTTCCTTTAATTCCTGTGAGCGACGCCGAAAAACCATCCGACAATCCTGACACGACCTCCGAGTCGAATTCTCCGCGCGAGAAGCCCATGGGTTTTTGGGATCATTTGGAGGAGCTGCGGGGGACGATTATCAAGAGCGTCGTGGTGTTCATCGTCTTCGCGACGATCATCGGTATCTACATGAAGGAGTTCAACGACGTGCTCATGTGGCCGTTGTTGACGGTGAAGGCGCAATATCCGTCCGTGATTATCGACCTCGGCACGACGTCGATCATGGAAGGCTTCAACGTGGTGATCCAGATGTGCGTGTTGGGCGGTTTGGCGCTCTCGCTGCCGTTTATTTTGTTTTTCGTCGGCCAGTTTGTCTCGCCGGCGCTTACGGAGAAGGAACTCAAGGCGGTGTTGCCGCTCTGTGTGTCGGCGCTGGTGCTGTTTCTGCTCGGTGCGGCGTTTGCGTTTTTCCTGCTGGTGCCGAGCACGCTGCGGGTCTCGGTCGAGATCAACCAGATGTTTGGCTATGCGCTTCGATGGACCCCCGGCAGTTACTTCAGCCTGCTCACATGGTTGGTGTTGGGCGTGGGAGCGTCGTTCGAGTTTCCCCTGATCATCGTGTTGCTGGTCTGGCTCGGGGTGATGACGACGGATTTTCTGCGCAAATACCGCCGACACGCGATCGTCGTAATTTTTGTCATCGCGGCGATCGTGACGCCCACACCTGATCCGATCACCCAGGCGATGTTTGCTGCGCCGCTCTACGTGCTCTACGAAATCGCGATCCTCGCGTCGTCGCGCGTCGAAAAGCGGAAAAAGAAACTGCAACTCCTCGGGTAAGCCGGGGAGGGTAGTCCGCCGAGTGATGGGGATGATTCGCCCGTTGTGAAAACGGCGGGCGATGGGCGAGGGTTTGGCCGACGTGCTCCTACGCAAGTGCGTCCCGTCGCTAAGAAGGTGAACGAGGCGTTCGCTCGTCACTCCCATGTGGCCTCACATGCCCTTCTTGATGAAGGCGACGTCCTTGTCGGTGTCTTTGATACGGACGACTTTTTGTCCCTTTGAATCAACGCCGACGAAATCGATGCTGGCGGCGGCGAGAATGGGGAGGGCTTTGCGGATATCGCGGCTCTCACCCTCGCTGGTGATATCGACCGTCCAGATATCGGTGGGCGGGCGGCCTTCGGCGGCGGCTTTGTTCTCGGTCGCGTTGAGGCGGAGGTATTTTTCGTAGACCGTGATGGTGACAAAATATTCCCGGTAGCCGACGAACTCCGAGCGTGGCGGGTCCTGCACGGTCACCGTTTGGTAGATCGGGGCGCCATTGCGATCGGTGCCGACTTGCACGCGCTCGGTGCGCACCTGACCGGGAATCGTCGCGTAGACGGGTTCCGAAACCACTTCGCGTTTGGATTGGGGCGGGCCCACGCCGTAATCGAGGGCCACGACGAGATCGGCCTTTTCCGGATCGGGTGCTTCGTAGAGACCCTTGCCGGAGAGGGCGGTGCGCACGTAACCGGCGGCCTCTTTGTAGCGCAGCGAATCGTCGGCGACGGTCGGGTTCTTGTTGATGATTTTGTAGGAGATCGACTCCTCGGCCCTCGGTTTCGCGAGCGAGTCGACTTTGACCTGATAGGTGTTGGCGCAGCCGGAAGAAAACAACGCGGCGGCGCCGGCACAACACGCGGCCAACCAAGCGGTGGGTCGCGGAAAACAGCTATCTGAGGGGTGGTCAGATTTCATAACGCGGTCGCGGACCATAGTGCCAATGGCTTGCCGCGCAACTCGGCGCTGAAAAATTGTGCGCCGGGCACGCGCCGCCTTCACTTCACGCGCTCAAGCGCGGCGAGGTCGGCGTCGGTCGATTTCAAGCGAATCAAGACGGGATCGCCGGTCGTTTTGCCGGCGTAGACCATCCCGGCCGCCACCAGCGGCGGCAAAAATTTTCCCGGGTTGCGATCCTCGCCCTCAATGGTCGCTTCGACGATCCACAGCATATGGCGGGACGCCTCGGGGCCGGTCGTGGTGGCGGTGCGGGACGGAAAAGCCCGCAATCGGAGGAATTTCCTGATCATAGTAATATCCAACCGGCGTTCCTCATAGCCGACGAGCTCTTGGCGCGGGGGATCGCGGAGCACGATGGTTTGCATGATGGGTGTCCCGTTTGCAGAGGTGCCGACCTGCACGGTCTCGTAGCGCACCGCGCCGGGAACCATCATGTAGACCGGTTCAGTGGTTGTGGTCTGTTGTGTCCGCGGCACGCCCATGCCGCAGCTTACGAGAATGAGCAGGTCCGCCTCGTCGGGGGATGTCGTTTCCTGCAGCCCCTTCGCCGCGAGTCCGCTGCGCAGGAGCTTCGCAGCCGTATCATAGAGCGGCTGCTCGGCGCTGCCGATCTGCGGAAAGCCCAGCCGATAGGATCCCGTGAGCTTGATATCGGGCCGTGCCGCCGAGTGGGCTCTCACGTCGTAGACCCGGGTGGCGCAGCCGCCGAGCACGAGGGTGAGACCTGCGAGCGCGAGCGTCATGGCGCGCCGGGCGGCGGCGGTGCGGGCACAAAAAAACGCCCCAGGGGACGGGGCGTTGAAAGGGGCTGCCGGCACGGGAGGGCCGGTTACTTTTTGTTGGCTGCGCGTTGGGCTTTGAGGACCACGCGAAACATTTGGACTGCGAGCCAGAAAACACCGCTCATGCAGGCGGCCGTGAGACCGCTCCAGAGCATGATCATCTTCGGGTCCGTGGACGGCACGTGGATTTTGACCAAGCTGTAAAGGTAGAGGAAAAACGCCACCACGAGGACGGCATCTACCGCGAGGCTCACGGGCGTAGTGTGTTTCTGTTCGGGCTGAGACATGCAGGGAATGAGACGAACCGGGCGCGGGTTGTCTACGGAAAATTTGCCGGGGCGAGGTGCACCTATCAGAAATTAAGTTGAGGGTTCGCTCGCTCGGGCACCATGCGGTCCGCCTTCGAGGCGGATGGCAGGTTGCCCAAATGGTGGCTCCAGTTTTTGGTTTGAAACTTCAAGTGTGCCGGTTCGTCTTCCGAGGCTATGGCGCAATCGCATTATCCAGATCGACGGGACCACGCGTCGGCATCGGTGCGAAACTTGAAACTATTGCTGCTGGTCTTGCTTATCTCAAATGTGGGCTTGGGCCTGCTCAGTTTTTTTCTACTGCGGTCGGTGGATCAACGATACTCGGCGTTGTTGGAGCGCACGGTCCCGCTCCTGGGCGATTTGCAGACACTCACCGCCAAGTCGGTCAACGCGATGCGCGGCACCAATCCCGACGCGATTGGGCGCTCTTTTGGCGATCCGGCCCAATTGGCCCGGTTCCACGCGGCCGTGGGCGCCGATCGCGCGTTGCGCGAAAAAACCCTGTCGCGTCCCTGGCCAACTGAATTGCTTCCGGGACGCGATGAAATTGAGCGCGCCGGCGGACTGTTTACCAAGAGGTGCACCGAAACTTTGGACCTACTGAGCAAAGGCGAGCGTGCAGCGGCATTGAGAATGCGTGACGAGCGACTGCGGCCGGCGTTCGACGATTATTTGAACACTTTGACGAAAGCGGCGGATTTGGTGGAGGCCAACAGCGACAAGGTGAACGAACAGTTTTCAGACACCGCCGGGAGTTTTTCCCGGATTGTATTGGGTGTAGGCATTTGGCCGGTAGTGGCAGTGGGCGCATTGCTCGTTTTGACGGCGCTGTTTCTGGGGGTGCTCATGGTGGCTTTTCGAGGGAAGGACCTGAGCGAAGCCCCGTAGCCGGTGATTTGAAGCTGGCGAAAACTGGCGCGCCATTGGCGTGAGGAAACAAGTGGCAATAATTTGCTCCGGGAGCCGTTGGATACCCACGAGCATCTTCCACTTTGTGAGCTGGGTCACGGCGTCTTCGGAATTGCCGCGGTGAGGTTTTCAGGGGCGCCGGGGGTCACGAGGATGTTGTCTTCGATGCGCACCCCGCCGAGGGCGAAGTGTTGTTCGACCAGGGGCCAGTTGACGCAGTCGCGGTAGCGTTCGCGGCGGGTGGGATCGTTGAGAAGGGCCGGGATAAAATAGAGGCCGGGTTCGATCGTGACCACGTAGCCGGGGGCGAGGGGCAAATCCATACGCAGCGTGCGCAGGCAGGGGCGGGGATCTTTGGTGCGCCCGGGCTGCACACCGCTGCCGTCGCGGACGCCGAGGCCGACCATGTGGCCGAGGCCGTGCGGGAAAAACAGGGTGTGCGCTTCCTGCTCCACGAGTGACTCGGGTTGGCCGCGCATGACGCCCATTGAAACAAGGCCGCCGACCATCTCGACGGCGGCGGCAAGGTGCAGGTCTTTCCATTCGGCTCCGGGCACGCAGCGTGCGATCGCGCGCTCTTCCGCTGCGAGCACGACTTGGTAGAGATCGCGTTGAAACGCGGTGGGTTCACCGACCACGTAGGTGCGCGTGACGTCGGCCATGTAGCGGTCGATTTCTGCGCCGGCATCGACCAACACGAATTCGCCGGCGCGGGCCGCGCGGGCGGAGGGCTCAAAGTGGAGCACGGCGGCGTTTGGCCCCGAGCCGACGATCGAGCCGTAGCCGGGGCGGGTGCCGCCGTGGCGGAAAAATTCGGCTTCCAATTCGATCTGCAGCGCGCGTTCGGTGATGCCGGGACGCAGGAGTGAGCGGACCTTCGCGTAGCCGGGAGCGGTCGCGGCAGCGGCGCGGCGGATGAGGGCGATCTCGTGGGCGTCCTTGGGGCGACGGGCGTGTTTGAGTTGCTCGCGGGCGTGCAGCGTGAGCGCTTCGTCGGCGGTGATACTGCGAAGCGCCGCGCCGAGAGCGGCCACGGGACGACCGCGACGCGCGGCGAGCCAGGCTTCGAACGAGGCGAGGGGAGTGCCGGGCATTTGCGCGCGGCCTTCCCAGACGCGTTCGCCTTCCGTCACGGCGGGCACAAAGGAAACCCAGCCACCGGCGGCATTCGTGGTGTCGCGCGGATCGAAGGTCACGACGCCGCCGGCGCACTCGTGTCCCGCGAGATAGAAGTAGTCCGCGTGCGAGCGAAACGGATAGGTCTGGTCACTGCCCTCGGGGAGCGGGATCGGATCGCCGGCACCGACGACGAGCAAGGCATCTTCGAGTTGAAGCGCGGCAGCGACGCGCACGCGGCGGGCGGAGATAAAATCGCTCATGGTAAAGTGGTCCGAGCAAGGCGCCGAACCGCGCGGAGGCCAAAACAAAAGCGTGTGGGCGGAAGCGTTCGCCGCCGCGCGCGGGCGCAATGTTTTGGGGTGGGCGACGGGGCGAGTTCGGTTAAGGTGAGAAGATGAAACGCATCGTGTTCCTCGCGTGGTGGGCGGTGGGTATCGTCGGGCTGGCCGGGGCGGTCACGGCGGCGGAGGCGGGCGCGCTGAAGTTGGTCACGGGGGACTACCCGCGCGCATTTTACTTTCGCCAGTCCGAGCGGGCCTATGCCGCGCCGAGTTTCGAACAGTGGAGCGGGGACTTTGGCGGGCTGATGGGAATCATGGGCAAAGCCCTCGACGAGGAGGTGCCGGGGCGCGGGGCGAACGCGGAATTTTTCACGCGCCTCAAGGCGGCCCGGCCCGAGCAGGCGGTATTGCTCCATGTGAACGGCAACTCCCGCGATCCGAGATTCGAGGGGCAGCGTTTTTTCGCGGGTCACTGGCTCTACCACAACGGCGCCACGATCACGGCTGCAGTGCCCGCGGAGTCCGGTGAGACGACGGTCGCGGTGACGGATGCGACACTCTTCGAGGTCAACGGCGGGCGGTATCGGAATGCCAACGACGACGTCGCGCTGTGCGAGCTGGATGCGCAGGGACGTCCGGATTGGACGCGCAGCGAGCAGGTGCAGCTCGTCGCCGTGGATCGCCGGGCCAAGACGATCCGCGTGCGACGCGGTGCGTTTGGCACGGCGCCGCGGGCGTTTGCCGCCGGTCGCGCCTACGCGGCCGCGCACGTTGCGGAGGGGCCGTGGGGCAAAGACTCGCACCTCCTCTGGGTCTACAACTTCGCGACGAATTCGCCGCGCGACGCGCAGGGGCGCTCGTGTGCGGACGTCGTGACGGCCCACCTCGCCGAATTGTTTGCGCCGGGCGGGCGGCTCGCGGCGTTCGACGGACTCGAGTTCGACGTGTTGTTCGACGAGCCCACCGGCGCGCGCGGGCGGAAGGCGCGCGGCCCCGATTGCGACGCCGACGGCAAGCGCGACAACGGCGTCGTGGGCGGAGCAAATGTTTACGGAAACGGCGTCGTGGAGTTTTGCCGGAGATTGCGGGCCGCGCTGGGGGAGAGGCGCCTGATCATGGCGGACGGATCGTTTCGCAATGAGAACCAGCAGCGCGCGTTTGGCCTGCTCAACGGGATCGAGAGCGAAGGCTGGCCGAGTCTGCAGGACAAGACGGTGAGCGATTGGTCGGGCGGCCTGAATCGCCAGATGTTTTGGGCCGCGAACAGCCGTGCGCCCGCCTTCAGCTACATCAATCACAAGTTCACCGAGCCGGAGGGCGGGCCCGGCGATCCGAAACAGGCCGAGGTGGGTTTCAATATTCACCGTCTCGTGATGGCGGCGGCGGTGCTGACTGATTCCGCGCTCACCTATGTGCTCATGCCGCCCGGTAACGCGCCACGGCGCACGGGAATCTGGGATGAGTTGGTGGCCGGCACGGAACGACGCGTCGGCTGGCTCGATCGCCCCCTGGCACCGGCCGAACATCTTGCGGCGCGCGCGCCTGATCTGCTGGCGCAGGCGGGCGCGGGTTGGGCGCAGCGGCTCACGAGCGACGATGCGCGGATCGAAGCGGACGGCGGCGCGGTGAAACTCGTCGCGCGGCAGAGTGCGGCCAAAGATTTTTCGGTGCGCGTGCGCGGCGTCGCGACGCGCGGACCGGACTTGATGGTGACATTGCGGGCCCGCGCGGCGCCGATGGAGCGCAGCGCACCCGAGCGCGCCCGGTTGGTCCATGCGCGCGTGGTGGTGCCCGGCGAGGCGGATTCGCCGCGTTTCATGTCGTGGGTCAACGGGCGCGAATTCGTTTCGACGTTTTACTTCAGTGGGGTCGCGGCCTCGACGGTGGAAATCGAATTCACTTTTGAATCGGGCGAGCCGGTGTGGATTGCCGGGCTCACGGCGCACGCGGCGCCCGATCTGCTGGTGCGGGAATTTGCACACGGGCTCGTCGTCGCGAATCCGGCGCCGCGCGCCTGCACGGTTGATCTCGCGGCACTTTTTCCGGGGCGGTCGTGGCAACGGTTGCAGGCGACGCCGGGCCAGGACGTGCGGGTGAACAACGGCGCGGCGGTGAGCGGGGAGCTTGAACTCGGGCCGAAGGATGCGCTTTTTCTTCGGAAGCGTTAGTCCCCTGCTCGCGCCACCCTGTGAATTCGCCCGATCCCGAAACCTCCCGTTGGTTTACCGCCGAAGTGTTGCCGCACACAGGCGTGCTACGCGCGTGGGTGCAGTCGCGGTTTCCCTCTCTTAACGATCCGGACGATCTCGTGCAGGAGACGTTGGCGCGCGTCGTGCAAGCTCGCGCGCAGGCCCCGATCGCTTCGGCCAAGGCGTTTCTTTTCACGACGGCCCGCAACCTCGCGCTCGATCGCGTGAGGCGGCAAAACATTGTCGGTATCGATTCTTTAACGGAAACCGACGCTCTGTCCGTCTACGAGGATGTGCCCGGCGTGTCCGAGACAGTCGGGCGCCGCCAGGAACTCGAACTCTTGACCCAAGCCATCCAGTCTCTCCCCGAGCGTTGTCGCCAAGTGCTCACGCTGCGCAAAATCTACGGTCTCTCCCAAAAGGAGATCGCGGCGCAGCTTGGTATCTCGGAGCACACGGTGGAGGCGCAGGTGGGCAACGGCATGCGGCGCTGCGCGGAATTTCTCGCGCAGCACGGCCTGCCCTGAGGCACGCGCATGGCCGCCGAACCACATCCCGCCGGAGAGCAACCGGGCGAAATCGCCGCGACCGCAGCGGCGTGGTTGGCGCGACGCGACCGCGGCTTCACGGCGGAGGAGCAAGATCGCTATTTTGAATGGCTCCGGGCTGATCCGCGGCACGGTGCGGCGGTGGCCCAATTGGAGAAAACGTGGGGTGCGCTCGATGCGCTCGCCGAGTGGCGGCCCGCACACAGTGCGCGCCCCAATCCCGATTTGCTGGCAACTCCACCGGTAGTTGTTCCGGTGGCGGGGCGAGTGTGGACCGGATGGCGGCGCCGGGCGCTCGGTGCGCTGGCGGCGGCGGCGATGCTCGGCCTTGGCGGAGTGGTGTATCAATCCGCCGTGCGCATGCCGGATTCTCAGGGCACGGTGCGCGTGATTCTGCCGCCGGAGCGGTTGACGTTGCCCGACGGCACCGTGGTCGACCTTAACCACGGCGGAAAAATCGAAACGGATTTCACCGCCGAATTGCGGCGCGTGCGATTGGTGAGCGGCGAGGCCCATTTTACCGTGGCGAAAAATCCCGCGCGGCCGTTCGTGGTCGAAACAGAGGGTGTCGCGGTGCGCGCTGTGGGCACGGCGTTTGGCGTGCGGCGCGCGACGGGTGAAGTGGAAGTCTTGGTCACCGAGGGCAAAGTGCAGGTCGAGCGGCCGGTCGTCCCGAGCGTGCGGGCCGCGCTGAAACCGGAAAGCGCGCCGACGCCGCTCGTAGCCGGTGAGCGCGCGGTGGTGCACACGGCGGCGCCGGAGCGACCACCGGTCGTGGCCGCCGTGAGCGCGCAGGAGATTTCGCGGGCGTTGGCCTGGCAGGGCGTGCGATTGGAATTCGCGGCGCTGCCGCTCGCCCAGGTCGTGGCCGAATTTAATCTGCGCAACTCGCAGCAACTCGTCGTGGGCGATGCCGCGACCGGCCGTTTGCGCGTCGGCGGAAGCTTTCGCGCGGACCATGTCGACGCGTTTGTGCGCCTCCTGGAAGCGAGCTTCGGCGTCGTCGCCGAGCGCCGGGCCGACGGCGCGCTGGAATTGCGGCGCAGCAAATAGTTTCAACACCGGCCGACTATTTCCCGGTCTGTCTAACGGAATCGCGACGCTGGTTCGTCTCAACTCACGCAACCTCTTCCCTCTGACCCCATGACCAAACCCTGCCTGTTTTTGCGTGGCGCGTGGATCGCCGCATTTGCTTTCGTTTCCGCGGTGTGCGCCTGCGCGGCGGACGCGGCCAAGAAAAACTACCAGGTGTCCGCCGGCGATGCGGCCGTGACGCTCAAGCAGTTTTCCGAGCAATCCGGCGAACAAATCGTTTACCCAGTCGACGCCGTGAGCGGTGTCCGGACCAACGCCGTGAGCGGCGAGCTCGCGGCCCGTGACGCGCTCGCGCGGCTCGTGGCCGGCACCGAATTGCGCGTCGTGCAGGACGCGTCGACCGGCGCGCTGGCGGTCAACCGCGCGGCGGGTGCCACCGGTTTCGGCGCGGTGGAGGGCCGCGTGTTCAATCTCAGCGCCGGCAGCTACGTGAACAATGCGCGCGTGACGATCGACACGCTGCGGTTGGAAACATTTACCGATGAAACGGGCCAATACCGTTTCCCGCGTGTGCCCGCGGGCGATGTCACGGTGCGCGTCACCTACACGGGATTTCCGGTGGAGAGCCGGTCGATCAAGGTCGCGGCGGGCGCGCCGACCTCCGGCGATGTTACGCTGCGGGCGGCGAAGGAAGCTTCCGCGGATGAAACGGTGAAGCTCGATGCGTTTACGGTGGCGGCGTCTCGCGACATGGCGGCCTCGGACGTGGCCGTGAACGAGCAGCGCTACTCGCCGTCGATCAAGAATGTCGTCGCGACCGATTCGTTCGGCGACATCGCCGAGGGCAACGTCGGCGAATTCGCAAAGTTTCTCCCCGGCGTGACGCTCAACCGCAACGGCAGCGATGGCTTCAGCATTTCCGTCGGCGGTGTGCCCTCGGGCGGCGCTCCCATCATGGTCGACGGCAATCCGCTCTCGAGCGCCGCGTCGTCCGGCGGCAGCCGCACGGTCGAATTGGAACAGGTCTCGATCACGACCATGTCGCGCGTCGAAGTGAACCGCTCGCAGACGCCCGATTCACCCGCCAACGCCATCGGTGGCACCGTGAATCTCGTGACGCGCAGCGCGTTCGAGCGGCGCACGCCGGAATACTCGATCAAGAGCTACCTTTCGTTCCGCGGCGGCGATTTCAGTCTGTCGAAACAGCCGAACACGTTTGCCGAGAAAACCTATCCGTTTGAACCGAATCTCGAGGTAAGCGCGGTCGTGCCGATCACGCGCAACTTCGGCATCACGGCGAGCGGACTCGTCTCGCGTGCGCCGAACCACGGTCAGGGCTCGCTCATGACGTGGGCGCCGACGGCGAATCCCGACGTCTTCAATCTCACCGCCTACCGGCTCCAAGAGCGCCCGAAACTCACGGTCCGCTCGTCGGCGAGTGTGGGCGCGGACTGGCGCATCTCGCCACGGGACGTGCTGACGTTCGGTTTTCAGTATGCGTTTTTCACGACGAAGTTTTGGGTGCGCCAGTTGAACTTTGCGACCGGCAGTGTGGCCTCGTCGGGCACGGATTTCACGCAGGGCAATAACGGCACCGGCAGCGTGCAGATCATCTACGATGCTCGCGAGAAGGCCGGCACGACCTATGTGCCGAGTTTCCGCTACAAGCACAACGGCCCGGTCTGGCAGTGGCAGGTGAACGGCGCGTTTTCCAATTCCACGAACTACTACCGCAATATCGACAAGGGCTACTTCAATCAAAACAACGCCTTTCTGCGCAATGTGACGGTGCGGTTCGAAAAGATGAATTTCGATCACCCGGATATCGTGACCGTGCGCAATGCGACCAACACCGCCGACGTCGACCCCTACAAGCTGACCAACTACAAGCTGGAGACCCTCTCGGCCAATCGCATCGACGGGTTCGACATCGTGCGCAGCATCAGCGGCTTCATTAAGCGCGATCTCAATCTGCGGGTGCCGCTCAGCGTGAAGCTCGGAGCCGATCTTCGCTCGCAGCACCGCGACATCAAGAACACGACCTACGACACGACCCACGTCGGCGCGGACCGGCTCACGGCTTCCGCCGATGACAATGCGGCGCAGTGGCTCGATCCGGTTTACTCGACCCGCCAACTCTTGTTCGGTGGCCAAAAGATGGAGTGGCTGAACCTGCACGATATCGTGGATACGTTCAAAGCGACCCCGTCGCACTTCAACCAAACCGAAACGAATCTCGTCAACGGCTACCGCAGCACGGTCAACAACTCGAAGGTCATCGACGAGGTGGTCAGCGCACCTTACGTCCGCCTCGACACCAAGTTTTTCAACGGTCGTCTGCAGCTGACCGGCGGCGTGCGTTACGAGCAGACCAATGACGAGGGCGACGGCCCGCTGGTCGACCTGAACAACACCTACCAACGTGACGCCAGCGGGAAGATCGTGCGCGACGCCGCCGGCCGCCCGGTCGTGTTGGCCGCGGTATCGACACTCGCCGGCACCAAGCTGGCCTACATCGAGCGCGGCGCCCATGCGTCGCGCAACTACGGCGGCTTCTTCCCGAGCCTGAGCGCGAACTACAATGTGCGTCAGGATCTGATCGCACGCGTGTCCTACGGACGCTCGATCAGCCGTCCCGAGTTTAGCGATATTTTCCCGACGGCGAGTTTGCCCGATCCCGCCGGCACGTCGCGCACGATCACGCTCAGCAACCCGGCGCTGCAGCCGTGGACGGCCGACAGCTACGGCGTCGCGCTCGAGTATTATTTCAACCAGCCCTCCAGCGGCGTGCTCTCGACGCGTTTCTATCGCCGCGACATCACAGGTTTCTGGGGCACGGTGCTGGCGCCCGCGACCGACGACATCCTTGAACCCTACGGCCTCGATCCGGCGGTCTACGGAGAGGCGCAGGGCTACCTGGTGAGCACGAAGCGAAATGTCGGCTCGACGCGCGTGCTCGGGACGGAATTCGACTACCGCCAAAACCTGTCGTTCCTGCCGCATTGGGCGCGAGGCTTCACGCTCTTCGGCAATCTCACGCTGCAGCATTTGCAGGGCAGCGAGGGCGCGAGCTTCAGCGGCTTCGTCGCGAAGACGACGAACTTCGGCATCACGTTCAGCCGCGAGCGGCTCACGTTGCGCATCGCGGTTAACCAGAAGGGCACCGTGCGGCAGGGCCAGATCACCGGTGCGAATCGCGAGCCGGGGACGTTCCAATACATTCTGCCCCGCAACAGCGCCGACTTCAGCGCCGAGTATCGGCTGACGCGCAAGTTCTCCGTCTTCGCGGGCGGACGAAATGTGAACGAAGCCACCGACGATACCGTCGTCTACGGACCGAACACGCGACGCGACCGCATTCTGAGCGCCCGGGCCGACTACCGCGCGTATTGGAACGTTGGCATCAAGGGCACATTTTGAATGAAGTAGGGCGGGGGCTGTGACCCGCCCTTCGCTCGAACATCCCATGTCCAGAAAGGGCGGGTCAAAGACCCTGCCCTACTTCGCACCGCACATCCTTCCCCTCTATGAATCGCCGCCACTTCCTCGCCTCCACTGCTGCCGCCGCCATCGCCGCCTCCTTGCGCGGTGCCGATACCAAACGCGCACCGCGCATCCTCCTCCGCAGCTCGTGGCAGAGTGTGAATATCGGCGATATCGGCCACACGCCGGGCGCGCTCTCGCTGCTGTGGAAACATTTTCCCGAATGCGAGATCACGCTCTGGCCGGGCGAGCTCGGGCACGGCTCACGTGACTTGCTCACGAAGGGCTATCCGCGTCTGAAAATCGCCGAGGGCAGCCTCGGTGCCGACGGCAAACCGAACAAACCCGCGCTCGCGCAAGCGTGGGCCGAGGCCGATCTCTACCTCAGCGGCTCCGGCTCGGGTTTCCCGGCGGCCAATCACGCGGTCGCGTTTCAAAAAGCCACGGGCAAACCCGTCGGCGTCTTCGGTGTGAGCAACGATCCGATTTCCGGCATCGGCGGAAATCGCGATCCCGAGGGCGGCACGCTCAACAGCCTCCGTGAGCGCGCGCTCAAGCTGCCGCCGACGAATCTCTCGGCCGACCTGCGCTATATCATGGATCGCGCGGCGTTTTTCTTTTGCCGCGATACGATCACGCGCGACTACCTGAAATCCCAGGGCGTGAAATCGCCGATCGTGGAATTCGGCCCCGATGCACAGCTCGGCATGCACCTGCGCGACGATGCGAAAGGCCTCGCCTACTTGAAGTCTGCGGGCCTCGAAGAGGGGAAATTTATCAGTGTGATTCCGCGCCTCCGCTACACGCCTTACTACCGGATCAAGGCCGGCACGAAACGCGTCGCCGCCGACGACGTGAAGGACGCGATCAACGACCGCACGACCAAGCAGGATCACGACAAACTTCGCGACATGATCGTCCGCTACGTGCGCGGCACCGGCAACAAGGTCATGGCCTGCGCCGAGATGACCTACCAAGTGCAGATGGCGAAAGATGAACTCGTCGATCCGCTCCCGGCCGACGTGAAGAAAAACGTCGTGTGGCGCGACACCTACTGGCTGCCCGACGAGGCCGCTTCGATTTACGCGAAGGCGCAGGCCGTGGTGAGCGTGGAGTGCCATTCGCCGCTCATCGCGCTGCACAACGGCACGCCGACGTTCTACGTCCGCCAGCCGACCGATACGTGCAAAGGACAAATGTATCGCGACATAGGCGCCCACGATTGGTTTTTCGAAGTCGACGAGACGAGCGGCGCGCAATTGTGGTCGCGCTTGGAAGCGATTCACAAAGACCCCGCCGGCGCGCGCGCCAAGGTGAAGTCGATCATGGCAACGATCGAAGCGCGGCAGAAGCGTATGGTCTCGGCGGTGCGCGAGGCCTGCCGCGCCTGAGCGCTCGACGAAAGGGCGCCGAGGGACCGGTTTCCGACGTAGCGGCGAGCGCCAGCGAGCCGTGCCTCGTCGACAGACGGCATGATGCAGTTCGTATAGCTGGTCGCGTCCGCCCGGCAATTCGGTCGACAACCCGCTGGCGCAACTCAACTTCAGTGCCATGTCCTCCCAGTCGGCCGCCGGTGTTATGCGACAAAACCCGCAGGATCGGGTGCAGATCAATCAATGTTAGGCCACTTCACTCGCCATGGGTGTTGAATATCGAGTTTCATGCGCGCCGCACGGTCTCCCAAAGGTCGCGGAGTTGCTGCGGCGTCTCGGTGGTCAGCCCTCATCGCAGTTTCCCACTCAGATTGAGTTCCGCTTCCGACCGTGTCGTCCCGATGAGATGCCAGATGGGACAGTGGTCTTAGAGTCGGAGGGTATTTTGGACCATTGCGGAGCGGGCGAGCAGGTCGCTGTTCTCCTTCGCCAGATTATTGACGAGGCACTCACGTTTTCGTGTTCTTCCGGCAGCGTAGTGGTTACGAGTCCATGAGCAGGCGGCCTAACTATGCGCTGCAGCGAACTCGGCCGGAGTGTCGCGGTTGCAATCGTCGCGTCCCGTGTGCCGGCTCGCTGAGCATAGGTCGTTAGTCGTCACCACTCGCATGCAGCTACGAGTCACAGAGGGAGACTTACTTGACCAAGATGTGGATGTCATCGTCAACGCTTGGAACAGGAACATTATTCCGTGGTGGCTGTTGCTGCCGCAGGGAGTTTCTGGAGCGATCAAGCGGCGCGCAGGCTATGAGCCGTTTCGCGAGCTGGGACGCAGCGGCCCGATTCCTCTTGGTGGCGCAGTCGAAACCGGCGCAGGCCGACTGCCCTTTCGCGCGATCATTCACGTCGCCGGTATCAGCATGTTGTGGCGTTCGTCAGAGCGAACCATCCGTGATTGCGTTCGCAGTGCGCTCGCCGTCGCAGGTGCGCGCGGCTACCGTTCCATTGCGTTTCCGCTCATCGGTGCGGGCACTGGCGGCTATTCACCGGAGCGTGCGCTCGACATCATGCAGGACGAGATACGAAAGGTCGTTTATAACGGAGAGGTTCGAATTGTCAGATTTCGGCGTGCGTCCTAGTCATGCGCTGCAGCTTCCGTTTTCACCATGGCCTAGATTTTTGCGCCCCGCGACTGCGGGCGCGCGAGGTGCGGACGACGATGCCCAACCCTTCCGGTCGGTGATCGCCCGCCCCCGCCCTCAATCCAGCGCCCAGCGGACGCTCGGCGTCACACCGTAGCGCACCGTCGCATCGTTCTTCGCGCCGGGCACATCGCGCGTGGCGCCGCGCGCGATTACGTTTTCGAGCGCGGCGCGCAGGCGCGCGACGATTTCGGGATGCTGGGCGGCGAGATTGGTTTTCTCCGTGATGTCGTCGGCGAGATTGTAGAGTTCGGACACTTTCGCCTGGCCGCGCGATTTCTGGGCCGCGTCGCGGTTGCGGAGGACCAGTTTCCACGGTCCGTCGCGGAAGGCGAATTCGCCCGGGTTGGAGTGGTTGACGAGCGTCGTGCGGCGCGCGGGCGAGGGCGCGCGGCCGAGCAGGGTAGGCAGGAAGCTCACGCTGTCCTCCGCGGTGGCTGCGGGCAGCGGCGCACCGACGACCTCGGCCACGGTGGCGAACGTGTCGTTTAGTCCCACGAGCTGGTCGCTGCGCGAGTTGGGGGCGATGCGGCCGGGCCAGCGTGCAACGAACGGCACGCGGTGTCCGCCTTCCCAGATGTCACCTTTGAAGCCGCGGTAGATCCCGCTCGGCTGATGGCCGGCGGCGGTAAGTTTATCCCAACCGGTGTAGCCGGAGTGGCCGTTGTCGCCGGTGAAAATGACGAGCGTGTCGCGCGCGGTGCCGGTCTCTTCGAGTGCGCGCAGCACTTCGCCCACGGCCCAATCTGTTTCCATCAAAAAGTCTGCGATTGGCGCGATGCCGCTGCGGCCCTTAAAGGCGCGCGACGGTGATACGGGCTCATGCGGCGAGGTCATCGGGAAATAGAGGAAGAAGGGCTGCTGCTTCGCCGCCAGCGCGCGGATCTGGCTGGTCGCGCGGCGCGTGAGCTCGGGCATGATCTCGTCGAAACGCCAGCCGGGCGCGGCCGGGGCGCCGGCGAAAAGGCGCGGGAGCACCATGCCCTGCGCGTCGTCGATGCGCAGCTGGTCGGTCGGCGGGACGACGACGCGGTCGTTTTCGATGAAGGTGAACGGCGGATAGTTCGGCACATCGGTGCCGAAGTAGTAGTCGAAGCCGCGCGTCGTCGGCCCCGAGCGGATCGGCTGCGTAAAATCCCAGGCGACGTTTTTCTGCGCGTGGCGCGTCTCGCTCATGCGGCTCGACTCCGGCCCCGGCCATTCCCAACCGAGGTGCCACTTGCCGATGCACAGCGTGCGGTAGCCTTGCTTTTGCAAAAATCCCGGCAGCGTCACGCGCCCGGCCGCGATTAGCGGCGGCTCGTAGGCAGCGAGCACCCATTCCTGGAGCCGCGTGCGCCACGCGTAGCGGCCGGTCAGCAGCCCGTAGCGAGTCGGCGTGCAGACAGCAGAGGGACTGTGCGCATCCGTGAAACTCATTCCTTCGCGCACGAGCCGGTCGAGCGCGGGGGTGGGGACTTTGTTCGCCGGATAGTGCGCCTGGATGTCGCCGACACCAAAATCGTCGGCGAGGATGACGACGATGTTCGGCGGACGGGACGTGGCGGCGAAAGCGGCCGAGAGCAGCAGCGGAACAAGCAAAAGCAAAGCGACGGACAAGCGAGGGGTGCGCATGCGACAAAAGCTCCGAGCCCGGTGACGGCTGTCAACGGAGGAAGTCCGGCCGCCGCGAAACGGCTCGCCGACGCCGGGTCGCCGCCCCAGCTTTTCGCTACCCCACTTACCCCATGACCCGTCGCTTTCTGCCCGTGTCAGCATTCGTCGTTGCCTGCGCCCTTTGGGCAACGATCCGCGCCGCCGAAATCCCCACCGGCGCCATTGAAGGCCGCGTCTTCCAAGTCGCGACCGGCGCCAACCTCGAACGCGCGCGCCTCACCGTCGAAGGCACGCTGCTCGAGACGTTCACCGATGCCGACGGCCGCTTCATCCTTGCTCAGATGCCCGCCGGCACGGCGCAGCTGCGCGTCTTCTACACCGGCCTCGCGCCCGCGACGCAGTCGGTCGCGATTCCGGCCGGTGGCACCGCGCAGATCGAGATCCCGCTCGCCTCGTTGGCGCGCCCGACGGTGGCCGCGGCACCCGGCACGCCGGTGAAACTGATCGCCTTCGTCGTCGGTGACTCGCGCGAGATGAGCGGCACCGCGATCGCGATCAACGAGCAGCGCTTCGCGCCGAACATGCGCAGCGTGGTTTCGACGGACGAGTTTGGCGACGTGCCCGACGGGAATGTCGCCGAGTTCATCAAGTTCCTGCCCGGCGTAAGCGTGAACAGCGCGCGCGAACTTTCCCTCAACGGCGTGCCCTCCGCCTATGTGCCGATTTCGATCAACGGCTTCAGCGTCGCGAGCCCGATCGGCAATGGTGGCGACGGCGGCACCGGGCGCAGCAACTCGATGGATGTCTTCACCACGAGTAACGTCTCGCGCATCGAGGTTTCGTTCTCACCCACGCCCGACACCGAAGGCGTGGCGCTCGCGGGCTCCGTCAACATGGTGCCGCGCTCCGCGTTCGAGCGCGCCCGCCCGTCGTTCAACGCCAGCGCGTATTTTTCGATGATCAACAACGGGCGCGATCTACATGAAAAATCGGCGTTCCAACGCTTCTATCCCGGCGTGGATTTCTCCGGGATCGCACCGATGAGCAAAACATGGGGCTTCACTGTCTCCGGCGGCCACTCAACGCGGATGACTGACACGCCGGTGATCCAGAATGTTTGGCGCGGCGCCAACACCGCGACCAACGGCGCGGCCTTTCCGCACACGACTCCAGATCAGCCCTACCTCTCTGGCCTCGTCGTGCAGGCGACGGGCCGCGAGACGACGCGCGACGCGCTGGCGGTCTCGTTCGACTGGAAACTCGGTGCCCACGACCGCGTGTCGCTCGGCGTGCAATACTCGACCTTCGACGTGGTGCTCGACACCGCGGCCCTCACGTTCGACGTCGCCCGCGTTCTCCCCGGGCAATTCTCCCTCACGAATACCCGCGGTGCGGCCGGCGCGGGCACGCTGCAGGTCGTATCGACGCGCAGCCTGCGCGAAAACTGGAGCTACCTTCCGTCGCTCGTTTGGCGCCACGAAGGCCCGCTGTGGAAGGCGGACGCCGGCCTCGGCCTTTCCCGCTCGCGCAACCGCACCCGCAACATCGAGGGCGGACTCTTTGGCACCGCCACCATGCGCCGCACGGGCGTGACTGTCTCGCTCCTCGACGCCGGATTCTGGCGTCCCCGTGAGGTTGTCGTCACCGACGGCGCGACCGGAGCGCCCGTCGATCCGTTTTCGATTAACAGTTATGCGATCACCGCCGCGGTCGGCTCGATGCGTGCGAGCGACGACACGCGCCGCAGTGGCTACGCCAACCTCCGGCGAGACTTTACCGGGGTGGTGCCGCTCTCCCTCAAGGCGGGTGTGGATGTGCGCGACGCCCGGCGCGACACGCGCGGCTTCACCGACAACTATACTTTTCTCGGTCGCGACGGCGTCGCGAGCACGACGCCGACCGCGGGCGACGATGCCGCGGTGCAGTTTGTGCGCGCGGATTTCGATTCACGCCGGCGCGTCAACGGCTTTCCCCGCGTGCCCGGGCTCTCCAACGGCCGCCTCTACGAGCAACTCCAGGCCAGCCCCGCACAATTCGGCGTGCCCAATGCCAACGCTCGCTACCGCTCCGGCGTCGGCCTCTCGAACACCGCCGACGAGCTCATTTCCTCTGCCTACCTGCGCGCCGATTTCTCCTTGTTGAAAAATCGGCTCAAGATCGTCACCGGCCTCCGAGCCGAGCAGACCAATATCGACGCTGCCGGTCCGCTCACCGATCCGTCGCGCAATTTCCAGCGCGACGCCCGCGGTGAGCCCATCCTCGGCGCCAACCGCCGTCCGCTCCTGATTTCCAACGACGCCTTCGAGATTTCCAAGCTCACCTACGTCGACCGCGGCGGCCTGGCGGAAAAGGAATATCTCCGGCTCTTTCCCAGCCTCAACGCCAGCTACAACCTCCGCGACGATCTTATCCTGCGGGCGGCCGCCTATCCCTCGGTCGGTCGGCCCGATTTCATCCAGTATTCCGGCGGCATCACGCTCCCCGATCCCGAAGCGCCGCCGTCGCCCGCCAATCGCATCGCGGTCAACAACGTCGGTATCAAAGCGTGGAACGCACGCACGGTGACCGCGCGGCTCGAGTATTATTTTGCTGGCGTCGGCCAGCTCTCCGCCGGTGCCTTCCGCCGCGAGATCGAGAATTTTTTTGGCAACACGACCGTCCGGGCCACGCCGGAGTTTCTCGCACTCTACGGACTCGACGAGGCGACCTACGGCGACTTCGACGTGGCCACGCAATACAACCTCCCCGGCACCGTGCGCATGGAGGGGATCACGCTGAACTACAAACAGGCGCTCGCCTTCCTGCCGCCGTGGGCGCGCGGCCTGCAGGTTTTCGGCAATCTCAGCGTGCAGCGTGCGCTCGGTGACACCAACGCGAACTTCACGGGCTACGTGCCCAAGACCGCCAGCTGGGGCGCAAGCCTCACGCGCGAGCGCGTGACCCTGCACCTGAATTGGAACTACCGCGGCCGCGCGCGCCGGGCCGTAGTCGCCACCAGCAACAGCATCGGGCCGTCGACCTACAACTGGGGCGCGACCCGCCTCGTGACCGATGTGATCGCGGAATACCATCTCACCCGTCGGTTCACGGTCTTCGCCAACCTGCGCAATCTCTTCCATGTGACGGACGAACTGGAAATCTACGGCCCGACTACGCCCGGTGTCGCCCACCTCCGCCAAAGCGCCGCCGACTTCGGCTCGCTGTGGACGATCGGAGTGACGGGAAAATTTTAAGTAGGCCCGTAAGAGGGTAGGGACGGCTCTCCGAGCCGTCTTTCAGAGGCATCGGCCTCGCTGGAAAAATCCGGACGCCTCGGAGAGGCGTCCCTACCTCAGATTCACTGTTTATGCGTTTTCGAAACCGGGATCGGCGTTGCCGGACGGGTGCGATCATATCGATGCCGCCTGCGGGGGCGGTGACGCCGGTGTGCGCCGCCCTCCGCTTTTCCCGGCGGTCATTCGTCCGCCGGGCTCGGAATGCCGAGCCCGCCAGTATTGGCGACATGGGTGTAGATCATCGTCGTGCTCACGTCGCTGTGGCCGAGCAACTCTTGCACGGTCCGGATATCACGACCCGCTTGTAGGAGATGGGTGGCAAATGAGTGACGGAGGGTGTGGACGGTGACCGGTTTCGTGAGCCCCGCTTGAGCCGCTGCGACCTTGATCGCCCGTTGCAAACCGACCTCGTGCACGTGATGGCGACGCACGATCCCGGTGATCGGATCGGTGGATTCTCCCCGGGCGGGGAACAGCCAAAACCATGCCCATTCTTCGCCGGCCCGGGGGTATTTGGCGGCAAGCGCGAAAGGCAGTTCCACTCCGGGCCGTTGCGCCCGGCGGTCTGCGTCGAACAGCGCGCGCACCCTTGTGAGGTGAGATCGAAGCGGCGCCAGCGCGACGATTGGCAGGAGGGTCAAGCGGTCCTTGCCGCCTTTGCCGGAGCGGATCGTCACCTGACGTTGTTCCAAATCCACGTCCTTGATCCGCAAGTGGAGGCACCTCGTTCAGACGCATCCCGCCGCCGTAAAGCAGGAGCGCCATCAGGTGCGGCGTGTCGGTGAGAGCGGCGAGTAGGCGGCGAACTTCGTCCCGAGTGAGCACGGTGGGCGTGGGGCGCTGGCGCCGGGCGCGCGTCAGTCCCTCGAATTCCCCCAACTCGCGCCCGAGGACTTCGCGATAAAGAAAAAGGACCGCGCACAGTGCTTGGTTTTGCGTGCTGGCGGCGACGTTTCGCGCCGTGGCCAGGTGATTGAGAAACGCCGTGATCTCGGGGGAGCCCAGCTTCATCGGCGAGCGCCCGCCATGGAAAGCGACGAACTGCCGGCACCACATCAGATAGGATTCCTCGGTGCGATGAGAGTAGTGAAAACGACGCAGCGTCTCGCGCATGCGTTCAGAGAGTGGTTTGATCGCGGGGCCGGTCGGGGGTAAACCCGCCGAATTAGCCAACGGGGCGGTGGGCGGCATTTTCGTTGGCTAAACTGGCCGGGCCCCCGGCGCAAGCGTGCGTAACGGGTTGATCGTCAGGGAATATTTGGTTGCCGCTGATTTCGATCCACCCAGTTTAGCCAACGTGAACGCCGCCGCCACAAGTTGGTCAAACCCATGTTAGACGGCTCGCGCGTATGTGGCCAAAAGACAATCCAGAGTCTTGGCGAGTGATTCACGAGTTCATCGCCGAGTTTCCCGACGATGATTACTGGTCACGTTGGAAGACGATGGCTTCAGATGTTGTTTCTGGCTTGGAGGCCCGCGGCCTCGCCTCGGTGTTCCGCATCGGTCAGGGGATGCACCACATTATGTTTTCGACCGTTGAGCAGCACGGACTCAGGACTGAGCCACGGGTGACATTGGAGTTTCTTCCGAGGGAGCAGATTGTGCGCGTCGCGTATGGTTGCACGAATCTCTATTTCAGTGAGCCGCTGTCCGAGGAGCGTGTTTCACCTGCCGCAGCAGTTCCGACCACACTTGGTTACTTGCGCCGCTTGTGGAGTGAGACCAAGCCTGATACACAGATTCCAGAT
>CALRZR010000086.1:0-25568 GCA_943372705.1 Opitutus sp. GAS368 | reverse complement strand
TCAAGACCGCCTGTGCAGCGTGGATTCTGGCGGGCGGCGCGCATCACACCGGCTATAGTTACGCCGTTACCACCGAGCACCTCGAAGACTATGCCAACATGGCCGGCATTGAACTCGTCGTCATCGGGGCGGAAACCCGGTTAGCCGATTTCAAACAGACGTTGCGCAACAACGAGGTTTACTACCATCTCGCCCAAGGTCTCCGGACCTGATCCCATGCTCACCGAACTCAAACGCGAAGCTTTTGAGGCCAATATGGCCCTCACGAAGCACGGCCTCATCAACCTCACGTTTGGCAACGCCTCCGCGATCGACCGTCGCAAAGGCATTTTTGCCATCAAACCGAGCGGCGTCGCCTACGCGGCGCTGACGCCCTCCGACATGGTGTTGGTCGATCTGGCGGGAAAGAAAGTCGAGGGCGACCTCAAGCCCTCGTCTGATGCCCCCACGCACCGCCGGCTGTATTTGGGATTCAAGAAAATCGGCGGGGTGGTGCACACCCACTCTTCCCACGCGACCGCATTCGCGCAGGCAGGACTTTCCATTCCTATTTTCGGCACGACTCACGCGGACTATTTTTACGGGGATGTCCCGGTGACGAGGAAACTTACCTCGCTCGAGATCGAAGGCTCCTACGAGTGGGAAACCGGTTCGGTGATTATCGAGCGATTCCTCGCCGACAATCTGGATCCGCTCGACTACCCGGGCGTCTTGGTCAACCGCCACGGTCCGTTCACGTGGGGCAGCACCGTGGCCAAAGCGGTCGAAGCTGCCGTAGCCGTCGAGTGCATTGCCCACATGGCGATTATGACCATCGAGTTGGCGCCACGCCTGAAACCGATTGAGCCCGAGCTGCTCGACAAGCACTTCGGCCGCAAGCACGGTCCTGGCGCCTATTACGGTCAAGACCGCGATAAGAGCTGATCCGCAGATTAGTTTTCGTCGTCGATCGGACGATCGAGTTCCTCGCGGCACTCGGCGATCACCCGCAGGCAAATTTCGCGAAGATCAAACAGCTGCGGCAACGCTTCGGCACGCCACGCGGCGACCACGGGGTGGCTGACGGAGGATTCCGCGTTGAGGAGGGCGAGGGTGGCGTTGAGGGCCCCCATGGCTCTTTTTTGCAAACTCACCGCCATCGCATAGTCACCAAAATCGAGCGCGTTGATCGCTTGCACGGAATGTTCTTCGCCGCGATGCAGCGAGGCCAGCAGACCGACGGCCAACGCCTGCGGAGCACTTGCGCTGTCGACTGCGAGAGTTTCCCAAGAGCGCTTTAGGCCCAAATAGATCGCCTTCGTCGCGATGAAGATCGGGTTCTTGTGAAGCGTATAGACATCGTCGTCCTCAAATTCGTCGTCTTCATCGTCGTCTTCGTCCTCGTCTTCGTCGCTGCCCCCGGTTTCGTCGGTCCAATCGCCGTCGCCCCAGCCCATTTTTTCAGCGACGTTATCGATGCGCGCGGGATCTCCTTTTGCAGCCAGATAGAGAGTGAGGTAACGGGCGACGGCGTCGTCCTGCTCGCGGAGATAGCGCTCCCAATCAAATTCGTTCCAAGCCAACTCACCGCGATCTTCCCAGTCGTTCTCCTGACTACCGTCAGAGTTGAAGTTGCTCATTCGTTGGGCGAAACTCAGTGCGGGCCGGGTTGAAAAGCAAATAAAATTCCGACGTCGCGCGAGCGGGCATTTTGCGGGTTGAACCCGTCGTCGCACGCCCGCTAGCGTCGCGCCCCGAATGGCCGAAGTGCATCACGAAACAGTTTTTTTCTCCGGACACGTGCAAGGCGTGGGTTTCCGCTATACCGCGCTGCAAATCGCCAAAGAATTCGAAGTGGCCGGCTTTGTCCGCAACATGCCCGATGGGCGCGTGCACCTCGAAGCCGAGGGCAGTGCGGCCGAAGTGGCGGAGTTTATCGCCGGGGTCGAAGAACGGATGCACGGCTACGTTCGCAAAACCGAGCGGTCATCGAATCGGCGGGTGCGTCAATTCAGCGGGTTCACGATCAAATGAACATCGCGTCATCCGGGATGGCCGCCATCGAACTCGGCGGTCTCATCAAGGATTTTTCGGTGGGACTGCGCGGGGTGAAATTACGTGCAGTCGATAATCTTAGTCTGCGGATTGAAGCAGGCCAAGTTTACGGACTGCTCGGCCCGAACGGATCGGGCAAAAGCACGACGATCAAGATCATCCTCGGTCTTTTGGAACCGACGGCGGGAACGTGCCGAGTGTTCGGTGTGCCCGGCACCCGCGTCGAGGCGAGGCTGGATGTCGGCTACCTGCCGGAGTCGCCCTATTTTTACCGGCATCTCACGGGTCGGGAATTGGTTCATTTCTATGGTCGGATTTGCGGACTGAAAAGCTCCGCGCTGAAGCCGCGCGCCGCCGAAGTGATTGCATGGGTTGGGCTCTCGGAGGCGGCCGATCGCCGGGTCGGCACCTACTCGAAAGGGATGCTGCAGCGTATCGGACTCGCCCAGGCGCTCGTGCACGATCCTCGGCTCGTGATCCTCGATGAACCGACCGCGGGTGTCGATCCGGTCGGCGCCGCCGCCATCTCGGAGCTAATCCTGAAACTGAAAACTCAGGGGAAGACCGTGCTCATCACGTCCCATTTGCTCGCCCAAATCGAGGACATCTGTGATCGCGTGGCTATCCTTGATCGCGGGCGGCTGATGCTGGAAGGCTCGGTCCGCGATTTGGTGGGGCGGGCAGATCGCCAGGCCCTCGTGGTCGAAAACCTCTCCGCCACAGACCTCGCGGATCTGCGGGGCTGGCTCTCCGCCCGAGGCAAGTCGCTGGAATCGGTTGAGCAGCCCCGTGCGCGCCTGGACCAAATCTTTCTCGATAATGTCGGACGGAACGAAAAACGCACACCGGAGGTCGCCGAATGAGCGCTGTGCCTTTCTCGCCGACGCGGGCATTGCTCATTGCCCGCAATACCCTGCTCGAGGCCGCGCGCCAGAAGCTGTTTAATTTTCTGCTGCTCCTCGCCCTCAGTCTGGTGGCGGGGGCTCAGTGGTTTCGTGACTTCAATTTTGGAGCACCCGAACTAAAATTTCTCGCCGATCTCGGCTATGGCGCGATGGTCTTTTTCGGAGCTGCGCTGACGGTAACGGCAACTGCGCAGCTCTTCTTCAGCGAGATTGAGAATCGCACTGCACTCACGCTTTTAGCGAAACCGGTGTGGCGCGCGGAGTTTGTTCTCGGGAAATACCTCGGTGTCGCCGCAGTCGCCGCGGTTTTCTGCGCTTTGCTCACGACCCTGCTCACCACGGTTCTTTGGGCGCGCGAAGGAACGCTCATGGCGGAATTTCCCGAGGCATTTCCGCAAGGCCGCACGCTGCAAGTGCTGGATTTGGTCGCGGCCGGTTTCTTGCAGTGGCTGAAGCTTGCGGTGCTCGCAGCGTTTACGCTTTTGGTCGCCAGCTTTTCACAGACCCAACTCTACACCGTCGTGACCGGTTTTTTTGTGCTCGTGATCTGTCACCTGCAATACCTCGCCCAAGATGCGTATGCCCGCGGCGGCGCCCCGCTGGCACAGGCACTGGCCGGCCTGATCGGACTCATGTTCCCCAATTTTCAGCTCTTCAATTTCGCCGACGGAGTGGGGGCGGGCGTCGCCGTGCCCTGGGATCGCGTGGCGCGGGTGAGCGCCTACGCGTTGGGCTACGTCGCCGGAGCCTTGGCGCTGGCGGTCTACAGTTTCCGCAAACGTGAAATCTAGGCTTCTGGTGTTTACAGCCATCGTCGTCGGGCTCGCTACCACCGGCGGCCTCCTTCGATGGATTGAGGCGCCTCTGTGGAGCGCGCTCCGGTCCGAGCAGCCGGCGTTGCGGCTCGATTCGGCCGGTGCGGCTGCCGGGCAGGGGGTGACCTTGGGGCTGCTCGGAGGATTTCGGGCCATCGTGGCCGATTTCACGTGGCTACGCTTACACGTAATCTGGGAGCAGCGGGACCTTCCGGGCACCGAGACGTTGTTGCGGCTCGTCACGGCGATTGATCCGCGACCGCTCTATTTCTGGGTAAACGGCGCGCGTATTCTCGCCTTCGATATGACGGCGTGGCGGATCGCCGATGCCGGGGGCTATGACGCCGTGCCGCCCGAACTTCAGGAAAAGCTGGGGGCAGAACAAGCTCGTCTGGCGATCCGTCGTATTGAAGACGCGATGAAATTCCACCCGGCCAATGCTTCCTTGTGGATCGAACGGGCGAACATTGAACTCAACCGCCTGCATGATACGGCGGCGGCGGCGGCGAGCTATCGCACCGCGTGGGAGCAGCCCGGTGCGCCCTATTACGCGGCGCGTTTGCATGCTGAGTTGCTCAAACGGCTTGGCCGCAAAAAGGAGGCACTCGACTGGCTGGTGGCCCTGCACCCGCAACTTCCTCCGGAAGACGAAACGACGGAGGTTGTTTTGGGACGCATTCGGGATTTGGAACGAGAGCTGGTTGTAGATCCTGCAAAAACCTACCGCCCGCCCGCGGCAACACCTGCGGAGAAGCCGCGCGGCGGATGATACTTTGACAGACCCTAGCCTCGTGGACTTGTTGGCTTTGTTCGCCTCCAATTCATGACTGTAAACTATCCCTACCTTCTTCTGGCTATCGCCTTGTTGTGGTTCCCGCGCCAATGGCTGAGGTTGGGCTCGTTGTTCAAACGGCGCCGGAGCGAGGGAATGACCCGATCCAGTGAAGAACCATGGAAGAACCGGGAGTCCGGCGATCCGCGGGTAAATTTCGGCGGAGAATTCACCAAGTTCAGAAACTACATCGATCTTTTGCGGGCAGGTGCAGGCAGTCTGGCCCTGATGGGAGGATTTGGCCTGGCGCCCAGCTTGGTCGCTCCGGACGGCGCCGCCAAGAAGATGGTCTACCTCGCCATGGCAGTGCGCGCGACGATTATGTTGGTCGGTCTTTTAGTGCAGACCGTGCGCTACGAGCGGGGGAAGTTTACATTTTATCCGGCGATTTTTTTTATCACCGGCCTGACACTGGGCATCTGCGACTATCGCGCCGCGGGTTTCGCATTCGCACTGGTCTGGGCATTCAATTCGGCCTTCGGGAGCGCACAGGCATTCCTGTCGGCTTACGCGGTGTTGGTGGGCTTGTTCGGAGCTCTTTTTCCCCGGCATGGAGTGCTTTGGGTGATTACGGCCGGGTTGCTCTGTTTTCTGCCGGTGCTCCTGAGTCTTCTCGCCAATCGCCCCTTGGTTATTCCGAGCCGCAAGGGCACCCGCGGGAAAGGCTAGCTTGAGAATCGACCGGCTGAAAATCTGGGGCGCAGCAACCCGTCCGCGCACGTTGCCCGCGGCGATCGCACCGGTGCTCGTCGGGTCCGCCTTTGCGTGGCGCGATGGTGTGTTCGTTGGTTCCGCGGCGGCTCTCTGCCTGGCGTTTGGTTTGTTGATCCAAATCGGCACAAATTTCGCCAACGACTACTACGACTTCGTGAAGGGGGCCGACACGGCGGCCAGGGTTGGCCCGCGCCGCGCGGTGGCTGCCGGGTTGATTGCGCCGACCACGATGAAACGAGCGATGTGGATCGTGTTCGCCTCCGCATTCCTGAGCGGCTTGGGGCTCTTGGCGTGGGGCGGGCCGTGGCTCTTGGTATTGGGAGTGGCCAGCATCGTCTGCGGATTTGCCTACACGGGTGGACCGTTTCCGCTGGGCTATCACGGACTCGGAGACGTCTTCGTTTTCATCTTCTTCGGCTTGGTCGCCGTCGGAGCGACGTATTTTGTCCAAGCCGGTCAGGTCAGCTTTGACGTCTGGTTGGCGGCGGTTCCCATTGGCCTGCTCGCGGCAAATATTCTCGTGGTTAACAATTTTCGGGATGCCGACACCGATGCGGCGGCGGGTAAACGCACACTCGTGGTCAGGTTTGGTCGCAAGGCCGCCCGCACGCAGTTCGTAGTTTCGTTGGCGGCGGCTTTCTTGGTTCCGATCGTCTATCTCGGTCGAGGACACGGCCCATGGTGCCTGTTGCCACTTTTGCTTGCTCCCATCGCTTGGAGCCACGCGGGCAGCTTGCAGGAAAAGAAATCGCCCAGCGAGCTGATTGCTCTGCTGGGCGATACGGGAAAGCTCCTCGCGCTCTACGCTCTGCTGCTAGCGGCGGGCGCGGTTCTATCCGGGCAAGCGAATTAGAGGTGGGCTGAAACCTTTGCCTTGATCGCCGCTTTCGGCATCATGCCGACGAGGGTTTCGGCGACCTTTCCGCCTTTGAAGAGGATCATCGTCGGGATCGCCCGAACGCCGAACTCGACCGCCACCGCGTCGTTTTCGTCGATATTGACCTTGGCGATCGAGAGCTTGCCGTCGAGTTCGGTGGCAAGCTCCTCGAGGATCGGCGCGATCGCCTTGCACGGCCCGCACCACGGGGCCCAAAAGTCGACGAGGACGGGCGTCGCGGAGGCGGCGATCGTCGATTTGAATGTATCGGTGGTGAGGTTGGCGATTTTTTCGGACATGGTGGTGTGTTTAGAGATTCAGAAACAGGAGAGCTGAAAACAGAAAAGACGCAACTGCGGCCACACCGCAGACGCCGACAAGCCAAGATGGCAATTCTCGTTCCGTTTCCGAAGCCGTGTTTTTTTCCGCCCGGTCAACCGGGACACGCCGTGGTTGCCGCGACATGGATCAGCGAGGGGTGGATTTGTGGAGAATCTCCGCGAGTTCCTCGGCCCCCAATTGGTGAAGCTGTTTGCGGCGCGACTTCAATTCTTCAAACGTCTTCACCACCGTCTCCGTCATGCGGCCGTGGGTTTCGTCGGAGCCGCCCACGATCGCAAACTGTTCACCCGTGGTGATGCGCTTGTGGCCATCTTCGTTATCGAGGCCCACCCCCAGCAGGGTGGCGCGAGGTGCCGGCTTCTTTTTCTTTTTGCTCACGCGGTGACGGTGCCGGTGGTCACGACGGTTTCAAGTGGGTTTTCCTCCACCGCCTCCACCATGATGTCACTGAACGCTTCGTGCTGGCGGATTCGCAATTTCTTCAGGCGGGTCAGTTCGAGCATGGCGAGAAAGGTCGCGACGAGGCGGCGGAGCGTGACGCCCTCGGGAAAGAGATGGGAAAACACGAAGTTCTTTTCGGCGCGGATGCGATTCAGGAGCCACTCCATCTGATCCGCGACCGTGGTTTGTTCGTCGTGAATCTCGCCGACTACGAGCTTTTCGGCGAGGCGGCGGAGCACCATGTTGAACGAGTTCCAAAGTTCGATCCGGTCGACGCCCTTCAGCGGACGCTCGCCTTCGGACAACGTGAGATCCGAAACGAAGCGCTGCATGAGATTTTGGCGCGTGACGGCGAGTTCGTTCAACTGCGCGGCCGCTTCCTTGAATTTTTTGTATTGGAGGAGCTGGTGCACGAGTTCCCAGCGTGGATCCATTTCGTCTTCCTCTAAATTCGGGTCCACGGCATGCAGGCCCTTGGGCAATAGCAGGCGGCTTTTGATCTCCATGAGCGTCGCCGCCATCACGAAAAACTCCCCGGCGACATCGAGGTCGAGTTGCTGCATGGCCTTCAGCGATTCGATGTATTGCCGGGTTACTGACTCGATCGGGATATCGTAAATATCGAGTTCGTTCTTCCGAATGAGGAAGAGCAGCAGGTCGAGCGGTCCTTCGAAGACCTGGAGTTTGATGCGATAGTCGGAATCGGGAACCACGGTCGCGCGATGGTTGCGGGGCGACTTGGTGCGGCAAGGGCAAAAGTCGCCGCCGCCCGCTACAATTTGCGCATGGGAAACGGCACCGCGGTTTTCCCGGAATGGTGCCGCCAGAACCAACGCGCCATCGCGGGCAACAGGATGATCGCGCCCACCATGTTGACCAAGAACATGAACGTCAGCAGCAGCCCCATATCGGCCTGGAATTTCAAATTGGAGAACACCCAGGTGCTGACGCCGATGGCGAGGGTGAGCCCCGTAAATACGACCGCGGTGCCGGTGTCCTTGAACGCTTCAAACATCGCATCCTCGAAATATTCGCCGTCTTTGAGCCCCGAAAGCAGGCGGGCAAAGAGATAGATACCATAATCGACGCCGATGCCCACGCCGAGCGCGACGACCGGGAGCGTGGAGGTTTTCAGGCCGATGCCGAACCACACCATCACCACATAGGCCAGGTAGCTGACGATCGCCAACGGGATGACGATGCACAACGACGCGCGCACCGAGCGGAAGGTGAGCAGGCAAAGCGCGATGACCGCGCCGAACACCCAGAGCAAAATGGGTTTCTCGGCGGCAGCGACCACTTCGTTCGTTGCCGCCATCACGCCGGCATTGCCGCTGGCGAGGAGAAATTTTGCCTTGGGCGAGGGGTTAGTGGCCGCGAATTGCTTTACCGCATCCGTCACGGCGCGAAGCGTCTCTGCCTTGTGATCGCTCAGGAAAATCATGATCGGCATCACACTGGCGTCGCGGTTCAGCAGACCGGTGGCCGTTTCGATTGGCGAAACGACTTGGGCGAGCGATTGCTGGTTGCGCGGGAGGACGCGCCACTTGAGGGAGCCTTCGCTATAGCCCGAGTTGATGATCTTGGCCATCGACGGCAGCGAGATGACGGACTGAACGCCGGGCACACGCCGGATGTCGCCCTCGAAGCGATCCATCAGTGACACCACATCGTAGTCAACGCAGCCGTTCGGGACGGTCTCCACGATAACGGAAAGGATATCCACGCCGATACTGAACTTGTCGGTGATGACGCGGGAATCGGTATTGTAGCGGGAATTTTGGCGCAACTCCGGGACGCCGGCCTGCGTATCGCCGATCCGCACTTCTTCGGCTTTGAAATACGCCCACGCCCCGAGGGCGAATGACCCGGCAATTATCAACATCGACGGAACGGGTTTCATTCCCTTGGCGAGGCGGCTCCAGAACGCGTCGGTCATCTTGCGGCGGTCGGCGACCCACCGGGCATACGTGGGCGGCAGCCGAAGATACGAGAGGAGGATCGGGAGCAGAAAGAAGTTGGTGATGATGATCACCGCGACGCCCAGACTCGCAGTGATTGCGAGTTCGTGGATGGTGGGGATTTTGATCACCATCATCGTGATAAACCCTACGGTGTCGGTCATCAATGCGACGACCCCTGGGACGATGAGGCGCATAAACGCCAACCGCGCCGCCGTCGGGCCGTCGTGACCGGCAAACATCTCGTTGCGAAACGTGCAGATCTTCTGCACGCCGTGGCTCACCCCGATCGCAAACACGAGGAAGGGCACGAGAATCGAAAACGGATCGATCCCATAGCCCAAGGCGGTGAGCGCACCCAGTTGCCACACCACCGCAACCAGCGAACAGAGGATCGGTGCCGCCGCGAGTTTCCAACGCCCGGCGTATTCCCAGACGAGCAGTCCGGTGATCACGATCGAGACGCCGAACAACATCAGGACGCCGCGCGCTCCGTCGCTGATATCGCCAATGACTTTGGCAAAACCGATAATGCGAACTTCAATGGCGCCGCCGCTTTCGGATTCGATGCGCTGCCGGAGTGTCTCCAGGCCGGCCGCGACGCGAATGTAGTCGATCTTCTCGCCCGTGCGGGGATCGACCTCAAGGAGCTGGGCGCTGACGATCGCTCCGGTGAAATCGTTTGCGACGAGTTGGCCGAGTTTGCCGGATTTCAGGATGTTCTCGCGCACCTTGGCGAAGTTCGCGGCATTCGGCACAAACTCGGCGGGGATGACGTTGCCGCCGGCGAACCCATCTTCGACCACTTCGATGTAGCGGACGTTGGGCGTAAACAGAGACTGCACCTGGGTGCGGTCGACGGCCGGCAGGAAGGTGACCTCGTCCGTGGCCCGCTTCAGTTCGGTGAAGTATTTTTCGTTAAAGATGTCGCCTTCCTTCGCCATGAGCGCGACGAGGACGCGATTGGCTCCGCCGAACTCGCTTTGATACTTCGTGAACGTGCGAATATACGGGTGGTCCAGCGGCAGGGATTTGTTGAAGCTCGCATCAACGCGCAGACGGGCGGCGTAGGAGCCCATGATGCCGGTGAGGATCGCAAATCCGACCACCAACGGTGTGCGAAAACGGAAGATCCAGGCGGCAAATTTTTCGAGCATAGCGGGGGATCGGCAGTGCGCTACTTTGGCGCGTCGAGCAAGGTCGCGCCGGCTTCTCCGAGGGCGAGGATTCGGCCGTCGGGGGTCTCCAGCAATTCGGCAACGGCCGTCGTCATGGGCACCGCCCAAGTCTTCACGGACTTGCCATAGTCGCGGCTGGCGAGCACGACGCGCGCGTGACCGGCCAGCACCAAATAATTGCTCTTCAGCTGCAGGGACGCTGCGAGCAGGACGGGCTGGGGAGTGGCCACACCGGTCCAGGTGGCCCCATCGTCTACGGAGCGAAACACGTGGCCGCGCAGGCCGTGGGCGAGCAAGGTGCGCTTGTCGAGCGGCAGAATTCCGTAAAAGGATCCTTCGTAAGCGGCCGGAATGCGCGCCCAGGTGGCGCCTTGATCGGTCGAGCGTAGCAGGGTGCCGTGCTCGCCGGCGAGATAGAGCGTGCCGGTCGGCCCGCGACTGAGGCGGTTCAGGTGGTAGTCATCATCGATGACCTTGCGGCGTTGCCACGTCTTCCCTCCGTCGGCCGTGGCGACAAAAAGTCCGTAAGCGCCGATAGCGATCGCGCGCTGGGCATCGAGCGCAAGCACGTCGAGGAACGAATCCGTCAGCGACTCGCCTTGGAAAGATTTTTTCCAAGTGGCGCCGGCATCCTCGCTGGAAAGTATCAACGCGTCGTGCCCAACCGCCCAGCCGCGCGGCGAATCGGGTGCAAAGGTCACTCCGGTCAACGTCGCTTCGGCCGGCGAGGCGGCGGCTTGCCAGGTGGCCGCATTGTCGGTCGAGCGGAAGATTGCGCCACGTTCGCCGACGGCGATGATCGCGGATCCGACGACGGCTCCATCGAGCAGCAGGACCCTTGGTTGGGAATCGGCGGCAACCAGTTCGCCGAAGTAGACCGCCGCCAGGAGGAGAAACCGAAATCGCATTGCAAAGAAAAGGGCCGGCTTTTCGGCCGGCCCGTCAGATTCAGCGCACACCGTCGCGACTGAGCGACGCGGCGGTGAAGTCGGCAGGAGTGCGCTTCAGGCTGAAGTTATACATCGCATTTTCGTTATCGAGGCCGATGGCGAGGTAGCGTCCGTTTTGGAGGTCGTGATGCACCTCCAGCGTGCTCCAAAACGTCTGCGCATCGTAGTAATTGATGCAGTGGGCTTCAGAGATGCGCCACAGCGCGCCGCGGCCGTCATATTGGTCGGCGGAGAGAATCTGCCAGCTGTCTTCGTCGACATAGAACGTGCGGCGGGCGTAGAGATGCGATGTTCCTGGCTTCAGCGTCGCGTCGACGACCCAGACACGGTGCAGTTCGTAGCGGGCGAGGTCCGGATTGATGTGTCCCGGTTTCAAGACGTCGGCGACCTTCACTTTGTCGCTGTGCAACTTGTAGGAGTTGTAGGGCACGAGTAGTTCCTTTTTGCCGACGAGCTTCCAATCGTAGCGATCAGGGGCGCCGTTAAACATGTCGAACTGATCGCTCGTGCGCTGGCCGTCGGCCGCCGTGCCGGGATTGTCATAGGCTACTTGCGGGGCGCGCGTGACGCGTCGACGACCGGCATTGTAGACCCAGGCTCGGCGGGGCTCCTTGATCTGGTCCATGGTTTCCTGGGCGAGGAGAATTGTGCCGGCGAGGCGGGCCGGTGCGGTCACTGCCTGTTTGAAAAAGATCAGGGTATTGTCGCGCTCAAGTTCGGCGGCAGTGATGTCGGACCGGGTGTAGTTGAAGAGAAATTCGTCATCGAACTTCACGAGCTGGTAGCCACCACCGCGCTCCACGGCAGCCTGATCGATGCGCCGCGACGCCGCGACGCCACGGTAGCGGGTCAGGTGATTCCAAAGGACTTCGAGGCCGTCGTTGGGGATCGGAAACGGGATGCCAACGATCGCACCGCTGAGGCCGTTGCCGCTGGCTGTGAGTTTGGCCGAAGTCGCGTTGGCTCGGGTCGCGTCGTAGATTCGCTGTGGGTTCGAGGCACTGCGGCGCGTGGGGTAGACGACCAGTTTGAAGGTCGGGTAAGCCTTTAGCAGCGCCAGGGTGCCGGGGGTTAGCTTGCCCTCGTATTGTCCGGCATTGGCCGCCGTAATTGTGTAAAGCGGCTGGTCGGAAGCGAAGGGGTCCGGATGATGCTGGCCCGGGGTGTAACCGGCGGGGGGCGTCAACACACCGCCGTTCCAAGCGGGGATGGTGCCGTCGGCGTTGGCGGCGGCCTCCGCCCCGAGCGGCGTAAGGTCCTTGCCAAGACGCGCGGCGACGGAATCGGGGACCGAGGCGGTTGTCCGGGCCGCGGAAGCTCCAAGCAGCACCGACAGTGCAACGGCGAGGGATGAACCGAGAGGAATCTTGATCATGGGGATGGGGGGTAGAGGGAAGGAGACCACCGGGCTCAGAAGGAATACTTGAGGGTGGTGGCGAAGTAATCGCGGTCGTTGAGCAGATTGAAACGACCGGCGCCGAAGAAATTCACGTAGCGAAGTTCGACGGACCAGGCGTTACGATAGGTGAACTCGACCGACAGATTGATGCTCTTGCGGTGCTGCACGTAGTTGCCGAGCGGGAGCGGTGTGTTGCCGCTGACGTCGTGGGTAAAGGACGCGGTGGGCTGCATGTTCACATTGGGAAACACGTTGTTGTAGTCGAGGCGACCGAGGACCTGGTAGCCCCACGAGAACTTGTCGGCAAAGGCGCCGTTGGGTGTGGCGGGAATGGTCGGGAATCCGGTCGCGGTCATGACCGCGGCGCTCGCACTGCTGAATGTGCCGGGGCCGTCATAGCGCAGGACGTCTTTTGACGGGAGGTTTGCCCACACGCCACCGACTTCGCCGAGGAGTGTGAACTGCTGGGAGCCCAGCATCGGCCCGAAGACCTTGGTCATGGTCGACTGGGCCGTCCAGACGCTGTGACGGCGATAGCCCGTGATTTCGCGGCCGTATTGGCCGAGGAAATTCCCAATCTGGTTATTCGGCCCGAAGGTCGTGCTAAGGGACGACAACGTGGCGTAAAGGAGTTCGACGTCGTCGACTTGGAGGGGCGTATCGGCTTTGTGAGAAATTTCGCCCTGCCAGGAAATACCGGTCTTGCCGAGGGAGGTGTTGAAGCTGAGACCAAGCAAATTTAGGTCTTCCGGATATTCGGTAAAGTAACGGCCGGTGGCTGCGGCAGTCAGGAGGCCGACTTTGCCGGCGCCGGCCGCGATCGTCTGAATCGTGGGGTAAAACGGCTGCAAGTTGGCGGGGAGTGCGGCGGCGGGGACGTTGGTCAACGCAGCGCCGATGAGCGTGGTGAGCGACGCAGAGACGCTGGCGGGCGGGATACCGGCCGCGATGAGCGACGGCGCGAGCGGAGCGGCGAGGCCGCTGGCAGTCGAAACCACGAGCGCAGTGCTGATCGGGCCGGTCGGAGTGCGGGCACTCAGCACGGGCGACCGGCTGTGATAACGGGCGTAAAAGAGGCCAAATTCAGTGTTGTTGAGCGCGGGTGCGACGATGCGCGTGGCCAAGCCGAACTGGTTGAAGTTGCCGGCGTCACGATCTTTGTCGCGTGGGATCGCACCGAGCGTGCCGGTGTCGGCGAGCGTGCCGAAACCGAGGAGCACCTGGCTACCGCCGCGCGTGGCGAAATCGTTCGTCGAAAAATAGGTGCCGGCCGGTTCTAGTTCGTTGCGGCGAAACTCGAGGAGCCAGTAGGGCTCAAGTGTGATGTTGGGGCTCACGCCGATCGAGGCCTTCAACATGTTGACGGGCAGCAAAGCTTCTTTCAGTTCGGCGCCGGGTGTGCGGAGTTTCGAGAGATCGGCCGCGTTCACGACGTTGATGCCGTTCGGAATAAACGTGCTCTCACCGAGGCTGAGCACTTGGCGGCCAAAACGCACATCGACCGGGATGCCAGCCCCGACGGTAAATTTGGCGCGGGCATACATGTCCAAAAACTCGGCGCCGCGCACGACACGATCTTTCGCCTGGTCGGATAGTTTGGTGCGAAGGGTGTCGTCGCTCTTCAGGTCGGAAAACCAGTAGCCGCGGACGAGGGCGCCAAAGTTGCGGTATTTGAGCTCGAGGTCGTGAGAGCCCTTAAAAAGCTGCGAGACCCAGCCGGCGCCGTAGTTGAGATTGCCATCGTCGGTATTGACCGAGTTGAGCAGTCCGAGGGTGCCGTTGTAGGAGTTGGTTGTGCCGTAATTTGAGGCGACCGGCTCATGCAACCGGTAGAGGGCGCCGAACGATATGGTCGAATCAAAGCTGCCGGAAAGTTCGCCATTGGCGAACTGGACGGCCCGGGATGACGGCGCAAGCAAGGCGAGGGCCGTGGTGGCAGCGAGCACCAGGTTGCTGGCTCGGACGGAGGCGGAAGGCGAAACGTGGTCTTTCATGAGGGTTTGAGGGCGGCGTAATCACCGGCGAGAAGGATTTTTCGCGACGGCGGCCGAGGAACGGAACTAAGGGGTTGTGGAGGACGACGAAACGCGCCGCGCCACTATGGCGCAAGAGTGAATATGCCGCGAAAATTGGCACCGGTTGCGCGTGGGGGACGCTGCAATTTTCGGAAGTGCATTCGCGCTTTGACGCGCCGCGCATTTCCACAAACGTGCCCCGAACCATGCAGGCTGCGACCCACATCCACGTCAAAGGCGCCCGCGAGCACAACTTGAAGAACCTCGAGTTGCGCATTCCGCGCGGCAAACTCGTCGTGATCACTGGGCCGAGCGGCTCGGGCAAATCGTCGCTGGCCTTCGATACGATCTACGCCGAGGGCTACCGGAAATACATGGAGAGTTTGTCGGCCCAAGCGCGACAGGTGCTCGACCAACTGAAGCGCCCCGACGTCGATTTCATTCACGGTCTCTCACCCGTGCTGGCCATCGAACAACGCACCGGAGCGGGCGGTCCGCGGAGCACGATCGCGACGGCGACGGAGATTGCGGATTACGCACAACTGCTGTGGGCGCTCGTCGGTGAACAATGCTGCCCGAAAGACGGCGGCCGGGTCGTGCAGCGTTCCCTCGATGACAACGTGCAACGAGTGCTGACGCATTGCGCGGGTGAACGGGTCATGCTGCTCGCGCCGTTTATGAAGGCGAAGCCGAGCGTGCTGCGCGAAGAATTGCCGCGGTTGCGCCAACGGGGTTTCCAACGCGTGCGGCTCGACGGAGAAATCAAGAATCTCGACGAACCCAAACTCATCCCGACCGGCGCGGGGGTGAAGGAAATGACTGTGGAGGTCGTCGTCGACCGGCTCGTGGCGGTCGCGGACCAAAGGAGCCGGCTGGCGGATTCGCTGGAGCTGGCGTTTCGGGAAGGGAAGGACCGCGCCATCGTGCTCGCGCAAAAAAGCGCCGAGGCTCCATGGCGGGTGTTGGCGCTCAGCCAGTCGCTCGCGTGCGAAGTGTGCGGCGATGTTTTCGAGAAGCTGACGCCGAAACATTTTTCGTTTTCCAGTCGCGAGGGAGCGTGCCCGACCTGCGATGGTCTTGGGCGAAAGCTGCGCTTCTCGCCGGAGCTGATCATCGCGAACCCCGAAAAAAGCGTCCGCGAAGGCGCCATCAAACCGTGGCGGATCGGCGGGAAGAATCTGATCATGAAGCACAATTCGCTCATCAAGCAGCTCGCCGAGCAGCTGCCGTTTGACGCGGACGTGCCGTGGAAAGATCTGCCGGAGGCGACGCGGCAGGCGATTTTGTTTGGGGCGGGGGAGCGGCAGTTCGCGATCAAGCTCCGCCGGATGCGCGAGGCCAAGGCGCAGACATTTCCAGGGGTGATCGCGGACCTCGAACACAGTTGGCGCCATACCGACAGCGAAGGATTTCAGGCGCGGCTCACGACGTTCATGATCGCGGGCGAGTGCCCGGAGTGCCACGGCTCGCGGCTGAACGCGCGGAGCGGCGCGGTGCGGTGCGGGGGCAAAACGTTTCCCGAGTTCATGAAACTCGACGTGGGCGAGGCGGATGCCTTCGCGCGCGAACTGGTCGCGGCGCACGGGCCCAACGATGCGGTGCGGGACGTGGTCACCGGGATCGAGCAGCGGCTGCATTTTCTCCTGGAGACGGGACTCGGCTACCTGACGCTTGATCGCGACTATGCGACGCTCTCGGGCGGCGAGGCGCAGCGCGTGCGGCTCGCGACGCAGCTCGGCATGGGCCTGATCGGCGTCATCTACGTCTTGGACGAACCGAGCATCGGGCTGCATCCGCACGACAACCAGAAGTTGCTCGATACGCTCGTGGCGCTGCGCGACCGCGGGAACACCGTGCTCGTTGTCGAGCACGACGAAGACACGATGCGCCTCGCGGATGAGATCATCGAGCTGGGGCCCGAGGCGGGTGTGGAGGGCGGGCGGCTACTGTTTCAGGGAACGCCGGCGGCGTGCGCGGCGCTCTCTATCAAACAATCGCGGACGGGGCCGTATCTATCGCGCAAGCTCGCGGTGTCGCGCGAGGCGAAGGCGAAGCTGCCCGACGGCGCGTGGCTCACGGTGCGCGAAGCGCGCGCGAACAATCTGCGCGGCATCGATGCGAAATTTCCCGTGGGGCTCCTGACGTGTGTCACGGGCGTCAGCGGCTCGGGCAAGAGCACGCTCGTGAACGACGTGCTGGCGGCGGCGGCGGCGCGGAAACTCAACGGCGCGAAGACGATTCCGGGGAAGCACCGGCATATCGAGAATTTGGATTTCTTCGAAAAGCTCGTGCAAGTGGACCAAGAGCCGATCGGGCGCAGCCCGCGCTCGAACCCGGCGACGTATGTCGACCTACTCACGCTGCTGCGCGACCTTTACGCGCAGGTGCCGCTCGCAAAAGTGCGAGGCTACAAGGCGAGCCGGTTTTCGTTCAACGTGCGCGGCGGGCGGTGCGAGCGCTGTCAGGGCGACGGTGCGATCAAGCTCGATATGCAATTCATGGCGGACGCCTATGCGCCGTGTCCGAGTTGTGCGGGGAGGCGTTTTAACCGCGAGACGTTGGAGATTCTGTTTCACGGAAAATCCATCGCGGACGTGCTCGATATGACGGTGCGGGAGGCGATCGTGCTGTTTCGCAATATCCCGCGCGTGATGGACAAACTCGCGACGCTCGATGCGGTCGGGCTCGGCTACCTCACACTCGGGCAATCGGCGACGACGCTCTCCGGCGGCGAGGCACAGCGCATCAAGTTGTCACTCGAGTTGAGCAAGCGTCAGCAAGGCTCGACCCTCTACATCCTCGATGAGCCGACGACGGGGCTGCACTGGGTCGATATTCAGAAGCTGATGGATCTGCTCTTCAAACTGCGCGATCAGGGCAACACGGTGATCGTGATCGAGCACAACCTCGACGTGATCAATCTTGCGGACTGGTTGATCGACCTCGGACCGGGCGGTGGACGCGAGGGCGGCGAACTGGTTTACGCGGGGCCGCGCGCTGAAATCGAGACGGCGGTGAGATCGCTCACGGGAATCGCGTTGAAGCGCTGGCGGACGGCGACGTAGCTCAGACGAGGTGCGAGTAATACTCGGTGTGCGGGCCGGGGATTGTGACCCACGACGGATTGCGCGGGAAGAGCGGCGTGTATTTTTCCGCCATGAGGCGCATGCTATCGAGGTCGGCGGCGGTGGCGGGCTGGAATTTTTTGCCGGCGAGAATGGATTTATCGACGAGGTCGATAAACGACGTCGGGAGCACCGAGACCACGGGATCGAGGGAGAGCGAAAAGCGGATGGCTTGGTCGATCTCGGTTTGTTCCTCGAGCACCTTATACCACCAGTTGTTGCGGGTCTTCTGCTCGCCGCGTTTCCAGGCGCCGGCGGAGATGGGTTTGATGGCGATCACGGCGACGCCTTCGCGACGGGCCAGTGCGAGCACCTCGGGATCGAACGCACTCGTGTAGTGGTCGATGAAGTTCACCGGATACATGATCGTATCGAACTTGAAGCGGCGCAGGAGTTCGAGGGCGGCCTCCTTCGTGTGGGCGGAAAAACCGAGGGAGCGGACTTTGCCCTGCTCGCGGGCTTTCACGAGGACTTCGAGGGCGCCGTCGGGACCGCAGGCTTTCTCCAGCTCGGCTTTCGTCGACATGACGTGGAGTTGGTAGAGATCGAAGTAGTCGGTCTTGAGACGGGCGAACGAACGGTCGAGTTCGGCTTGGGCGCCGGCGGCGTCGCGCGCCTTGGTTTTTGAGGCGAGGAAGAATTGATCGCGGGGGATTTTTCCGTCGGCGATGGCGATCCCCATTTTGATCTCGGCGTCGCCGTAAGCGGGCGCGACATCGAAGTAGTTGATGCCTTGGTCGAAGCCGTGGCGCAGCGCGGCGGTGGCGGCGGGTTGCGCGACTTTCGAGAGCGCGAGGCCAGGGTAGCCGACGATGGAGACGGCTCGACCGGTGCGCCCGAGGATGCGGCGCGGGAGGCCGCTGGCGTGCGGGATGAGTTTCCGATCGGGCGCAGCGGGATCGGCGAAGGCGGGGCGGACACCGAGGGCGACTCCGCCGGCGGTGGCGCCGACGGTTTTGAGGAACGTGCGACGCTTCATAGGAGGACCGCGAGCGTGTCCGGCACGCGCGAGGGTCGCAACGGGAAAGCCGCGGCGCTCAGTGGGCAGCAGCCGCGGTGTTGGCAGCCATTACCACGTCAGGCGTCGCGGGGCGCCGTTGCCGGCCGCGTCGTAGAGACCGACCTCGGCGCCGGTAGCGTTGCTCACTTTGGCGAGCGGAATTTCGAGCGTGAAGCGTTCCTGGCGGCTGTCGCGGATGCCGTCGTCGGGTTGCTCGACGACTTCGCGGTGGCCGTTGTTGAAGATGACTTCGATGCCGTCGAGCAGCGAGAGGGCGTCGCGGCCGGACACGGAGATGATGAGGCGGTCGTTTTCGCGACGCGCGGTGGCTTCGAGAATCTCGGGCTTCGTGTGGTCGATGATGAGATCGTCGGTCTCGAACGTGGCGGTGAGGCGGTCGGCGGCGGGACGCGGCGCGGTTTCAGTCGAAACGAGGCGGGTGAAATAAACGCCGTCGGGGAAATGCGAGCCGTCGAACTGCGCGAAGCTGTCGCGGGTGTTGGCGGCGATGTCCGTCCATGCGGTATCGCCATCGCGGCGGATGGAGAACGTGGTGAGGACGTTGTCGCCGTCGGGATCGGAGACGGTCCAGAAAACGACTTGGGTGCCGGGCGACGGCGCGATCTGGCTCGCGAGCAAGGTGGATTTGCGCTTCGCGTCTTCGTCTTTCGGTGTGGCGGACATGAGTTGGCTCAACGTAGCGGTGGGCGACGGCGGCTGCTCGACGGCGGCGATGAGACCGTAGTTGGGCGTGATAAGGCGAAAATCTTGGAGCGTGGGGCGGCGATTTTGTGGGAGCACGAAGAGCGCAGCCTTGTCGACTTCCACGCTGGGCGCACCGGGCGCGGGATCGAGGGCGCGCACGCGAAGTTTGAAATAGCGCCCGCGGATGCCGTCAGCGCGCCAGCCGCCGTCGCCGGAAGCAAGGGCCGTCCACGGGCCCCAGCCTTCGAGGTCGTCACTGCCATTGCTCGTGCGAATCTCAACGGTGAGTTGGGCGTCGGTGAGATTGCGAATGCGGTTGAAACGGAGAGCGCCCATTTGCGCGGGCAAGCCGAGATCGAGGCGACGCGTCTCGGCTTCGCGAGGCCCGGTCGTCGCGAAATCGAGGAGCGAGAAACCAGGGACGTTGTTGCGGAGAAGGAGAAAACGGTTCGGTGCGCCGGGGATGGGGGTGATGCCGTTGAGTTGGGACGAAACGCTGCCGGCGAGGGTGAGGCCGAGACGGGATTTCGTTTCGTAGGCGTAGAGTTCGCCGAGTTCGCCGGCGGCGATGAGAATGATGTCACCCTGGCGGGCGAGGCGGTAGAACGCGGTGTTGGCGCGCGACGACGCGACCTCGGGATAGCCGTTGGCCGGAATAAAAATGAGCGAGCTGCGACCGGCGAATTTTTCGGCCGGCGCGCTGGGCACGGCTGGAGGCTCGGGCGTCTTGGCGTCGCCGGAGGATTTGGTGGAGGGAGGCGTGATGCGGGATTCGCCGGTGGTGCCGGTGTAAACGATCGAGGCGTAGAGGTCGCCGTTTGGTTGGACGAGGAGGTCGGTGACTTCGGCGTCGCGGTTTTCTTGGAGAATAATGGCGGGGAGTGGAGCGCTGGGAGTCGAAGAAGTGGCCGCGGAAGGGGTGGGCGTGAAGGTGTAGATGTTGCCCTTGGGCGAGGAGCCGGCGACGACGCGGCCGTCGGGGAAGAGGGCGAGGCGGCGGACGTTGCGGTCGCGGACTTCGCCAAAGAGCGTGACGCCCCGTTCGGCGAGGGCGGCGGCATCGGTGATCTTGTCGGCATTGACGCCGGCGGCGGCGAATTTCCTGAGGTCGATCCGGTAGATGCGAGCGGGGTTGCCGGTGGCGGCGAGCGCGGTGTCGGCGTCGAGCAGGAGGAGATCGAAAATTGAATCGACGGGGAGCGCGACGCGGGCCGTGGGGGCGCCGTCGCGGATGAGATAGAGGGCGCCTTTGGGGGAGGTGCCGGCGAGGACGGAGCTGTCGGCGAGCGACTTCACGGCGAAGACTTGGGGCGAGTCGAGTTTGGCGAGGTCGCGGGAGGCGTAGGTGCCTGCGGCGATATCGTAGGTGATCTCGAGAATTTTTCCGTCGGGGCCGGTGCCGACCAGGAACTTGGTGGGGTCGGAGGTGGCTTCGAGGCACCAGAGCAAGTCGGCGGGCGCGGGAACGGCGAGCTCGGCGAGGATGGGGCCGGAGACGAGGCGGCCATCGGAGCGGGCAGCGAAACGTTTCAGGTTTCGACTGGGGACATCGCGGAAGAAGTCGATGTCGGTTTTCTTCGAAAGCGGATCGGCGTGAATGAACGGGGCGAGGGACGTGCCCACGAAACACGCGAAACACACCAAAAAAGGACGGAGGGAAAGGAGTGCAGCGAGAGAAGTGGGCCCACGGAACACACGGAATACACGGAAAGATCGGAAGGCTCGGAGGAGGGAAAGGGACGGCATGAAAAAGGTGGTGGGCGAAGGGAAAGGGGAAGGGGCGGCGAGAATTGGTTATTCGACGATTTGCAGCGGGCGGCGGACGGCGGTGGAGGTGAGTTTGCCGGGGAGCAGGTGGCGCTCCCAAAGGGGGAGGGCGGCGTCGCGTTTGCGGAAACGGGTTTCGTCGGCGGCACGGGCGATGCGCTCAATGGAGCCGGGTGTGTCGGGAGTGCCGACGGTTTGATCGCTGAAAACTTGGGCGGATTCCACCACGGCGATGAAGAGACCGTCGGTGGCGCGGAAGTCCCCGATGGCGTTGAGGTAGGCGGCGAAACTGCGGAGTTCGGAGGCCGAAATCAGGCGCGGGCGGCCGGTGAGTTCGTCGAGCGCGCGACCGGGCGCGAGGACGACGTCGAGGCGTTTGCCGGACCAGGCGGGGTCGATGGTGAGGTCGATGATTTCGCGGTGCGCGTCGCCTTGGTAGTCGCGCCAGGCGAGGGTGGCCTGAACTTTGTCGCCGGGTCGGGCGGTGGAGCGGGAGAGTTGGAATTGCTCGATGACGACCGTGGGATTGCGCGCGAGCGGCGTGACCGTGAAGGCGACGCGGTCAGGGAACGTTTTCTCGTAGGGATTCTGGAGATTCGCGGCGAGGCCCTGCACGAACTCGTTGAGGCCTTGGGTAAAACCTTGCGGGCCGGCGTAGAGGGTTTGCGTTTTGAGCACCTGATCGGCGGGAAACGTGATGCGGCCCTGGAGGCTGAAACCGTGAGAGAAGCCGGCGTCGTTGGCGCCCATGATCGCTTGCGTGATGCCGGCGGCGACGATCATCGGCGTGAGGTTCTGCTGACGAGCGACCGAAAAGCGGAGGGTGCGGGGTGCGCTGGCGAGCGGAGCAACGGTGACCTCGACGTCGGTCATGGCGGGGCCGGGTCCGAGTGTTCCGGATACGGCGGAGAGACGGTCTTGGGTGATGGTGCCGATGACGCGGCCGGTGTTGGCAACTTTCACAGACGACATCGATGAGGGGAGAATCGTCACGATTTCCGTGGCGCACATGGGCAAGGAAACTTCGCCGAGCGAGAGCATCGGGTGTCCGAAGGCGGTGACGCGGTCGCCGTCGATGCGAGAGACGGTGCCCGTGCTGGCGAGCGTGATATCGCCGGTGGCGAGGGCCACAGCGACGGCGCCGCCGGGGCGGAGGGGCGGCGAGTTGATGGTTGAAGACGGGGAGCCGAGCGCGGCGGATGATTGCGTGCTGCCGCCGAGGGCCGTGACGCCGAGTCCAAGCGCGGCGAACTGGGACGCGAAAAGGTCGGCGACGGCGGGGCTGAGGCCGGTGAGTGTGAAGGCTGGCGCGAGCGGGGTGGCGGAGGACGAGGAGCCGAGCGGGGTCGGCGGCGCGGTGAGTGAGGGCAGGGGAGCCGAGGTTGACGTAGTTTTCGGGGCGGGAGCGGCGGCGGAGACTTTTTCGCGGACTTCGGTGAGATCGGCTGTCGGCGTGAAACCGGCGTAGCGGACGGTTTCGAAACGCTGGATCTGGTAGCTGAGAGCGCCGGCGAGTTTACCGTCGATGTAGAGCGGACTTCCGCTCATGCCGGCGACGGCGCCCATTTTTTGGACGCGCTCGTCGGTGAGTTCACAGACGATCAGGGATTTGCCAGGACCGAGGGCGTTGCGCAGCACACCGGTGATCTCGACGGCGAAGGCCTCGGGTTCGGTGCCTCGGAAAACGGTCCAGACCTCACCGCGTTGGCCGGGCTTCAGTTCGTCGACCGAAATCGCGGTCGCGCCGGAGGGCTGGAGACGAGGCGCAGGCTGGGCTTGCGCGGGGACGGACAGAGTCGCGGATAAGACGAGCAGCGAAGCAGTGAAGGCGATGTAACGGGACAGGGAGCGAAAGAGCATGAAGGAGGTGGACGGCGGTGCGTCCGCAGATGGGGAATCAAAGTTCCGCAATGGATTGAGCCATGATTTCGCAGGCGCGGGTGATGGCGGCGCCGTCGTGTGCGGTGCTGATGAAGCCGGCTTCGTAAGCGCTGGGCGCGAGGTAGACACCCCTGGCGAGGCAGGCGTGGAAGAAGCGGCCGAAGAGCTTGGCGTCACCCGTGAGCGCGGTGGCGTAGTCGCGCACCGGAGTCGGCGTGAAGAAGATGCTGAACATTGAGCCGCACTGCGGGACTTGGACGGGGAGGCCCTTGGTTTGGCAGGCAGCGAGGACGGCGTCGCGGAGCTGGCGGCCGAGCTTGTCGAGGCGTTCGTAGGGCGAAGTGCCCGAGCCGTCGTCGCGAAGGAGACGCAGAGCGGCAATGCCGGCGGCCATGGCGAGCGGGTTGCCGCTGAGCGTGCCGGCTTGGTAAACTGGGCCGAGCGGGGCGAGATGGTCCATGATGTCGGCGCGTCCGCCGAAGGCACCGACCGGAAGACCGCCGCCGATGATTTTGCCGAGGCACGTGAGGTCGGGCGTGATTTTTTCGCGTTCCTGCACGCCGCCGGGAGCGATGCGGAAACCGGTCATGACCTCGTCGAAGATGAGCACCGTGCCGTGCTGCGCAGTGATCTCGCGGAGGAACTGGAGATAGCCGGCGTCGGGCATGATGAAGCCGACGTTGCCGCAGTAAGCTTCGATGATGACGCAGGCGATCTGACCGGGATTGGCGGCGAAGGCGGCTTCGAGGGCGGAGCGGTCGTTGTAAGGGAGAACGACGGTCTCGCGGGCGAACGAGGCGGGGACACCGGCGCTGTCGGGATTGCCGTGGGTGAGCGCACCGGAGCCGGCTTTGATGAGGAGAGAGTCGGAGTGGCCGTGGTAGCAGCCGGCGAACTTGATGATCTTGTCGCGGCGCGTGAACCCGCGCGCGAGGCGTATGGCGGACATCGTGGCCTCGGTGCCGCTGTTGCACATGCGGACTTTTTGGATCGACGGGAAGAACTGCACGATGAGCTCGGCCATCTCGACCTCGTAAGGATTCGGCGTGCCGAAGGAGGTGCCGTTTTCGAGGGCGGCGGCGATGGCGGCTTTGATGACGGGGTGGTTGTGCCCGTGGATGGCCGGGCCCCACGTGCAGACGAAGTCGATGAGTTCGCGATCGTCGGCCGTGACGAGCGTGGCGCCGCGCGCGGCCTTCACGAAAAACGGCGTGCCGCCGACGGAGCGAAAGGCGCGCACGGGGGAGTTAACGCCGCCAGGGATGAGCTGTTGGGCGCGGGTGAACAATAAATCCGACTGAGAGGACTGCGTCATGGGAGATTAATTATACCGAGAGCTAAGCAGACTGAGACCACGAGGCTCGCGAGCCCGAGGACGCCAAAAAGGGCGATGAATATCCAAAATGCGGCGGCGTTCTTAGTTCGGCTAAAGGCGCCGCCCCTCACGTAAAAGGACTCCTCTTGAATACAAGCCATGGCATAGCCCAACAGCAGCGTAGCAGCTCCAGTGAAAACCGCGGCGTAGAAATACCTCATGTTGGCAACACTCAGCTCACGTATTTCTGCACGATCGGGATGCGGCGGCCGACGCCGAAGGCTAGGGGGGTGATTTTTAGGCCGGGGGCGGCTTGCTTTCGTTTGTATTCGTTCAGGTCGACTTTGCGGATGACGTCGTTGACGACCGCTTCGGCGAAGCCTTGGGCCACGAGGTCGCGGCGGGAGAGTCCCTCTTCGACGTAACCTTTCAAGATCGCGTCGAGGACGTCGTAGGGCGGCAGGCTGTCTTGGTCGACTTGGCCGGGGCGGAGTTCGGCGGACGGCGGTTTTTCGATGGTGTTGTGCGGGATGATTTCGCGGTCGCGGTTGATCCAGCGAGAGAGGGCGTAGATCTGGGTCTTGAAGACGTCGCTGATGACGGCGAGGCCGCCGCACATGTCGCCGTAGAGTGTGCAGTAGCCGACGGCCATTTCGCTCTTGTTGCCAGTGGTGAGGAGGAGAGAGCCGAATTTGTTAGAGAGGGCCATCATTAGCACGCCGCGGACGCGGGCTTGGATATTCTCCTCGGTGACGTCCGGAGCGCGGCCGGCGAAGATGGGGCCGAGGGCGGTCTCGGCGGCGGCCACGGCGTCGGCAATGGCGATGGTCTCGAAACGAATGCCGAGATTGGCGGCGAGAAGGCGGGCGTCGTCGCGTGAGTGTTGCGATGAAATCGCCGAGGGCAGGGAAACGCCGATGACGTTTTCCGGGCCGAAGGCTTCGGCGGCGAGGACGGCGACGACGGCGGAATCGATGCCGCCGGAGAGGGCGATGAGGGCGCGTTTGAAGCCGCTTTTGTGCGCGTAGTCGCGGAGTCCGAGGACGAGGGCGTGATAGATGTCGCCGAGTTCCGAGGGCGCGAAACTGGGGGCGAGTTGCGAATTCAGCGTGCCGTGCGGCGAGGCCGCGGAGGAACTGGCGGGGGCGCGGGTGAGCGGGACTTCGACGACGCGGAGTTCCTCGGCGAAGGCGGCGAGGCCGGCGGTGACGTGGCCCTGGGCGTCGACGACGTGGCTGCGACCGTCGAAGATCAGCTCGTCGTTGCCGCCGATGGCGTTGACGTAGGCGACGGGACAACCGAGGGAGCGGGC
>CALRZR010000085.1:0-25662 GCA_943372705.1 Opitutus sp. GAS368 | reverse complement strand
AAGATTTTTATTCGAAGAGCCAACAGGTGTGGTTCGACAAGGCCGGCCGCATTTTGCTCAACGAGAATTTGCTGAAACATGCCGGCATCAAGCTCGCCAAAGGCGAACCGGTGATGCTCCGCGGCAGCGGCAGCACGTTTAGCATTTATGCCGCATCCGTGTGGGCGGCCTCCGAAGCACGTGGTCCGGTGGACCATTCGCAGACGCTGAGCCGCCTCGCCATTTGACCATGCGCCGCGCCACCAAAGTTACACTCGCCGTCGCGCGCATCCCGCTGCGCAAGGCGGCCACTCCCTCGGTTGTTGCTCCGCTGGCGCCACGTCGGGTTTTTCCGACTTGGATCGCAGGGCAGGACCGCGGTTTGGGCGTTGCCGCCAAGGCCGTTACTCCGCGCGTGCGCGACGGCCTCGTGCTGCGCGTCGTCGGGCCCAAGAAATCGCTTCACGTGAGGAACCACCCCCATGGCTCCGGCGCTCGGTAAACCCGTCTTCGCGACCATGCCTTCCGGTCACCTCCCCGTGCTGCTAAGCGAGGTGCTCGCGTTTCTGTCGCCACGGGCGGCGGGTCGCTACCTCGACTGCACTTTCGGCGGGGGTGGCCACACGGGCGCTATTCTGCGGACGGCTCCCGGGGTGCACGTGACGGCGCTCGACCGCGATCCGGCGGCGGCGGAGCGTGCCGCAGTATTGGCGGCCGAGTTCGTGGGGCAGTTTGAGCTGATCGACAGTGACTTCGGCCGGCTCGACCAACTCCCGATCAATGGCCTGCACGGCATTCTCTTCGATCTCGGCGTGTCCTCGTTCCAACTTGACGAAACCGAGCGCGGTTTTTCGTTCCGCACCGATGCTCCGGCGGATATGCGGATGGATCCCCGCGCGGGCGTGCCGGCGAGCCGCTGGCTCGAAACGGCGACAGAAGAAATGCTCGTCCGCGCCATCCGCGACTTCGGTGAAGAGCAAAACTGGCGGCGGGTGGTCCGCGCGATCATGGCCGCCCGCGGCACCGGCGCGCTCGCCCGCACGGCTTCGCTCGCGGCGCTGATTTCCGACGCGATTCCGCCCCGCGACCGCCACGCCTCGAAGATCCATCCGGCCACCCGCGCGTTCCAAGGCATCCGCATTGCCGTGAACGACGAGATCGGTGCCATCGAGCGGGCGCTCCCGGCGGCGTTTGCGAAACTCGCCGCCGGCGGCGTGCTCTGCGTGATCAGTTTCCATTCGTTGGAAGACCGGCCGGTGAAACAGTTTTTCCGCCGTATGTGCGGCCAGCCCGAGAGCGCCGACGACAACACGCCGCAGGATCTGCGCGTGAAACTCGCCGAGCCGCTCACCCGCAAACCAGTCACGCCGGGCGACGCCGAGATTGCGGCGAATCCCCGCAGCCGTTCCGCCAAACTTCGCGCGCTCCGCAAACTCTGAGTCGCGCCCGCCCCTTTCTCCTCGCCTCAACCCTCCAGCCAGCCCCGCCCCATGCGCAAGAACGACACCCACGCGTTTTCGACCCAACTGCTTGTTTGCCTCATTGTGAGTTTCGGCTTCGGCGGCTCCATCGGCCTCGGCACCGTGTGGATGCGCCACCAGATCGCGGTCACCGCGAAAACGAACAGTGCGCTCAAGTCGTCCATCGACGAGGTGAAGCGCCGCCATGATTCGATCGCGACGATCGTCGAGTCCGAGCAGGGCTACGAAATTCTCACGCGGCGCAATAACGAGTGGCGCCTCGGCCTTGCGCCCGCGACGGATGCGCAGGTCGTGCGAGTGACTGAAGATCCCGTGATGCGCCTCGCGCGTCGTCGCGACAGCAATCTCTTCAACGACGGCTTCGTGCCCGTCACGTTCCGGGTCGCCCAAGGAAACTAAGCCATGTCCAAGGGCTTCGCTTCCAATTATCGCATCGTGCTCCTCTCCGGAGCGCTGCTGCTATGCTTCGGAGGCATCGGCGCCCGTTTGGTGTGGCTGCATGTGGTCTACCGCGACGAGTTGGTCGAAACGAAAGCCGATCCCCGCCGTGACCTCGCCGCGCAACCCCGGCTGCAACCGCGTCGCCAAGCTATCGCCGAGACGCGCCGCCAGCTGATCGTCGATAAATCCCGTCGCGGTGATATATATGATGCGCGCGGCGCCGTGCTCGCGACCAGCCGCTCGGTGCTCCAACTCGGCGTCGACCCCAATCCGCTCAGCGAGAAGGACGAGAAGCTTCAGCAGGACCGTTTCAAGAAGGACCCGAAACAACGCGTAAAATTCGAAGCCCAACGCCGCCGCGAGGAACAAGAGGGTTGGCCGAAGCTCGCCGCTCTGATCGGCATGCCCGAGTTCGAGCTGCGTCGCATCATGACGACGAAGTTCCGCCTGTCTGCCGCGGAAAAAGCGGCGGCTGCAGCGGCAACGGCCAAGTCCGCCGATCCGGCGAATCGCCCGGCGCTCGTGTTCAATCTCAATCTACCTTCCGCTGCCAGCGCCGCGGCCACCCCGGCGGTGGCCGAAGCCACCGCGGTCGCGACCGATCTCGAAGACGAGTCGTCTGCGAAACCCGCGGCTCCGCTGTTCACGCTCGGCGGCGCCGAAGAAGAAGACGACGGTACCGAGTCCGAACTCACCGACGACGGGCGCCGCAAAATCCGTTGGGCCATCCTCGTCCCCGAAATCTCCGAGGCCGCCAACGACCAGGTTAAAGCCCTCTGCGCCGAGTATGGCATCAAGAACGTCTACGCTACCAGCAGCTACCGTCGCGTTTACCCTCACAATCAGCTGGGCGCCCACGTCGTCGGATTTGTCGACCGCTCTGAGCAGGCGGTCGCGGGCATCGAGCGCTTTGCGGATTTCTACCTCAAGGGGCAGGACGGGTGGCGCGAAGGCGAACGCGATGTGCGCGGCCGCGAGTTGCCGCAGTTTAACAAGCGCTCCGTCGAACGCGTAGACGGCTACGGCGTCACGCTCTCGCTCCAGACCAAGGTTCAGAACATCGTCGAACGCGAACTCGCGGCAATCGCCGCCCAGTATCGTCCGGCGAAGGCGACGATCATCGTGAGCGATCCGCGCGACGGTTTCATCCTCGGGCTCGCCAATTACCCGTCGTTCAATCCCAACGAGTATAACAAAGTCCCCGCGAACGAACTCGCCCGTTTGAAAAACGTCGCGGTCGCCGATGTCTACGAGCCCGGCTCGGTGTTTAAAATCGTCGCCGCCGCCGCCGCTCTCGACCAAGGCCTCGTGGGGCCCGACAGCCGCTTCGACTGTTCGACGACCAAGGTGGAATACCGCGGCAAAATGCGCGCGCTGCCCGGCGAGGACCACCACTTCGACCACCCGCTGACCGTCTCGGAAATCGTCTCTCGTTCCAGCAATCGTGGTGCGGCGCAGCTCGCCATGAAGCTCGGCGAAGAGCGTTATTACGACTACGTGCGCGCGTTCGGTTTTGGCCAACGCACCGGATTCCCCGGCGGCCACGAGGCGCTCGGTATCCTGAGCCCCCCGAAGCGTTGGGACGGACTCACGATCACCCGCATGCCAATGGGGCAGAGCGTCGCAGTGACCGTTTTGCAAATGCATCAGGCCATGACGGTGATCGCTAGTGGTGGCGTGTTGCTGGAGCCGCAGATCGTGCAGACGGTGCGCGATACCGCGGGCACGCCTGTCTATCGCTTTGCGCGTAACGAGACGCGCCGCGTGGTTTCCGAGAAAACCGCCCAGACCGTGGCCCGCATGCTCACCGGTTGCGTTTTGCCGGGTGGCACTGCGGTAGAGGGCGCGATCCCCGGCTACGAGGTCGCGGGCAAGACCGGCACGACTCAGAAATACATGCCCGAGGTGATGCCGAGCGGAAAGACCAAGCTCATCCCCTCTAAAAAACACCACGTCGCGTCCTTCGTCGGTTTCTTTCCGGCGAGCCGGCCGCAAGTCGTGATCTCCGTGATCGTCGACGACGCCGATGCCGCGTGCCCCGGTGGCGTGGCCTACGGCGGTAAAGTCGCAGCACCCGTCTTCCGCCGCATCGGCGAACAGCTGATTCCCATTCTCGATATCAAGACCGGCATCACCGCGCGGTCCGCACCTCTCTTCCAACCAGTCGCCTTGCAATGAGCACGTCCGTGATCGGCTACCTGCCGCAAAACCATTCTCTCGTTCACGCGTTCGGGCCACACCTCCCGTGCACACGCCGCGAAACGCTCGCCTACCACCGCGTCATCAAGTCGGCCCCGCAACTCTCCGACTACTTCCGCGAGCCGGAAATCGTCGCGCGCAAAGGCGTGCTCGAGCGTCCGTTTTCGGGGCTCGCCATCGATTGCCGCCGCGTGATGCCGGGTAATTTGTTCTTCGCGATTCCCGGCGCGGGTCCGGCTGGTTTGCCGGCGATCGATATCGCCGTGAGCCGCGGTGCCGTCGCGATCGTCGTGCAGAAGCTGCCGTCGTTTCCGCCGGCCAAGGTGACTTTCATTCGCGTGGCCGACGTTCGCCGCGCCCTCGCGCTCGTCGCGCAGCGCTACTACAAGGTTCCCGACCGCGACCTCGCGGTGATCGGCGTCACCGGCACGCATGGCAAAACCTCGGTGGCCCACCTCCTCAAATTTTTGCTCACCGACGATCAGCGCGTCGGTCTCCTCGGTTCGATCAACTACGACCTCGGCAACCGCACGGTGCCTTCCTACGCCGCCACGCCCGAGGCGCTGGACGTCTACGGACTGCTGGCCCAAATGCTCGCCGCCGGCTGCAAACACGCCGTGCTCGAAGTCAGTTCAGAAGGTATCGACCAACAGCGCGTCCGCGGTCTCCATCTCGCTGCGGCCGTCTTTACGAATCTCGGCAGCGAGCACGCCGATTTGCACAAGACCGTCGAAACCTACTTCGACGTGAAGTCCCGCCTGTTTACCGGCGCGACCGGCCACGCCCCGAAAATCGCCGTGGTCAATCTCGACGACGAGCACGGCTTGAAGCTCGCCAGCAAGATCGCCGCCGATGTCGCCGGCGTGCGCATCGTCACGTTTGGCGAACATCCCCGCGCGCAGGTCCGCGCCGAGCAAGTGGTCCTGGGTGCTGCTCACACGACGTTCAAACTCATCTGGCCAAAGGGCGAACTCGCCGTCGTTTCCCCGCTCGTCGGTCGTGGCAACGTGAGCAACTTGCTCGCCGCCATCGCCACCGCTTGGGCCCTCGGCCGCGACCCCGCGGTCTTCCTCGCCAAGCTCCGCGCGTTCACGGGCGTGCCCGGCCGCCTCGAGCGCATCGAAGCCGGACAGGCCTTCAACGTCGTCGTCGATTCCGCGCAGACCGAAGCGTCACTGCGTCACGCGCTCACGTCCCTGCGCGCCGTTACGCCGGGCAAGCTGCACGTTGTTTTTGGATGCGCCGGAAACCGTGATCGTGCGAAGCGCGCCCCGCTCGCCCGCGTCGCGCAGGAAAACGCGGACTGTGTTTACGCCACCTCCGACAATCCCCGCACCGAGGCGCTCGGGCAGATTTTTGACGACATGAAAATGGGCGTCACCGCGGCCGAAAAATTCTCCTGGGTCACCGACCGCCGCACCGCGATTGCCCGTGCGATCGCCGCCTGCCAGCCCGGCGACTGCGTGCTCATCGCCGGCAAAGGCCACGCCACCACTCAGGAGTGCGCCGCGACCGTTGGCTTCTTCGACGACCGCCAGGTCGCCCGCGAACTCCTCGCGGCTCACGCCACCCTCACCAGCCGTTTTGTGCGCACGCGCACCGCGCTGGCCCACGCGCACGCTGCTTGAAATGCCGCTCTTCTCTCCAGTCATGCTCGCCCAGTGGACCGGTGGTCGTTGGACCACGCTGCCCGCGGGGCCGTTGACGGGGTTTTCGATCGATACGCGCACGGTGCGCGCCGGCCAAGTTTTCGTCGCGCTCCGCACCGCGCAGCGTGACGGGCATGATTTTCTCGCCGCCGCGGAATCCGCGGGCGCTGCCGCAGCGCTCGTGTCCACGCCGAATCCCGCGCTGCCGCTGCCGCAGCTCGTGGTCGCCGATCCGCTCGCCGCATTTCACGTCATCGCCCGCGAACATCGGCGGGCGTTTCGCGGCCCGGTGATCGGCATTTCCGGCAGTGCCGGGAAAACGTCGACGAAGAATCTGCTCGCGCTGCTGCTTGGCGGCGAAGCCGGCGGCGTGCTCGCCACCGAGGGCAATCTTAACAACCACCTCGGCGTCCCGCTCACGCTCACGCGACTCGATCCTGCTGCGCACGCGTTTGCCGTGATTGAGGCCGGCATCAGCGCACCCGGCGAAATGCCGCCGCTGGCCGCGATGATCGAGCCCGACGTCTCGCTCATCACACTCGTCGCTCCGGCGCACACCCTCGAACTCGGCGGCCTCGACGGCGTCGCGCGCGAAAAATCCGTCCTGCCCGCCGCAACGCGTCCCGCCGGCGTCGCGATTTTCCCGAGCCAAGCCGCGGCGTTCCCGGCGTTCCGCGAACTCGGCGTGCGCACGATGGTCGTCGAACCGGCCGAAGTCATCCGCCCGTCCGCGCCGCCGAAGGACAAAGTGTATTTCGCCGTCACCCAGCGCGGCGATTTAACGGCGGTCGCCCTTGCTTACGGCGAACCTCCACCGCTCGTGTTCACCTTCCGTCGCGTCACCGACGGCATGGCGCAAAACGCCGCGCTCGCGATCTGTGCCGCCCTCTGGCTCGGCGTGCCGCGTGAGTCGATCCAATCGCGCCTTGGCGGTTGGACGCCCGCCAAACTCCGCGGCGAGATCCGCCATGACGACGGACGGCTGCTCTATCTCGATTGCTACAACGCGAACCCGGCCTCGATGGCCGACGCGTTGGCGACGTTTACCGCCATCGCGCCCGCCGACGAGCCGCGCCTCTACGTGCTCGGCTGCATGGAAGAGCTCGGTCCCGACGCTCCGACTTACCATCGCCAGCTCGGCCGCTCGCTGCCGCTGCGCGAGTGCGATCGCCTCTACGTGATCGGTTCGCACGCCCACGAGGTGTGCGCCGGCGTGTTGGATCAGGACGATCTCACGCGGCAAATTCAGATGGTGTCCACGCTGGAGCCGGTGACCGCCGCGCTCGCGGAGTGGCGCGGCTCCGTCTTCATCAAAGGCAGCCGCCGTTATCAGTTGGAAAAGGCCCTCGCGTCGCAACCCGCCCACTCGCTGCCATGCTGAGCTACCTCGCAGACTACGAGAATTTCTTCGGCCCGCTGCGCATCTTCCGCTCGCAGACGTTTCGCACGGTCGGCGCCGCCGTGACGGCTGCGCTTATCGGTTTTATCATCGGTCCGTGGCTGATCGCGAAGCTGCGCAAGCTGAAGTTCGGCCAGAGTTACGACGACAACCGCATCGGCGAGCTCGCGAAGTTCGATAAAAAGAACACGCCGACGATGGGCGGTCTGTTGATTTTCGCCGCCGTGTTTTTCAGTTCTGTGCTCTGGGCGATGCCGAAGATCTGGGTCGTCGTGGCGCTCTTCGTCTTCACCGCGCTCACCGCCGTCGGCTTCCGCGACGACTGGCTCAAGGTCGTTCACAAAAACAGCAAGGGCATCTCTTCGCGCGAAAAAATCTTCTGGCAAACGCTCGTCACAATCATCGCGCTCGCCGCGCTGCTCTGGCATCCGGCCAGCACCGAAAAGATCCGTGAGCTCTGGGTGCCGTTCGTGAAATACCCGGTGCTCGTTTTCTCCGGCGTGCTCGGTCTGCCCGCGCTTTTCATTTTCATCTACCTCTGGATCGTCGGCTTCAGCAACGCGATCAACCTCACCGACGGCCTCGACGGTCTCGCGATCGGTTGCACGATTTCGGTGACGCTCGTCTACGGCATTTTGGCCTACATCGCCGGAAACGTCATTCTCTCCGAGTTCCTCCTGGTGCCTTACGTGGCCGGCGCGGGCGAACTCACCGTCGTCTGCGGCTCGCTCGTCGGCGCGGGGCTGGCGTTCCTCTGGTTTAACTCGCACCCGGCCGAACTTTTTATGGGCGACACCGGCTCGCTCGCGCTCGGCGGCCTCATCGGAATCATGGCCTTCATGGTGCAACAGCCGCTCACGCTCGTGATCGTCGGCGGCGTGTTCGTCTGGGAAGCCGTTTCGGTGATCATTCAGGTTTCCTATTTCAAATACACCAAGCGCCGCAGCCCAACAGGGGAGGGGAAGCGCTTCTTCAAGATGGCACCGATCCATCACCATTTTCAAAAGCAAGGCTGGCCCGAGACGAAAGTCGTGCTGCGTTTCTGGGTCCTCTCGCTCATCTGTGCACTCGCCGGCCTCGGCACGCTCAAACTCCGCTGACGCCATGCCGACCACCCGCACCACCAACCGTCCGCCCGTTGCCGCTGTCGTCACGCCCGCCGACCGACCCGCAGCAATCGCGCCCCGTTTTGCGATCGTGGCGAACACGCACGCGCCGCTTGGGGCGAGCAACCGGGCTTTCATCCGCGCGTGGGCCACCCGTCGCGCAAAACTCGCCGCGAACGCGAAGTCGCCCGCCTGAACTTCGGGCCACCCGGCTCCTCTCTTTTTATTCCGTAGCCTTCCCTTTCCACAGACCCCAGAAAACAGCCAACATTCCTCCTATGAAAATCCTCAAAATTTTCGGCATCGTCGTGGGCATCCACGTGTTCGCCCTCGTCCTGATTTTTGCGAATCCGGGCTGCAGCACCACCACCAAGCCCGCACCGGCGCCCGCCGATACCGTCGCGAAGTCCGAACCGATCGCGCCCATCACGGTGCCGACGGCTGCTCCGACGATTGCAGTCGCCGCGCCTCCGCCGCCCGTGGGTTTCAACCCCGATGCGCCGGCGAGCGCCGCGCCGAGTGTCGGCGTGCGTTTCACGCCCACGCGTCCAAACACCCCGGTCGCTTCGACGCTGGTTGCCGAACCGGTTAAGGACGTGACGCCGATGACCACCTACACTGTGAAATCCGGCGACAGTCTGTGGAGCATCGCGAACAAGAACAAACTGTCCGTCCCCGAACTCGCCGCCGCCAACAGTCTCAAGAGCACGACTATCCTGCAGCCGGGCCAGAAGCTCATCATCCCCGGCAAGTCGTCCGGCCGCACCTCGGCCGCCATGGCTGAGCCGGCTGCTGCCGCCAACAAGCCCGCGGTTGCTGCCACTGCGCCCGCGAAGGCGACCGGTTCCACGATGAAGCACACAGTCCAATCCGGCGAGACGCTCGGCGCCATCGCGCAGAAATACGGCGTGCGTCAGCGCGATCTCGCAATCGCCAACAACATCACCGACCCGCTGAAACTCGCCGCCGGCAAAGAGCTCGTGATTCCCGGTTGGGACCCCGCCAACGGCAAGCAGCCGGGCAAAGCTTCGACGAAATCCTCCGGCGCGTCCGCGCCTGCGCCGAAGCCCGCCGCCGACGCGCGCCCACTCTTTACCACGCCACAACTCGATCAACCCGCGCCCGTGATCACCGCCCAACCGCCCACACCCGCGGGTGAAGTCCCGGTGATCCGCGTCGACGAGACGCCCGCCTCGAAGAAACCTTAACCGCAGCGCCAGTTCTTACCTGCCCCACCCATGGCCAGCGAACGGCCCGCCGAATCACCTCGCGCGCGCTTCATCCCCAATCCTGCGACGATCATTCTCGTCTGCGCCCTCGGTCTCACGTCCCTCGGCCTGTCGATTTTGTTCAGCGCGAGTTCGTCGTTCACCAAAAAGGTGACGACAACCCCGCCGGTCACGGCTGAGCAGAGCTTGGAATCGCGGCCGACGGTGAAGGTTGTCGATGTGCCGTATCAATACCTGCAAAAACAGGTGGTGGGCGTCGGCTTGGCGGCGTTGGTCTGCTTCATCGCGAGCCGGCTCAATCTCGACTACCTGCGCCGCTACGCCTGGTGGATCGGCGGCATCTTGGTGGTGTTGCTCATTTTGGTGCTGATCCCGCGCATCGGGATAGACGTCAAAGGCAGCCGGCGGTGGCTCGGCTACGGGTCATTGCGCCTGCAGGTTTCGGAGTTTGCGAAGTTCGGCCTCGTCTTCTGTCTCGCCCACTACCTCGCGCTCAACCAGACGCGCATTGGCGAGTTCAAACGCGGTTTCGCCGTGCCGCTTGGAATCGTGGGAGTTTTCGCCGGCCTCGTAGTGCTGGAACCCGATTTCGGCACGGCGGCCCTGATGATTGCCGTCGGGCTGCTCCTCCTGTTTCTGGCCGGTGCGAAGTGGCGCTACACGCTGCCGACCATCGCGCTCGTCATCGGGGCGTTTGCCGTGCTCGTGACTCTGAACGCCAACCGGCTGCGGCGACTCCTGGAGTTCATGAGCGAGGAGAAATCTTACCAACTGCGCCAGGCGCTCGCGGCGTTCGCCGCCGGCGGCATCGACGGCACCGGGCTCGGCAAGGGCCGCCAGCAGCTCACCTATTTGCCCGAGGCGCACACAGATTTTATCTTCTCCATCGTCGGTGAGGAAATGGGGCTGTGGGTGACGCTGAGTGTGGTGCTCGTGTTTGCCGTGATGTTTGTCGCCGGCCTCGTGCATCTCCGGCGCGCGCCGAATCTCTTTCATTTTCTGCTCGTGACCGGTTGCCTGCTGATGATCTGCCTCCAGGCCATCATCAATCTTGGCGTCGTCACCGGGGTGTTTCCGACCAAGGGCATGTCGCTGCCGTTTATCAGCGCCGGCCTCTCCAATCTCCTGCTCATGGGCCTGCTGCTCGGCATTCTCCTCAACACGCAACGCACCTGGGGGCGCGTCGCACTGCCGAACAATGCGCGCTCGATGCGGGAGGTCATGGCATGAGCAAATATCTCATTTCTTGCGGTGGCACGGGCGGGCACCTATCGCCCGGCATTTCGCTGGCCGAGGGGCTCGCGTCGCGTGGCCACGAAGCCGTGTTGCTCGTGAGCCAGAAGAAGGTCGATGCGCGGCTGCTGGAGAAATACCCGCATCTGCGTTTCGAACGGATGCCGGGCACGGGCTTTTCCCTGAACCCGCTGCAGCTGCTCAAGTGCGTCGTCTCGCAGGCCCGCTCGTTTCTCCAATGCCTGCAACTCGTGCGCTCGCTGCGCCCCGACGGTCTCGTCGGCTTCGGCGGTTTCACCTCGGCGCCGATCGTGCTCGCGGGCCGCCTGCTCGGCGTGCCCGTGGCTCTGCATGAATCGAACCGCGTGCCCGGTCTCGCGATCCGGTCGCTGGGCCGCTTCGCCCAACGCGTCTATTTGCCGCCCGGTATCCGGATTCCGAGTATCCGGGCTGCGGCCACGCGACACGTCGGTCTCCCGGTGCGTCGGGAGTTCGTCCGCCAGCCGCAGGCCGCCGCCCGCGCCGCACTCGGGCTGGATGCCAATCAAAAGGTCCTCGTCATCCTCGGCGGCAGCCAAGGCTCCGGCGCGCTCAACGACTGGGTGCGCGACCAAGTTGCGACCCTCGCGGCCGCGGGCATTCAAGTTTACTGCGTGACCGGCATGGGCAAAGGCCGCGACGGCGTCATGATGCACCCGTCGAAAACCGGCGAGCCCGTGCGCTCCGAGTTCGTCGCCTTCAGCGACCGTATCGCGGAGTTGCTCTCCGCCGCCGATCTCGTGGTTTCCCGCGCCGGCGCGGGCACCCTGGCGGAACTGATCCGCTGCGAAACGCCGGCCATTTTGGTGCCCTATCCGCAGGCCGCGGACGATCACCAGCGGGCTAACGCGTCGTTCTTCGAGCGCCAGGGCGGCGGTATCGTCGTCGAGCAAACCCGCGTGGCCGGCCTGACGGCCGAAGTGCTCGATATTATTTTCAACGACTGGTTGCTGCGGCAGTTTCGCGGCAATCTCCAGCGTATGGATCGGGCGAACTCGCTCGAGTTGATGCTGCACGATCTTGAGCAACTCGCCGGGCCGGGCGATCCCGCCTCGTCCGCCGAACCTGTCACGGCATGACCGCTACCGACGGCCCCTCTGCAATGCGCGCCTCCGCCGATCCGCGGTGGGCCGAATTTGTTGCGGAGCTCAAACCGCGCCTCGCGCCGGCGACGAAACTCGGCTGCGAAGAGCCGTTGGCCGGGAAAACCACGATGCGCGTCGGCGGCGCGGCGCGGGTGTATGCCGAGCCCGCCTCGGTTGCCGATCTGCAGGTGCTGCTGCGCGGAGCGCACGCGCGCGACCTCGAAGTATTTCTCATCGGGCGCGGCTCAAACCTCGTCGTCCCCGACGAGGGCGTCGACGGTCTCGTCATCGCGCTCGCGCATGAGGCGTGGTCCCGCTTCGAGGCGCGTGCCGACGGTTGCGTGCGGGTGGGCGCGGGGCTGCGTTTGAAAAATCTCTGCGGGCTGGCGGCGAAAGCGGGCCTGCTGGGTTTCGAGTTTCTCGAAGGCATTCCCGGCAACGTGGGCGGTGCGCTCCGCATGAATGCCGGGGCGATGGGCGGTTGGATTTTCGACGTCGTCGTCGCGGTTGAGTTGATGACCCGGGACGGCGAAGTGCGCACGTTGGCCAAGGATGAGATGCACGTGGCCTACCGGCATTGCGCGGAACTGCACGAGGCGATTGCGATCGGTGCGTTGCTCCGGCCCGTCTCGCATGCCAACGCGGAAGACGTGAAACGCCAGATGGACGTCTACTCGCGGAAGCGCCACGAATCGCAGCCCCGCGAGCCGAGCGCCGGATGTATTTTCAAGAATCCTCCCGGCAATTCCGCGGGCCGCCTGATCGACGAAAGCGGCCTGAAACGCGCGCGCATCGGCGGCGCGGAGGTCTCGCCCGTTCACGCAAATTTCATCGTAAACGTCGGCGACGCCACCGCTGCCGACGTGGTCGCATTGGTGCGACTCGTGCGGGCCCGCGTAAAGGCGGCCACGGGGGTGGACCTCGAGCCCGAGGTGTTGCTTTACGGGAAAAACTGGAAGGACGTTTTATGACTACATCGCACCCTATCATCGCCGTTTTGGCCGGCGGCATTTCGGCCGAACGCGAAGTCTCGCTCGGCTCCGGCAAAGCTTCGGCGCTCGCATTGGCGCGCTCGTTTCCCACGCAGTTGTTCGAGTTGACCGCCGACGCGCTGCCGGCGGGGCTCGATCCGCGGCGGCACGTCGTTTTTTCGACGTTGCACGGCACGTTTGGTGAAGACGGCGGGATGCAGCGGCTGCTCGATGCCGCCGGTGTGACCTACGCTGGATGCGATGCCGCCAGCAGCGAACTGACGATGGACAAGACGCGCACCAAGGACGCCGCGGCAGCCCGGGGTGTGCGCGTCGCGGATGCCGTGCGTTTCACGGCCGCCACCAAACCCACCGCCGACGTGGTCGTCGCCAAACTCGGCGAGAGCGTCGTCGTGAAACCCAACAACGAGGGCAGCAGCGTTGGCCTGAGTGTGATCGGCACGCATGCAGAACTCGTGGTAAAGCTCGCGTCGATCACGGCCGGCTCGTGGCTGATTGAGCGGCGCATCATCGGCCGCGAACTTTCCGTCGGCGTGCTCGGAGGCAAGGCAATGGGCGTCGTCGAGATTCGGCCGAAATCGGGTGTTTACGACTACACGAGCAAATACACGAAGGGCCTCACGGAGTATTTTGCGCCGGCGCCGCTTGATGCGGCGACGACCGCCAAAGTGCAGGCGGCGGCGGAGACCGCGTTCGCGGCGTGCGGGTGTCGCGACTATTCGCGCGTCGACTTCATTTTACCTGAGGATGGCGACGCGTTTTTGCTGGAAATCAACACGCTGCCCGGCATGAAAGAGACCAGTTTGCTGCCGATGAGTGCGCGGTGTGCGGGGCTGGATTTTACGGGATTGGTGCGGGAGTTGGTGAAGCCTGCGCTGCTGCGTTTCCAAACGGCTGCGCCTACCCACTCGTGAGCAAAGACCCTGTCATCATTCCGACGGCCCGCACCTGGAAGAGTATTTCCCAGGACATCAAGCCGCGCGCGATGTCGCGCGAGGGCAAGCGGCGGCTGACGCTCTCGGGCTTGCGCGTCGCGGGCGTCGCCCTCGTGATCGTGGGCGTCGCGTGGGGCTCGTGGGAAGTCCGACAGGCGCTGCAGGAAAATCCGAACAAGGTGCCGGACTCGGCGAAGACGGTCGCGGTGAAACATCTCGAACTCCGCACCGACGGCGTGCTCGGCAACGACTGGCTCGTGCGGACGCTCGCGTTGCCGAAGAACGCCTCGCTGATGGAACTCGATTTGCAGGGGTTGCGGCAGCGCCTGCTCGCGAGCGGTCAGGTCACGTCGGCGAGTCTCACGAAAAGTTTTCCCGAGACGCTGAAGGTGCAGGTCGCGGAGCGTTCGCCGGTGGCCCGCCTGATGGCGGAGTTGCACGGCGAAAAAATGGCGCTGCTGGTGGCGCGCGACGGCGTCGTTTTCGAGGGCATCGGCTACGATGCGGCGATGATCGGCACACTGCCGTGGTTGGACGGCGTGGAACTCAAGCTCACCGAAGGGAAATTTCAGCCCGTGGAGAATATGGGCCTGGTCGCGGATTTGCTCGGGCGGGCGCGTTTCGATGCCGAGCACCTCTATAAAACGTGGCAGGTGGTGTCGTTGGCGCGGCTCAAGACCGATGGCGAATTGATCGTGCGCACAAAGCCCGGCACGGCCGTCGTGTTCGGTGCGCACGGAGATTTTTTCCAGCAGATCGCGAAACTCGATTACCACTGGGACACGCTCCTGAAAGAGGCGAGTCCCCCGGCCAAGATCGACCTGTCGCTTGGACGCGAAGTGTTAGTGTCGTTCCAAACGCCCGGCATGGCCAACCTCGGCACCTCGCCGGCCGCCGCACCGACGCCGGCCAAGCCCGCACCCGCTCCCGCCTATAACTTTTTTCCCAATTCCCAGCCCAAACCGAAACTGTGAGCTCTCGACCCACCTACATCGGCGCCGTTGAAATCGGCACCTCCAAGATCAGTGTCCTCGTCGGCGAATACAACGGGCGCGAGCTCGCGATCATCGGCTGTGGCGAGTGTTCCTCCCGCGGTATCATCAAGGGCAGCGTCGTCGACTACAAGGCCGCGAGCGAGTGCACGCACAGCGCACTCGAGCAAGCGGAGCGCGATGCCGGCGAGCGCATCGACGTCGTGTTTCTCGCCCAGACGGGCGGGCATCTGGAAGGTTTCTACAACGAGGCGTCGGTGAATGTGAAAGCAGCCGACAACATGATCGAGGCCGCGGATATTCGCACCGTGTGCGATCTCGCGAAGTCGAAGGAGCTCCCCGAGGGACGCGCCGTGGTGCACCACATCCGCCGGCCGTTTCGCGTCGACGGTCGCCTCGTCCCGGCGTTGCCGGAGAACCTCGTCGGAGAACGGCTCGAGGTCGGCTACTGGACCGTGCACGGGCAGGAGCAGCGGTTGGCGGACAACATTCACGTGATCCGCGGTTTCAATTTGGAAGTGCGCGAGCTGGTGCTCTCGAGTCTGGCTGCGGGCCACATGGTGACGACCCTCGAGGAGCGCCAACACGGCGTGCTCGTGCTCGATATCGGCGCCGGCACGACCGACTACGTGCTCTACCGCGACGGCGCGCCGCACACGACGGGCGTCGTGCCGGTGGGCGGCACGCACCTGACCAACGATCTCAGCATCGGCCTGCGCCTCACCGACGGGCAGGCGGAGAAACTGAAACTCCGTTTCGGCCGGGCCAACGTCCACACGAAGGACAAAGCCACCAAGGTCTGGCTCGACGGCAACTTCTCGATTGGCGACCGCCAGTTTCCCCAACAAGCCATCGAGCAAATCACCTCGGCCCGCACGTGGGAGCTGCTCGAAGTTGTGAAGAAGCGGCTCGGCAACGCGTTCACGCCCGAGCTCTGCGCGTCGGGCGTCGTGCTCACCGGCGGCACGGCGAAGCTCGCCGGAATCACCGATGTGGCGGCGAAAGTGTTCGGCGTCCCGGCCCATCTCGGCGAGGCGCCCCGGTGGGTGGCGGAAAATCTCCGCGACCCCGGTTTCCATACGGGCCTCGGTCTTCTCTACTACGGCGTGAGTGCCCAGACCGAAAAATCGCCCCCCGTGCGTCGTGCGGGGGGCTTTCTGTCGGGAGTCAAACGCCTCTTCGCCAATTCCTGAGCAGCCATGAATCTCAACGAACTTCCCCTCGAACGCGGCCTCCTGACCGACAAAAACATCGCGATCAAACTCGTCGGTGTCGGTGGCGCGGGCTCGAATGCCGTGGACCGGCTGAAGATGGAAAATCTCGAGCGCCTGCAGATGGCGGTGATCAACACCGACTATCAGGCCCTCGCGAGTTCGCCCGTGCAGGACAAAGTCCTCATCGGCATGGGCGTCACGCGCGGCCTTGGTGCCGGCGGCGATCCCGAGCTCGGCCGCGTGGCCGCCGAAGCCGACCGCGAGAAAATCTCTAACGTGGTCAAAGACTGCGACCTCGTGTTCCTCGTCACCGGCATGGGCGGCGGCACCGGCAGCGGCGCGTCGCCGACCGTGGCGGAAATCGCCGCGGAGTCGGGCGCGCTCGTGATCGCGTTTGTGACGATGCCGTTTTCCTTCGAAGGCGGCCGCCGGCTCAAACAGGCCGAAGAAGGTCTGCTCGCGCTGCGCAAAGTGTGCGACGCCGTGATCCCGTTGCCCAACGACGTGCTCCTCCAGGAGGCGGCGGACAACGAAACCGTGCTGGATTCGTTTGCGCGCGCCGACGAGTGGATCGGCCGCGGCGTGAAGTCGATCTGGGCGATGCTCTTCAAGACCGGCCTCATCAACCTCGACTTTGCGACGCTGCGGCAGGCCTTCAACCAGCGCGGCGGAAAGACGCTGTTCAGCCTCGGTGAAGGCAAAGGCGAAAATGCCGTGGCCGACACCATCTCGAGTCTGAAACTCTGCCCGCTGCTGCACACGCCGGAGTTTTCGCGCAAAGCGGACCGCCTGCTCGTGAACATCCTCGGCGGCGCCGATCTCACGCTGCCGAAGGTCAACGAACTCATGAGTGCGATCACGGAGCAGTTTGGCCGCGATTCGCACATCATCATGGGCGCGGTGATCGACGAAGACATGGCGGGCCGCGTGGAAGTGTGCGTGCTCGGCACCAGCGACATGGGCGGACGCGGTGTGGCCTCACGGCGCCCGGGTCCGGTGGCGCGCGTCAAAACGTCGCCGCCCTTTGTGCCGCGCAATGAGAGCCCCACGGCGCACGCGCCCGCCAATCAACCGCCGGCCGCCGCTCCGGAGGAATTATTGGCACCCTCCGCGGGCCGTGGAGCCGACACCGCCGAAGCGCGCAATCTGCACGCCGCCAAGGCCGCGCAAGACGAATTTGGCTTCGGCGAAGTGGAGCGTCGCGGACATTTCGAAAAGACCGACCGCAACCTCTTCGACGGCCAAGACCTCGACGTCCCGACCTACCTGCGCAAAGGGATCAAGATTTCACTGTGAACGGGGGCTGGTTGGGGCGCCGCCGTTTCTATTTCTGATGAGCCCTTTTCTGTGCGAACGCTCAGATACTGCCGGTGGATCGAGCGATCATGAAAGCGATCCAGAATATGATGCAGGAAAATGAAGCTCGCATCACGGTTACGGCCATTCGTGCACGCCTCGATTCTTGCGCCCACTCGGGAGGGCTAAATGTCCACCTCAACGCCAGCTTGATCTGTTTGGCGCTATTCCTCCATTCGAGGCTTCCAGGTGGTGAATAGGAAATGCCGGAGGGGCTGCCAAATCGGACCCACTCTTCGCGGTGTGCCTGATATTGCTCACGCACCAGAGTGTCGAATGCCCAAGTCCCTCCGAAATAGACCAAGCAGAGAATCAAAATGAATGTGATTTCGTGCATTGTTTAGGGGATGGCGAAAATCAGTCGGTGGTGGAGGGGGCTCGCTCTCCGCATGGCGGAATACCGGCGGTTCTCTTCGAAAAGAACATGGCCGATAGTGTGAAGAGCAAGGGTGATGTGTATCTGCTGGGGTTGAGGTGGCCTGAAACCAATTGAACGGCTTGCGCTTCCTTCGCCGACGAAGGCCTGATTTGACTGTGCAGGGAAGTGGTTCGGCCTCGCATACCAAGCGACTTGTTCCGGTTGGGCGGTGGTTAACCAGGCCGTAGGGTGGACTACCCCTTGGCAAACGCCGGGGCTTCTGCATGTTGGCGTCATGTTTGTTGACGAATGCACAGTGAAATTATCAGCCGGTGACGGCGGTCGGGGCTGTATCGCCTTCCGCCGCGAAAAATACGAGCCTTGGGGCGGGCCCAACGGCGGCGACGGCGGGCGCGGGGGCGATGTCGTGCTGATCGGCGACGTGAACACGAACAATCTCGTGGACTACAAGTTTCAGCCGCACTGGCACGGTGAGCGCGGCGAGCACGGCCAAGGTGCGGATTGCCACGGTCGCGACGGCAAGCACTGCGAGATGCGGATGCCGCTCGGCACGATCGTGATCGACCTCGCGACCGACAAGATGGTCGCCGAGATCGTCGAAGACGGGCAGCGGGTCGTGTTGTGCAAGGGTGGCAACGGCGGCTGGGGCAACACGCATTTCAAAACGTCCACCAACCGGGCACCGAAGCGCGCCAATCCCGGTCTCGACGGCGAGCGCGGGGAATATCGGCTTATTTTGAAGAGCATCGCCGACGTGGGGCTCGTGGGTTTCCCGAATGCGGGCAAATCCTCGCTTACGACCCGCATCACCAAGGCGCGGCCGAAGACGGCGGCCTATCCGTTTACGACGCTGCACCCGCAGATCGGCGTGATCGACTACTCGGATGAGGTGAAGGGCACGAAACGGCTGCTGTTGGCGGACGTCCCCGGGCTCATCGAGGGTGCGCACGACAACCGCGGGCTGGGGCACCGGTTTCTCCGGCACATCGAGCGCTGTGCACTGCTGATCTTCCTCGTGGATATGGCGGGCACGGATGCGCGCGATCCGCGCGACGACTACAAACACCTCCTGAACGAGCTGAAGCTCTACGATCCGGCGCTTTTGAAAAAGCCGCGCCTCGTGGTGGCGAACAAAATGGACGTGCCGGAGGCGGCGGCGCTGTTGAAGAAATTCAAGACGCGCTACAAAACGGCCGAGACGATCGAGATTTCGTGCCTCACGGGCGATGGCTTGGACAAGCTCAAGAAAGAGTTGTTAAAGCGTGTCACCAAGTTCCGCGCGGCCGAAAAAAAGTCGTCTGACGCGGCGGCCTGAGCCAACTTTTTTCCCGTATGTCCAAGGAACACCGTCCCCTCCTGATGCGCGCCAACCGGTTGCTCGGCGCGAACCTCGTCGAACACAATTTGGTGAAGATCGAGGACCTGGAGAACGCGAACGAGAAGCTGATCGAAATCGTGGCGTCCGAGCAGCCTCGGCAGAGCACGATTTTGGGCATCCTCGCCTATGACATGAAGGTTTTGAAGGAAGATGATGTGCTGCATCACCTCGTCGAGGCCGAAGGCGTGGGGCTGGTGGACTTGCGCGACTACGATGTGCCGGACGATTCGAAAAAGGGGCTCGATGTGGGGGCGTGCTGGGCGACGTGGTCCGTGCCGTTTGATCGCGAGGAGGAGTTTCACTTTGTGGCGACGGCCTACTACCTGAGCCCGGCGGTGCGCACGTATTGGGAAAAGCAGTTAAACGGACCGATCATCTGGTTTGGCACAACGCTGGAAGGTATCGCGGACTACTTGGAAAAACTGCCGGTCGAACACGCCGCCGCGCCGATTTTGCCGGTGGCGTTGCCCGTGCCGGTGCCGACGAAATAACCGCCCATGCCCCTCGGAAAAATTCAGCTCCAGATTGTCTCCAAGCTCGTCGAGATGGGCCGGCTCGACAACGACCAGCGCGGCGCGCTCTCGGCGCGGCCGGAGGACCTCAGCGGCGACGCCCTCGACAAGCTGCTGCAGGAGGAATTCAAGGTCACGGCGTTCCAGTGTCTCGTGGCGAAGTCGCGCGCGCTGAATCTCTCGCCCTACAACGTGGCGCACTACCGGATGACGCCGCAGACCTTCGAGCGCATCCCGGAGGATTTTTGCAAAGAAAACCTCGTGCTGCCGGTCGGACAAGTGGGCGAGATGTTGCTGGTGGCGTTTGCGAATCCCTTCGAGGTCACGCTGCCCACGAAGATTCAGGAGATGACCGGCAAGCGGGTGGTGCGGCTGCTCGCGCGCGAAAAGGACATCAAGGACAAGTTTAACAAAGGGCAGGATCGCGGCGGCGGCGGCTTCGACGACGTCGTGATGCAGATCGGCGCCGAATACGGCGAGGGCCACGGCGAAGGGGAGCTGAAGGAAGAGGACGTCAACGAAGAGTCGGGTCCGATCATCCAGCTCGCGAACCGCATCATCGAGGACGCGTATTTCTCGGGGACGAGCGATATTCACATCGAGCCACAGGAGAAGGAAATCATCGTCCGCAACCGCATCGACGGCATCTGTCATGAGAAGCTGCGGTTGCCGAAAAAGGTCGGGCCGGCGCTGATAGCCCGCCTGAAGATCATGTGCAACCTGGACATCTCGGAGCGCCGGTTGCCGCAGGATGGACGCATCGTGTTCAAGCAATACACGAAGAAGAATCTCGATCTCGACTTGCGTGTCTCCACGGCCCCGCTGAATCACGGCGAAGGCGTCGTGATGCGTATTCTCGACAAACAGAAGACGACGCTGCCGTTGCCCGCGCTCGGTTTCTCCGAGGAGAATCTCACGAAATACCGCGAGTGCATCCGCCAGCCCTACGGTATGATTTTGCACTGCGGGCCGACGGGCTCCGGCAAGTCGATGACGCTCTACTCGGCGCTCAACGAGATCAACACGCCGGACATCGTCATCCGCACGGCGGAGGACCCGATCGAATACACGCTTCCCGGGCTGAACCAGATGCAGATGCACCGGCAGATCGGGCTCACATTTGCGACGGCGCTGCGCGCATTTCTTCGTCAAGATCCTGACATTATCCTCGTCGGCGAAATCCGCGATAAGGAGACGGCGGGCATCGCGGTCGAAGCGGCCCTCACGGGTCACTTGCTCATCTCGACGCTGCATACGAACGATGCTCCGACGACGGTCTCGCGTCTCACGGAGATGGGCGTGGAGTCGTTCATGGTGTCGTCGTCGCTGCTGTGCGTGTGCGCGCAACGGCTCATGCGCCGCGTGTGCAAGACTTGCCGCGTGGCCTACACGCCGGAGGGCCGGGAGCAGGAGATCATGGAACGCGCCATCGGCTGGCACGGGCAGATTTTTAAACCGAATCCCAAGGGTTGCCCGAAGTGCGGCGGCAGTGGCTACAAAGGCCGCGTGGGTATCCACGAACTGATGGTGAGCAACGAAGAGCTGATCGAGGCGATCAACAAGGAGGCCGAGTCGGCCGAATTGAAAAAGATCGCCCAACGCAACGGCATGAAGACGCTGCACCAAGACAGTATTTTGAAGGTGAAGGAAGGCCTCACGACGATCGAGGAAGCGATCGCGAACGTGCCGCCGGACATGTGAGGCGCCGTGGAGCTGCTGGAAATTTTGGTGGTGCTCGGAGAGTTTCTGGCGGGCCTCTTCGAAGGATTCTCGTGGCTGCTGACGACTCTCGATATCTGCGGTGGAGTGCTGGACGTGTTCGCGTGGAAGCAAAGCCGCGAGAACCGAAAGGTGAGAAAGATTGCGAAGACAGCGGGATCGGCGGTGCCGCGGCGCAGCGGCTGGTCATGGGTGTTTATGCTGCTGACGCCCGTGGTCATCGTGCTGACCCTCGTGCTGCTCGTCCATCGGTTCGGCCGTGCTTAGCGCGACTGCGCTCAAGGCGAAAGGTGCGGGCGGCGTGGTTGATTCGGGAAACCGTGTGAGCGGGGACGTCGGCACCAAGAGTTGTCCCCGTCGGAAAAGGCAAGGTCAGCGGCGGAAGGTGAGCTTGAGTGGCTCGCCGGTGCGCACGGGGATTTCGTTGGGCGTGACGGGTTGGTCGGCGAGTTTGAAGCCGGCGGCTTGCAGGCTGCGCGTGTGGAGAATGATGCGATCGCTGGTGAGCGGCGAGGTCTCGAGCGTGGCGGACTGGCCGTCGGGGGAAATCGTGAGCGAGAGTGTGAGCCGGCCGCCCGGGACGTGGACGCCGTCGAGGCGGTTGACCATGCCGGGGCGGAGCCATTCGGGCGGAGTCGCGAGGAGGAGGTGGACGGAGTCGTTGTGCTCGGTCGCGAGCATGGAGACGACGAGGCGCGCGAAGAGCGCGGCGGCCCAGCAGTGGGGTTGGTCGCCGGCGGTTTTGGCGGGGGCGTTTTTCTGCGATTGCTCTTCGACCCAACCGCCGACGGGCGTGGCGTGGTTGGCGATGGCGTAGAGTAGATCGGCGGTTTTTTCGTGGCGGCCGAGGAGGAGCGGCGCGTGGGCGTAGAGCGAGCTGTAGCCGACCCAGAGACCGTCACGCAGCCAGCCGATGCTGTGCGGCAAGCCCTCGGCCTCGGCGGCACCGAGCATGTCGAGCGTGCCGCGGAGGAGTTCACTCTGCAGCGGGAGACCGCCGCCGAAAATGTGGTGCTCGATCACGCTCCACTGTGCGACTTGCGGAACGGGATCGGGACCGGTGAGGCCGACGCGGACCGGGAGGTAGCGATGGCCGTGGGCGTCGGTGCGCAGATCGCGTTGCGACGATTTTTGGAGGGCGGCGAGAAATTCGTCAGCCAGGCGGTCGATCGCAGTGGCGTCGGCGGCACGGCCGATGGCGCGACCGGCGCGGGCGGTGGCGCGAAGGCCGGTGATGGACCAAAAGACGGAGGAATATTCGGCGCCGATTTCGGCGATGCCGCCGTCGTTGAAACCGGCGGGCAGCAGGCCGGCGTTCGGGGCGCCCGGGGTGGTGAGCGTGGAATCGCGGGCGGCGCGGAGAGCCTGCACTCCGCGGAGAATGGCGGGCCAGTGGCGCTCGACGGTCGGCCAATCGCCGCTGAGGCGCGCGTAGCGCTCCATCGCCCAGAAGACGGCGGGCGTGGCGCGATAAATCACGAGCGGCGGGAGTTCGTCGATGAGGCCGGCGGCGTTTTGAAACGACATCGTGGTATCGAGGGTTTCGCGGGCGCGGGCGAAGTCGCCGAGGAGCGAGGCGAGATTGACCATGTAGATGACGTCGCCGGCCCAGAGGCCGCGGTAGAGGGTGAAACTGGAATTGAACTGGCCGACGCCGTTGATGCGTTCGCGGGCCTGGTAGAGGTTGCGCAGAGAATCGTCGACGAGGCGTTGGATCGCGGGATCGCCGATCGTGACGCGGCCGAACGGGATGTCGGTGCGTTGCCAGCGGGTGGTGACGTCGCGGGCGGCGCGGGCGAAATCGAAGGTGGCGGTGGCGTTCGCGGCGTCGGCAGCGGTGGCTTGTCCGGAGAATACGAGGGCGGTGGCGCGGGTGGTGTTGGCGGGGAAATGAAGAATCCAGCGGTCGGCGGTGCGCTCGATGCGGGCGGCGCGCGGTTGCGTGACGAGGAACGGCGTCGCGTCGAGCGAGAGACCACCGCGGTCGTCGGCATGGAGATCACGACCGGTGCGCACGGTGAGAATGGGCGCGGAGCCAGCGGGGAACTCGGCCTGCAGGGCGTCGAGGCGCGCGGGCTGGGCGAGCATTTCGGTGCCGCAGGCGATGCGGAGCTCAGCGGGATCTTTGGGGTCATTGCGGCCGGCGAGGAGGAGGTCGCGGTTGAAGCGGGCGTCGGCGGCGTAGACGGCGATCATCGCGAGGGCGGGATTCGGGTCTTTGCCCTGCGGGGGCTCGACGCGGATGTTGAGCCAACCGTCGCCGTCGGTGTCGGCGGCTTCGAAGAGAAAAATCTGCGGGACGTTGCGGGCGGCGGTGAGCGCGAGGTCGGCGACCTGCTCGGGGGCGCCCTCGACGTGCATGGCGGCGACGCGTTCGTTGAGGCGCGGTTTGTAGCTTTCGCAGAAACCGAGGACGATGCGCTTCTTCGCGTGGGCGGCGACGCGCACGCGGTAGCGGATCGGACGGTTGATGCCCCAGGCAACGTTGCGGAATTCCGGGCTGCAGGCGGTGGAGGGCTGCGCCCAACCGAGCGCGCCGCTGATGCCGTCGAGGCGTTCGTATTTGGGAAAGACGCCGGAGGTAGCGGCGATTTTTTCAGGCGGCACAGCGAGCGTGGTGACCTCGACGCGCTGGTCGCCATGGGCGAGCGAGGTGCGCAAGAGCGGCACGCGAGGGGAGTCGTGCCACTGGCGGGTGCGGGTGAGCGGTTGGTCGCGCAGGCCGAATTCGACGACGGTGAGCGGCTTGGCGTAGGGCCCGGGACCGAAATCGTAGAGGAGCGCGCCGCGGTCGTCAGCGAGGGGCTTGTGCCAATCCTCCGGCAGACCGAGGGCGGAGTGCCACGTGGCGGCGGTGAGCGCGTGATCGACTTCACGGGCGGCGAGGGAGGTGAGCGCGCAGGCGGCGGCGAGGACGCGGCAAACGTAAACACGGACGAGGGCGGGGTGGGCCATGCGAGCGAGTGTCGGGCGGGCGACGCTGAGATCAAAATGAAAGAAGATGAAAGTTTCATGACGCGGTGGATTGCCTTTGCACGCGGACGCCGGGGCGAAATAGGTTTTCAGCACGATGAAAAATACACCCCTGATCGTAGTCGTAGCGGCGTGGCTGTTGGCGGGCTGGGCGAGCGCGGCCGGTGCGGCGCGGCCCAACGTGCTGCTGATTGTGTCGGACGACCAAGGCTATGCGGACGCGGGGTTTCAGGGGGTGAAGGATATTCCCACGCCGAATTTGGACGCGTTGGCGAAGAACGGGGTGCGTTTCACGAGCGGATATGTGACCCACCCGTTTTGCAGTCCCACGCGCGCGGGGCTGATGGCCGGACGCTACCAGCAACGCTTCGGCCACGAACGAAATCCGCTTTTTGATCCGAACAGCCACACGGAGGGGCTGCCGGTGGGGGAAACGTTGCTACCGGCGCGCATGAAAGCGGCGGGCTACGTGACCGGCTGGATCGGCAAGTGGCACCTCGGGGCGGCGCCGGAATTCGCGCCGGACAAACGCGGGTTTACCGAGACGTATGGATTTATCGGCGGCGGGCACCGCTTTCGCGAGTGGACGGAAAACGGAGCAGTGGAATATCAGGTGCCGATCAAGCGGAATGGCGTGCCGGTGCCGGTGCCGGCGCCGGCTCACCTAACGGAAACGTTCGGACGCGAGGCGGCGGAGTTTATGCGCCGGCATCAGGCCGAGCCGTGGTTTCTCTACTTGGCCTTCAACGCTCCGCACACACCGCATGAGCCTACGCCGGAGAGGCTGGCGCGGTTTGCGGCGATCAAAGATCCGGTGCGGCAGAAATATGCGGCGCAACTGAGCCTGATGGACGATGCGATCGGCGAGGCGCTCGCGGCGCTGCACGCAACGGGGCAGGCGGAGCGCACGCTGGTCTTCTTTTTCAGCGACAACGGCGGCCCGGTGGGAATCAACGGGTCGGATAACACGCCACTGCGCGCGGGCAAAGGCACGGTTTACGAAGGCGGCGTGCGCGTGCCGTTTTTGATTTCGTGGCCCGGAAAAATCGCGGCGGGAAAAACGGACGATCGCCCGGTGAGTTCGGTGGATGTGTTTGCCACGTCATTGGCGGTGGCGGGTGCGCCGATGCCGACGGACAAAAGATACGACAGCGTGAATCTGCTGCCGTATCTCACAGGTGAGAAGGCGGGCGCGCCGCACGAGCGGTTGTTTTGGCGCAACGGCGAGTTACGCGCGGTGCGCGAGGGAAATTGGAAATTGGTGAGGCAAAAAGGAAAGCCCGACGAACTTTACGACCTTGGCAAAGACAGCGCGGAGTCGCGCGATCTCGCGGCGACGCAGGCGGCGGACGTGGCCCGGCTGGGTGCGGCG
>CALRZR010000084.1:0-26002 GCA_943372705.1 Opitutus sp. GAS368 | reverse complement strand
CTGCGGCGCTCGCCCAAAAACCTCCCTCTCTTCCGGCGCTCACGCGCCGGCCACAGGTGAACTCTTCGGCGCAAAGCGCCGGCTACGGGTTGAGACGCGGATCGGGTTGCCGGTATTTTTGTATGTTAAATTAAAATACTAAAAATAGTTTTGTATTAAAAATGTATTCTAAAAATACATACTGTTTTCGATATGAAAAACATCCCGAGTTTGATATAATTGAATGAACGGTAGCTAACTCCGGGTCGTTTGCAGTCGAGCCTCTATTACCTTGGTGGCTCGTGAAAAGCGTTTGCTGCCAAAAACGACTGCCGACCAATAGCCCGGCAGTTTGGAACCTCTGGGTTCCTCGGAGTAGAGGCCCGATTGAAAAATGACTAGTGAAATTGTTTTAGGCAGCCGGAACTTGTGGGGAAAAGAAGAAATGTTCGCGCTGACGGAGCGTGATCGCCGTCAACATCTTTTCGTCCTCGGCAAATCAGGCGTCGGAAAATCGACGCTGCTTTTTAATCTCATTATGCAAGACATCGAGGCTGGACGGGGGGTGGCAGTGATTGATCCGCACGGTGATCTCTGCCGTGAAATTCTTTCTCACCTGCCGCGTCATCGTATCGAAGACGTAGCTTACTTCGATCCTTCTGACGGAGATTTTCCTGTCGGACTGAACCTGCTGGCAAAGACGCTGCCAGAACGAAAACATCTCGTCGTTTCGGGTATAGTTGCAGCGTTTAAGGCGAGTTGGCCGGAGTTCTTTGGCCCTAGGATGGAAAATATCCTGAGCTATGCTCTCGCTGCCCTGCTTGAATGCGAAAATGTCAGTCTTCTGGGACTTCAAAGAATGCTGTCCGATGAACACTATCGGGTCTGGGTTGTGAAACAAGTTAGCGACCCTGTTGTTCGTGCCTATTGGGAACGCGAATTTGAAAGTATCGACCGGAAGACTCAGGCCGAATTCGTTGCGCCCATTCTTAACAAAGTTGGCGCTCTGCTCTTGTCACCAAACGTAAGAAACATTCTTGGACAGATTAGGAATCGCATGGACGCTCGATTTATGATGGATAACCGCCGGATATTTTTGGCGAATTTGTCCAAAGGAAAGCTCGGTGCAGACAAAGCAAATCTCTTGGGATCACTTTGGGTAACACAATTTCAACTCGCTGCAATGTCACGTGCGGACATGCCTGAAGATGGCAGGTGCGATTTCTACCTCTACGTAGATGAGTGGCACTCGTTCGTTTCGGAATCGTTCATTTCCGCACTGGCGGAATGCCGCAAGTATCGGCTGAGCCTAACGCTCGCGAACCAGTATCTGGGGCAGTTGAAAGCAGCAATTCGCGACGCTGTTTTTGGGAATGTGGGATCATTGATGGCGTTTCGAGTAGGGCACGAAGATGCCAGATTTCTTCAGGAGGCGTTTGGAAGCTCCTACGCGGCAACCTCATTTACCAACCTAAGCAACCGAGAGGTTTTTGTTAAAATTCTCACGTGCGGTCAGGATGTCGAACCCTTCTTGGGCCGAACACTCCCTGCGCGAACGCTGCAATGCGACCGAAGCGACCGAATCATCCGGCGATCACGACAAAAATACTCGACGTGTAAATCGATAATTGAGAGAAGAATCAGGCAATGGCTGGCGTGATTTTACCAGCCAATACCCTTTTCTAAAATGCCTATCGATCCTTATGAAACCGGCCCATCTTCTGCGTTTGAGATGTTTTCTGGCGAAGGGGTATTTTATGCGGATACCACAACCGGGGTTAAGGTAGAATACATCCTCCGATGTCATTTCAGAAAAGTCAGTCACAAAGAATTTAAGTCTGCGCGAATGCTAGAGAACGGGGCTGAACAACGGTTCGTCAACGCCCTCAACGATGAGTTTGTCGTTCCTGCTCTTGCTGCGAAAGGGCGTTTCCTTCGGATAATGAAGGAGTGGCCTTTTTTTCCGGCGCTATGCCAAGTTATCACAGATGCAGACGGAAAATCCTTCGTTTTTCATGACGTGGCCTGCGTCGATCTCAACCAAGAATTGAATGCTGCCTTATTTGAAAAATTTGGATGTTCAAAAACATGGAGTGAAGTCCGCATGTCGAAACTCCCGCAATCCGACGAACTCGTCGAAGAAAACTACCAACGCTTGCGGAAATTATATGACGTTAACGCGGTTGAGAGCACCAAAGAATTTGCAGCTCTGGAAGAGGCTAACATGGTTGCGTTCGCGCAAAAAGACTTGGAGTTGCGGAGGTTATTTTTGCGGCGCAAATCGGAGCAGTCGCTTTCTACAGATTTTTTCGCGGTTGAAACTGGTCTCGTCGGGCGAACCGTGGAAGTAAGATGGAAGGTTTCGGAAAAGTTTGGAAAGAAAACGCATGATATTCGCGGATACAGAAAAGAGAACGGATTCGAAAATGGTTGGATGCCGCCCGAAAGAAATGGGGTATGCATCGTTGATGCGGACCAGAGTGGCACCGTGACACTAGATTTGGCTGCCGGAAGCACCACTTTCTTCACTTTCTTGGTCTTACGGCATTCAGAGGGGACGCCCATTTTAGAAGATAAGCTGCGGTTCTCTGTTACGGTGCCGTCGATTGCAGAGGCGTTTAAGCTCGACGAAGAGTTTTCAAAACTGACCAAGAAACAGGAGAGCGCGATCGATGAAAAAACGGCTCACGCCGTCAAGGAACTACTCTCATTCGTGGAGTTTGATGAGAACGTTTCTGCAATGGAGGAAATGCTGTCTAAGCGCATCTCGCAGAAAGGGTATCCCGAGCATGAAAAACAGGAGAAGCTGGAGCGTCTGAAGGCTCTTGCCGAATCTCTCAGGATTGACACATAAAAAGCTGCCCGGTGGGCAGCTTGCGCTATTTTCCGTGAATCATGGCAACGTCGGCCATGATCGCCTCGAACCTTCTAACCGCAGATAGTTTTTCTTCGATCGAGGTAGCTGATTGAATTTCACGACGGGCAGTCCGTGCCTCCAGCGAAAGACGAAAATCGAAAATCGTTTCGACTACATCTTTGTAGAGTAGGCTGAGAAGTGCTTTTCGTTCACGTTCGGGGATCTCCTCCAAACGCGCCTCAAACGAATTGAATGCGTCTTTGAGGGTTCCTTGCCACTCTTCAAGACGAGCGATCTCGTGCTCCGGTAGGGTTGCCGCGAACTCGGCAATCGTTTCTGCGTCTGGGCGCAATCGCCCGGTATTAGTAGTGAACATGGTGCCTAACGTTATTGGTGGTTAGTGAGTGCCGCCACAGCGTGTGGTGGTAGTCCTCATCCAGCCGCCAAAAGGAGCCGCAAGGCATATTATCAATCTGTATACGAATATAACATACAACAAAATGCCGAGCAACTCATCCAGTGGCCATTGAAAAGGGAGGGCGATACGTGACCCAGAGTGGATAATATGGTTAAATTGAGTCGGAATTGTTCAATATAACACTCAACAAAGGATACATCGTGGCTACATGGATTGATTTCAAAGAGCTTCGGGAAAAGCTCTCGTTTGAAGATGTGCTTCGGCACTATGGGGTAGAGGTCAAACGCAAGGGCGATCAGCATATGGGATTCTGTCCTCTGCCGAGTCATGCTGGAAAGAGGAAGTCGCCTTCTTTCTCGGCGAATCTTGCGCGCGGCATTTTTCACTGCTTCGGCTGTCAGGCGAAAGGCAATGTGTTGGAATTCGCGGTCCTCATGGAAAATGCATCGCTCGATGACGGCTCGGCATTGCGCAAGGTGGCGTTGGATTTACAGCAACGGTTTTGCTTGGACGGCAATCCGCGTTCTCGAACGGGTAAAAGAGAAACGGCGACCGAGTTACCACTGGAGCCGACTATGCCGCCGGCCGTGGTAAACATGCCGATCGACTTCGAACTCAAAGGCCTCGATCGCCTGCATCCTTACTTGATCGGACGCGGGTTTGTGGCAGAAACAATCGCTCAATTCGGTCTTGGGTTTTGTTCCCGAGGTTCGCTCGCTGGACGCATTGCGATACCGCTCCACGATTCGACGGGTCAATTGATCGGATACGCAGGGCGAGTTGTAGATGACGAAGCAATCTCGGACGAGAACCCTCGATATCGCTTCCCCTCAAAACGGGAGCGAGACGGTGCTGTGCACGAATTCAGAAAGATGCGCTTCCTCTACAACGGGCACCGCTTCAAGAGTCCGCGTGAGGACCTGGCGGTGGTTGAGGGCTTCCCTTCGGTCTGGTGGCTCACGCAGCACGGTTTTCCAAACGTCGTTGCGACAATGGGGGCGGAATGCTCTGACGAGCAGGCCGACCAAATTGTTTCATTGGTGAAGCCAAAAGGACATGTCTGGATTATCCCGGACGGAGACAAGGCAGGAGAGAAATTTGGCCAGTCGCTACTACTGAAGCTAAGCCATCGGAGATTCGTGCGGTGGGTGAAGCTTGGGGATGGGCGGCAACCAACTGCCTTATCGGCGCGAGAAATGAAGGGATGGTTTTCATCATGAATGACAGGCGGCCCATTGGGTCGCCTTTTCTTTTGAGCGATGTGCCTGTGCGGGAGATGCGCCGGGGCTGCGGTAGACAGAACTGAGTGGTGCGGGGCGTTACTCCGACAATATCGACAGTCGAGTTACCGTCTGCTCAACGAAAGTTTCCCGGGCGGTCTGGCGTTGATAGGCCCGTTGTGCGTGGATTTGCTCCGGATCAAATGGGGTGCCACGCGTCGCTTTTTGGTAGTCAATCGGTCGAATCCAGATCGCGCCTAATGGATCGGTTGTAACCTCGGCTTGGGTCGAGAGCCAAACTTGGGTGAAGATTGGTGGGTTGTGCTGAAGTAGCCGCTCGGCTGTGTTGTTTCGGCGCTCGGCGGTTTTGAAAACAATTAGGACGCGAAAAGGGAAATCTTTCACCTGCGAGCGTGCTGCACCATTTCGCTCCGCGAAACCGCCGGATTTGTAGTAGTCCAGGTAGTAGCCTGCGCGCGCGACAAGAGTGTCTTGCGTCTCCGTCGAGCGATCCACCTCCAAAAAAAACGCGTGCTCGGAGACGCCGCCGTCGGCTTCCTTTTCGTGGATACGAATAAAACCGTCGGGCTTCACGAGGACGTTCGCGTGAGAGGGTCGCATCACTTCAAATTGGTAGAGCGTCGGCCAAGTGCTGAATTCAGGGATAGAAAGTTCGCGGCGCCCTTTGGTCGAAACATGGAAAGCGGTCTTCACGTCCATAATATCGAGCTCGTGCCGGAGCGTTATATCGCTCACGCGCGCCCGACGTTCGAGTGCGGGCAGGTCGAACGGTGGGTATTCCTGCAAGACGCCTCGTTCGCGCAGTGGTCCGAGTCCGGCCATGGTGAGGAACAACACAGCTGGTTCGAATGACTTCCGCTTGCGAGCGGCAATGAGACCCGCCGCCTTGAGTCTTTGGAGGCGTTTTTTGGTCATTTCAGCCCGACCGTCGAAATAAAGGGCTGCAATATGGTCGTTCGTCATCACCCGGCACTCGAACAAGCCACGCAGCAGCGCTAGGTCGCGGTCTTGGAGAACGATGGCAGGTTTAGGAATGGCCATTGGAACAATCATACCGTGGCGGATCGGAGTGGGTAAAGGGGCGAGTATTTTTCGGCTGAAAAAGCACCCATCTTTCGATGGGTGCTGAGTTCGTCCGCTCAGTATTCCTGAGGCAGAAGAACGGTGGTGGCCGAACGGTCACACTCGGTGATGACGTAGAAGCGAGTCCCGGTCACCGAACGATAGGCCGAAAACAGTCGGCCCTCGGTCTGGAGGGCTCGTTCGTTTGCTGCCTTGTCGCCCGCTTCCAACTCGCCCCAATCGCCCGCGCCATGGCGGCCCAACGCCAAGAGGATGTCGTCTGCCGTTAGATGCGTGAGGGCTCCCTGTGTTGCCACCGTTAGGCCAAACGGGAATTTCCCGCTGCTTCGGTCGTGGTGGTGTGGCATTGAGTGCTCGGGATTGGTTGAGCAATCCAAGCTCGAAAATCATACCATGGACCAAGCTGACTGTTAAACTGGGTCGGTTCAGTGCCCTTTTTCCGACCTCCGCCCGGTCGTTCAGTCACGGTCTGCGTTGTGGTGGGGCCGATTGGTCGCTCGACTAGTTCCGCAAGGCCCCCAATCCTTACAGCTTAGCCCGAAAATCTTCCGCTGCTCGTCTTACCATGCCCCTCAAACAAACCTGCTCCCCCCGCGCTTCGGTTTACGAATCAAACCGCCGCGCTACGGTCTTGAGTCTCGATACGTTCCTCAAGCAAGAGGTCAAAGGAGCCGAGTTTTTCGAGGAGAACTATTTCACCAACGGCATGACCGCGCTGATCGACCGCGCGTTTCGCCATCTTTCGAGCACTCAGTCCGGCTCGTCGGTTTTCCTGCTCTCGCAAGCGATGGGTGGTGGTAAGACGCACAGCATGATCGCGCTCGGCCTGCTGGCTCGCGACCCCGCGCTTCGGCAGTCGATTTTAGGGCAGCGCAATCCGGCCCCAAATCTGCCGGCCTGTAACGTCATCGGCTTCAATGGTCGCAACACAGATGCCCCATCGGGTATCTGGGGTTCGCTCGCGGGCCAACTCGGCAAGGCGGAACAATTCGCTCGCTACGTTACCCCGCTCTTTTCCGCTCCCGGCCCGGAGGCGTGGAAACAACTCCTCGGAAAAGACCCCGTCATCATCTTCCTCGACGAACTGCCGCCCTATCTCGAATACGCGCTCGCGGTGCCGGTGGGTAACAGTGATCTCGCCGCCGTCACGACTACGGCTTTGGCCAACCTCTTCGTTGCCGTGACGGAAATGGACAATGTTTGTCTCGTCCTTTCCGACCTCGCCGGCACGAACTATTCGACGGGGCAAGAACGCCTTCAGGCCGCTCTCGACCGGGCGATTCAAAACATCACCGGTGAGGCCAAGCGCATCGCTGTCCCCATCACGCCGGTCAATCCCAACGGTGACGAACTTTACCACATCTTGCGCAAGCGCCTGTTCGCGACGATTGCGCCTGAGGCGGAAATCGGTCGGGTCGCCACTGCCTATCGGGATGCGTTGCGTGAGGCCTCTCGGATGAATCTCACGACGACTTCGCCGGACGCACTTCACGCGCGCGTGGTCGATGCTTACCCGTTCCACCCGGACCTCCGGGAACTCGTTGGAAAATTTAAGGAAAACGACGGCTTTCAACAGACCCGCGGTGTAATCCGTCTCATGCAAATGGTCGTCGCCGACCTTTGGTCGTCGAATCGGGCGGAAGCGATCGAACTCATCCACCCTTACGATTTCGACCTGAACAAAGACGAAATCGCTTCCGAGATTCGCATCATTAACCCGTCGCTGAGCGAAGCCATCGCCCATGACATCGCCCATGGTGGCGAATCCGAAGTCGAGCAAATCGACGTTGCCAACAAGACATCGGATGCCTCGGACGCCGCCCGCCTCATCCTGATTGCTTCGCTCTCCACCACGCCGGGCGCAGTTCATGGGCTCCGCGAATACCAGCTTGTTGACTGCCTCCAGCGCCCCGGGCGCGATCTCTCCTCCTTCAAGGCCAACGTCCTCGATAAACTCGCGACGCGAGCGTGGTATTTGCACAACTCGCCCGACGGGCGCCTCTATTTCAAGAATCAGCAAAACCTCGCGGCCAAGCTCCGTTCTACAGCCAACTCGCTGCATCCCGAGACGGTTGACCGCATGTTGCGGGATCACTTGACGGAGTGCTTCACGCCCTCGCTGAAAGACTGCTTCCAAGCGGTCGCGGTTTTGCCGCCGCCCGATCAGGTGCAACTTGAAATCGACCGGACGACACTCGTCATCGTTCGACCTGGTGGCCAAGACAAGGGGCTTTCGATTTCGGCTGACTGGCAGGCGTGGTGGGCGCAGCAACAATTCAAGAATCGCGTCGTGTTCCTCACGGGTTCTCGCGACACCTTTCAAAAAGTGCTCGATTCTGCCCGGCAGACCCGTGCGCTCCAGAGCATCGAAGATGATCTGCGTGCGGAAAACACGCCGCCGGATGATCCGCAGTGGCGTGCCCTCGACATGCTCCGCGACCGCATCGCCCTGCAATTCACCGCCGCGTTGAAAGAGGCGTTCGATCAAATCATTTACCCGTCGATCAATAGTGCTCTGCGTTCGTCTGGCATCGACCTTGCCTTTGCCGGCAATCAGAGTGGTGAAGGGACGATTCGTCACACCCTCGAAACCGCACAAAAATTTACGACAAAGATCGACGAAGATGCCTTTCGTTCCAAGGCCGAATCTCGGCTGTTCGGTTCATCCGAAACCAAAGTTGTCCTATGGTCAGACTTCAAGCGGAACGCCGCCGTGCTTACGACGTGGCAACTCCACAAACCTTCCGCCCTTGATGACCTCAAGGCCGAATGTGTTCGCCGCGGTCTTTGGCGCGAGGAGGGCAATCACGTCCGTCGCGGCCCGTTCCCTCCACCCACTCCGGAAGTGCATGTTCGCACTCTGTCAACTGATGACGATCCTACGAGCGGCGGTCACAGCTATCTGAAAATCGAGCCTCTGCACGCCCCAACGGTGGTGTTCGAGACGGGCGATGCTGTGCCCACGGCCGCATCGTCCCCGGTTCCCACGCCGTCGCGTTTTGAGGCGACGGGGTTGCGCTACCAGTTTCTCGCTCTCGATCCAGCCAAGCCCGAGCTCCTCAGTGCGGTTAAAGAGTGGACCGCCACTCTGTTGGTGAAGCACAAGCTCACCAATCGCGGTGACCATTGGGAATTGGAACTCCTCGCTCTGCCGAAGGCCAACGGCGTTACAATCCGCTATACCACGGACGGGTCCTCGCCCCAAAATGCCGGTGCTACCACCTATGCCGGTCCCATTCGCATCCCTGCCGGCACTCGCGTTGTCTGCGCTGTAGCACAGGCAGCGGCGCACAACCTGGCTTCCCTTCCCGTCACGGTGTCCATCCCTCAACGGGGCGAAGAGGCCCGTCGCGTCGATCCCCTCAAGCCCGCCACCTGGCGCAGTGCCTCACGTCTCGACGATTCCGCCGCAGTCTGGGACTTTATCCGTCGTCTTGAGGCCAACCCGAACGTCAAGGCCCACGACCTCAACCTCATTGCCGAGAGCACTGATGGCTGCCAGCATGTGGAATACGTCGGCTCGCTTGATGCCGGTTACACCGCCGACGCCCTCAAGAGCGTGGCCGAGTCTGTGCAAGCCCTCTCTGGTGCTGGCTCACTCCGGTTAACTGCGGGCAGCCTCTCGTTCCCAACCGGGCAAGGTTTGCTCGATTGGCTGAAGACTGCGAATGTGGCCGTCGATATCGAAAAGGTCGTCCAAGCATGATCGCCATGACTCGTCCCCGTTCCATTGCGCCTACCTCTGACCGCCGAGTTATCGGCTTGGGCTTCCTGCCCGATGAGGCACGGCATGGATTTGTGATTGAGGTGCCCAAAGGCACCGGCCGGTCGGATTTGATCGCCATTAGCGAACGCAGAGAAAGCGGCCTCTCCGATTTCGCCGGTGGCAGCCCGGCCGCTTCTACGCCAACCGCGCCAAGCCTTCGTGTGCTCATTGATCGCCGTCGTTGGGAAGACCTCGCTCCCGTATTTTGGGAGGAAGCGAATCGCCGCCTCCGCGCCAACGGACTACCGGCCTGCAAATTCACCAAGAATCCGTCAGCCTCTATTCCTGTGCATCCCTCTCTTGGCAAAGAATTGTGCATCCTGTGTTGGGCGGTGGAAGAAGCGCCGCCGGACGATATTCCGAATGCGTTGCGCAACTGGGAGGCCCTCGCTCCGGAGGAGCGCTGGTGGCTCTTCACCATGACCGTCGCCACTACCGGCCAAGCCATGCAAAAGGGCGTTGGTTGGCGAAAGGCCCTCCGCGCCGCCTTGGCGGATAATCCGTTTGTGAAAGGTGAGGGAATTTCTCCTCGTGCCCGTCGCGAACTGCTCGGCCACTCCCAGTTGGCTCTTTCGCTCTGACATCTTTGCCCGTCGCCGCCTTCATGCCTGCGTATATCGAGACTCAATTTCCCATTGCCCGCCTGTCAGCCGAATCCTTTAAGGAACGCAAGGGCACGAACTCACAAACCCTCACTGGATTGGGGCGATGGTGGGGCCGCAAGCCGCTCATCCTCGTTCGTGCTTCAATTCTTGGCATGTTGATGCCGGCCTCAGGCAATCCTAGACGTGATCGTGAGATTTTTCTAAAGATCCTCACCATGGACAACGACGGGGCGTTGCAGCGTTGGAACAAACGCTTCACCACTTCCGAACTGGGCGTGCTCGCCACCCCTGAAGAACGCCAGCGCTGGTCGGACCTCGACGGCGAACTCGAGGAGGCCAGGGAGCGAGTCAAAACTCTCCGCCTCGCCTCCGCTGGGATCGCTCGTAGCGACAAGGAAGCGAAGGCTTCCGCAATTTTGGCCATCGACGATGCTGTTGCGGGGGTTGAGCGACTCGCCTCCGACCTTTATGTCTACCTCGGCGAGGTCCAGCGCTCCGCCTTCTTGCGCCTGCCCTACGTTGAGCAGTTGGAGCGCTGTGAACGTCCCGAGCATATTTGCGGTCCTAGCGAAGTCGCGTGGGCTGAAATCAACGCCCACCTCGACACTACGGCGACAAATCTGCCTTCGCTTATTGAGCAACTCGGTCAGCGCATTTATGGCCATACCCTTCGCGTGGGCGACTGCTTCGCTGGCGGTGGCTCTATCCCCTTCGAGGCAGCCCGTATCGGCTGCGCCGCTTTTGGTTCCGACCTAAATCCAGTCGCCGGCCTACTGACGTGGGCCAGCCTTCACCTGCTCGGAGGTGGCATCGAGTTGCAGCGCCAGATCAAAGCTGCGCAAACCGACGTTTTCTCGGCCGCTAACCGTCAAATCACCGAATGGGGTATTGAACACAATTCTCGAGGTGAACGCGCGGAGGCCTATCTCTACTGCGTTGAGGCCAAGCCCGAGGGAAGTCCGTATTACATCCCGTTAGCACCAAGTTGGCTGGTCGGCGAATCCACAAAGGCCATTATCCAATGGCAGCGAGTGAGCGGCTCCGACCGTTTGCAGCCAGTCCACATCACTGGCACGAATGCCGAAGTGCAGCTCTACAAAGACAAGAAGGGTGCCACCGTCGTCGATAGTCGCGTGATTGACCCCTTTGATCCGAATCGCACTTGGTCCGTCGAGGCGCTCCGCGGTGCGGACGGTCTCCGCCGCTGGACAAGCGACGAAGTCGTGCCGCGCTCGGACGATGTTTTTCAGGAAAGGCTCTATTGTATTCGCTGGGTCGATGCCGAAGGTAATCGCCGTTACGCCGCGCCCGATGCGGAGGATTTAGCCCGTGAGGCGAAGGTTCTCGCCTTGCTGCGCCAGCGTTTCTCCGATTGGCAACGGCTTGGATTTATTCCATCAAAAAATATTCCGTCGGGGGCTGAAACTGATCGCCTGAATCGCGAACGCGGTTGGACGTATTGGCACCATCTGTTCAATCCGCGCCAATTGTTGGTCAACGGACTCATCGCGGAAAAAGCCGCGGCCCGCGCTCAAAACGCCAACGAAAAGGCGGCATTTCTGCTCGGCGGTGGACGTTTGGCCAATTGGAACGCCCGCCTTTGCCGCTGGCATGTGCGGGGTATCGCAATCGATAAAGGCGAGGATGTATTCAGCAACCAAGCGCTCAACACGCTCTTTAATTATTCCTGTCGCCCGCTTCCTGCTCTCGAAGCGTCGTGGCACTTGTTCAATAAGTTCAACGACATCTCCTTCAACAGCCCATCATCAATTCGCACGTCCGACGCCCGGGACCTCCGCGACACCTGCGACTTTTGGATCACTGATCCACCCTACGCTGACGCGGTCAACTACCATGAACTCGGAGACTTCTTCCTCGCATGGTATGACAAACAACTGACCTCAATTTTCCCAGATTGGGCACCTGATTCCCGCGCCGAACTTGCTGTGCGAGGCGACGGCGAGGACTTCCGTCGCTCAATGGTGGAGATTTACCGCAATCTCGCCCGGCACATGCCTGACAACGGTATGCAGATGGTGATGTTCACTCACCAAGACCCTGCGGTGTGGGCAGACCTCGGTATGATTCTCTGGGCTGCTGGTCTCAAAGCCACCGCCGCTTGGACAATCAGCACCGAGACGGAGGCTGCCGGCATCAAGAAAGGGAGCTATGTTCAAGGCACCGTCTGCCTTGTGCTCCGAAAGCGCACCGGCACGGAAGCCGGCTTTCTCGACGAAATCTTTCCCTTGGTGGAAGACGAGGTTCATCGCCAAATCGACTCGATGCAGGCCCTCGACGAGGGCAGTGAGCCGAATTTCAACGACGCTGACTACCAACTCGCCGCCTACGCCGCCGCCCTCAAGGTGCTCACCCAATACGGGAACATCGATGGTCGTGATGTAGAGCACGAAGTCTTCGCTGTGCGCGAGCGCGGTCAAAAGAGCGATTTCCAAGCGGTCATCGAACGCGCCCTTGGCATCGCCTGCGACTACCTCGTTCCGCGAGGGCTCGACGCTGCGTGGCGTGAACTCTCTCTCGTGGAGCGCTACTATCTTCGCGCCCTCGACATCGAGAGTCGTGGCGAGCGCCGTAAGGGCATGTATGAAGAGCTGGCGCGCGGCTTCGGCGTCACCGACATCAAGCCTCTCCTGAAAGCCGACAAGGCGAACGGAGCTTCGATGCACACCTCTTCCGGCTTTGGGGCGACTCTGCTAGCGCAACCGGGTGGCGCGATCTCGGCATCGGGCGCACTCCCGTCGCGTCGTGGGAGAGCATCTAGCAGCGGCCCGCATCCTTTCGCGTCCTCACCTTTACGACACTTGTTGTTCGCCCTTCGCGAAACGGTCGCTGCAGACAACAATCCAGACCCCGGCCGCCAATACCTCCGCGACACTTTCGGCCCCGGCCTCTACTGGCAGCAACGCGAGCGATTCCTGGCCCTCCTCGAATGGCTCGCCGCCCTCGGCAACGCCGTCGGCATGTCGGAATGGGCATTCGATTCCGCCGCCGCACGCCTCCTCGCCGGTCGCCTTCGTAACGACCAAGCGTAAGTTGACGCCTGTTCATGCTTCAACGCCACTCCAGCCGCCGCACTCGCCTCGATCAGGCGGTGCTCAAGCAAAGATTGGCGGGAGCGGTCAGCTACGACCGCATTGCGGGGTATTTTCGGAGCAGCCTTTTCGAAGTTGCCGGCGAAGCAATCGCCGGCATCAACGGCCCAGTTCGGATCATTTGTAATTCCGACTGCGACCCGCAAGACCTTGCCACCGCCACCGCCGCGCAGGCCGCGCTTCGTCGCAGTTGGTGTGCCGGGCGCCCGGAGGACGCTCCGCCGAGCGCAATCCCCCGCTACCGCGCGCTCTATCAGGCACTCACCGGTGGTAATCTCACCGTTCGGGTTCTGCCGGACGAGGCATTTGGGCTGATTCACGGGAAAGCGGGTGTTATCCGTCGTGCGGATGGAACGGCCACTGCTTTTCTCGGCAGCGTCAACGAAAGTGCGTCCGCGTGGAAACTGAACTACGAGTTGCTTTGGGAGGATGACGACCCCGCGACCATTGCTTGGGTTCAGGATGAATTCGACGCCCTGTGGAACGACCGTCGCGCGGTGGACCTGTCCGCCTGTCCGTTCATCGCGCAGGACGTGGAGCGCATCATTTCTCGTAGGGTCGTCGAACCAGCGGAATGGAAAGAGACCGTGGACACGGAGCAGGCTGCTGCGACTGCGGCGGTGGAGACGCCAGTCTATCGCCGCGACCAAGGCCTCTGGCCTCATCAAAAATATTTCGCCCGTCTCGCGTTGGAGCGGCACCGCCTTGGAGGAGCGCGACTGATCCTCGCTGACCAAGTAGGCCTCGGGAAAACAGTGCAACTCGCGATGGCGGCTCTCCTGATGGCACTCGATGAACCGGACGGAGGTCCGATTCTCGTCCTCGCGCCGAAACCACTGCTGCAACAATGGCAGGGCGAGCTAATGGAGTTGCTGCAACTTCCTTCGGCTCGTTGGAACGGCAAATCATGGGTGGATGAAAACGGCATCGAATACCCAGCCGATGATGTTCGCGCCCTCGCAAAATGCCCGCGCCGCATCGGACTTGTTTCGCAGGGGCTCGTTGTCCGTGGAAAAGCCGAGGTGATTCAAACGCTCCTCTCGCGCAGCTACACCTGCGTAATTGTGGATGAAGCCCACCGCGCCCGCCGGCGCACGTTGCCCAAGGTCGATGCCTCGGCAGATGAGGTCGATACTCCGGCGGAGCCCAATAAACTCATGGAGTTTTTGCGGCTCATTGGGACACGCACGAAGAGCATGCTGCTCGCGACTGCTACGCCGGTGCAACTACACCCCGTCGAGGCATGGGATCTCCTGCACATTCTCGCGCACGGAAACGACGGTGTGCTCGGTGGCGAAACACGGACGAGTCGATGGAGTCAGCCAAGCCATTGCCTCGAAATCGCGACCGACGTGCTCAAAGTGCCGACGGAGCCGCACGCCGGCTGGGAATATGTCCGCGACCCCTTGCCTTCCCGTTTTGAGGACGAGGCTTTCGATACGATCCGACGCCGACTGAACGTCGCCGATCAGAAATGGCAGCTCACGCCGGAATCATTGGACGTGTTGCCCATGGCGATTCGCCGGGTGAAATTCGAGAACGGCGTCCTCCCTGGCTACGGTGTCCGGTTCAATCCACTCCTACGCTGCATTGTTCGTCGCACGCGCGGCTACTTGGAATCTACGGTCAATAAGGCAACGGGTAGTTACTATCTCCCGCGTGTCGCCGTGCGGTTGTTCGGTGAAGAAACCGAAAGCTCAATCGTCCTCAGCGGCTATCTCAGCGAAGCCTATCAGGAAGCCGAACACTTCTGTGACCTGCTTAAGAAGCGCGTGCGAAGCGCCGGGTTCTTTCGCACCCTGCTTCTCCGTCGCATCGGAAGCTCGATGGAATCGGGCCTCAACACCGTGCTCAAGCTGCTCGGTGAAGACGCTCAGTCGGAAGTGGACTCCGACGAAGATGATGACGAGGCGGAGGAGGTGGATACTCAGCTTTTCCTCAATCAGGCGCTCGTGCCTGAAGGAGCGTTTCGAGATTTCGGGGTGGAAGAAATTCAGTCGCTTCAACGTGTGCGCGACCTGCTAAAGCAAGGCGGCAACCGCGACCCAAAACTCGAAATCGTGCTCGGCTACTTGCTCGGTCAGCGCCGCGACGCCGAGCAACGATGGGCGGACCTCGGCTGCATCCTATTCTCCCAGTATTACGACACGGTCCGCTGGTTTGGCGCGGAGCTGGCCAAGCACGAGGCGTTCGCCGCTCAAGACATCGGGCTCTACGCCGGCAGCAATCGTTCCGGCTTTTGGCGCGCGGGTGTTTACCAACGCTGCGACCGGGAAACGCTCAAGAAGCGCGTGCGGGCTGGTGAGCTGAAACTACTTCTCGGCACCGATGCGGCCTCTGAGGGACTGAACCTCCAACGGCTCGGCACGCTCATCAATATCGATTTGCCGTGGAATCCGACGCGACTCGAACAGCGCAAGGGACGCATCCAGCGCATCGGCCAGCTTCGGGAGGAAGTGTGGATTGCCAACCTGCGATACCGCGGCTCCGTCGAGGATCGCGTTCACAATCTGCTATCGAGCCGCCTAGAGGCGATTCACACGCTCTTCGGTCAAATCCCCGACACGCTCAAAGATGTGTGGGTGCAGATGGCCGAAAATGACGAAGCGAAGGCCCGCGAGCTCATCGAACGCACCGCTGAAACGCAGAACCCGTTCGACGTAAAATACAGCAAAGTCGAAGACGCCCAGTGGGAGTCCTGCTCCACGGTTTTGAACGCATTCTCAACGGGCGAACTCCTACGCAGGCCGTGGAAGTAGGACGATTTCCCTGAAGCTCCCAGTCTCATGGACACCCCATCGGCAGATAACGAACCCGTCGCAAAAAACGGCCTATATGCCGAATCTCCCGCCGCCGTATTCTGGGAATTGTTCGGGCGTCATCGCGTTGAAATAGAAGCGATTCCCATCGAAGAACATCAAAGACGTAGAGAAAAAATTCAGGAGTTTCAGACGAAATTCTCGATCCTCGTAGACCAACTCATCGAACAGAAAAATCAGCCCGACCCTGAAACTTGGTATGCCCTTGGTGCGGCATATCGCAGCGGCAACGGCGCACAGAGAAACCGAGACGAGGCGATTCGTTGGTTTCGGCGAGCCGCGGAGGCGGGGCATACTAAGGCGATGATGTCACTCGGAAGCGCACTCCGTTATCCGGACCATTGGCGTGAGGGCGCCGAAGCCGAGGCGCTGGAATGGGCTCGCAAAGCTGCAGAGCTGGGCAGCAGCAGTGGAATGATTTCACTTGGCTTAGCGTATCAGGACGGGACGGGAGTTCCGCGCGATCCCCAGCAGGCGGCAGCATGGTTTATTAAGGCAGTGGAGGCCGGGGATGGTCATTCGCTCGTATATGCGGGAAGAGTTTACGCCCGCCAATTGGCGTCACCAGGTGAGGCGGTGAAGTGTTTCTTGCGGGCAGTCGAAGCCGGCTACGATGAGAGCTTTGTCGAGCTGGCGATACTTTACGATGACCGCACTTCCCCGGTTCACGATCCGGCGGAAGCAGTCAAGTGGTTCAAAATTGTGGCGGAGGAAACGTGCGGCAGTCGGCCGCGCGCTATGTTGGCGTTGGCGCGTCACTGCCGAGACGGCAGCGGGACGGCGCAGGATTTGAAGATGGCTCGGGAGTGGTTGACGCGACTCCTCGCGATCACTTCGCCGAAGTCGGCCGAATACCGGGAGGCAACTTCGCTGCTCGCTGAGATTGAAGGCGACTTGCTGTGACGTTTGTCGCCCAGAAATCAGCGTCGGCTGGTTGATTTGATGGGCGTAGTGTTCCCAAGATCGCGGTCTGTTCGCGGGTGAGGAGGCTTTGCAGTCGTTGAGGATTCGCAGCGAAACGAAGCGAAGATGCGAACAAGGCGTCACCGGTCGCGGGGATGCCGGTGAGCACGTAGCAAAGTGAAGCGAGAACCGGAAACGTCTGCGCGACGAACCCGACATGAACGGTCGCTGCGGAGAGTTCATCTCGGAGCTGCGTCCGTTCATGCCGCGCGCGCTCAACTTCCCCGACTATAATCGATTCAAAACATCATGGGTCTTAAAAAAAATCGATCCGATGATTTTAGCAGCAATTTGATTGCTAGCGCGGAATCTTTCGCCTGTTGGATCGGAAACAGTTCCCAGCGGATTCAACACACGCCGAGAAAAGGCGGCGCCCAGAGCGCGAAAAAGGCGAACTCCGGTAGCCTCCTTTCCCTCGCCGACTCGTGCACTCAATTCCATCGCCTGAAGTGCGTCCTCCAAATATTCCGCATTTCGAACACTAGACAATACACGGAGAAGAGTGCCGACGGTGACTTTTCCGCTCTCCAAAACCGGAGGAGTCCCCGGAAACATTTTCTGGTGAATTCTTATGACGGCGCGCATCTCTGCATAATCGACGATGTGGTAGTCCCATTGGATGGTAAACTCTTGGTCGGGAAACGAGCGCAGTAAATTCTCGCATGCGTTAGAAAACGCATGCCGCATTTTCGAGTCATTCTTGATCTCAACCCAATCGTTCGCGATTGAGATCACGAGAAGAAGAAGGGAAATCTCCGCTCGCGCATATTCCATAGGCTCGGGCTGCACGACATAAGTGAATTCGGGCATATGTTCACGGCGCAAGGAATCGGCACATTCGAACAAGATGCGCTGAAAGCTTTCGGGATCATGACGTTGTCGCCGAAAGAAATTCATCGTTGAGATATAGGCTGCATTTGCTCCGGCCGGGTGAAAGCAATCGTTGAGAGCGCCCGGGCGGGTGTCCAATCTGCATTTGGAGTCTGAGTGAAAATGGCTCTGCGCCCTTCGGCTCGGAAAACGTCGCCGCGCACCAAGCATGAGCCGAGAAATCTGATTTTTCGGCTGGTGCGACTGAGCGGCCTTTTGGTTCTTTTTCCAAAAGAAGGGAGGCGCAGAGGGTCGGACTTGAGAACGAGCATGGACGCGACGAGGAATGAGTCGGCGGCTCGACGCCGCGTTGTGCGGTCGATGAATGACGAGGAGAGGCCAGCGCAGGGCGAAAGCGCCGACATTCTGCGGGCGGGAAACCCGTTCAAAATTTTTCAGAATCGCTCCTCTGGGTTAGAATGAGGGAATGTTCTCATGGATCGTCGAACATTGGTCGGGCTTGCTCGAAAACGTCGGCATCATCAGCGGACTGGTTTTCACCGGCCTTGCGATCCGTCGAGATTCTCGGGTTCGACGTGCTGAAACCCTCCTGAAAATTACAGAGCAGCACCGCTCGCTGTGGATGGATTTCGATGACCGACCGGAGCTTTCTAGTCTACTGGACTTTGATCGTGACCTCGAAAGTTCCCCGCTCAAAAAGGAGGAGGTGCGCTTCGTGCGTTACTGCATTCAGCACCTCCGTGCTACGTTCTATGCCGCCAAAGCAGGCATTTTCATTCAACCGGAAGCGCTAGGGGCGGACATCGCCGCTTTCTTTGCCAAGCCCGGGCCGCGCGCGGTATGGGAGTCGTCGAAGCACTGGCACGACCGCACCTTTGTGGACTTCGTTGAGAGCTACTTGAGCAAGAAATCCTGACTCCTACGCAGTCGGTATGTCGGGCCGCGCGGCAAGAAGGATCGAACGAGGGATGACGATGAGGCGTTCTCCGGGTCCGCAGCCCGTGCCGGGAGGAAGATTCCGTTTCGCTTCGTCGGTGATGTCTTTTCCGATAATCGCGAAATTGCCATCGGACATTTCCAAAATATCGGGGCAGCAATCGAGGGAGATGCAGGCCGAATCGGCGCGCGACTTCCCGAGGACGCGGACAAAAGGCGAATTATTCGTATTCATCGGAGGCGCGGCGAGGACGCCACTCAGTGGCGTGGAAGTCAAGGCGGGAATACGCCATAGTGTGGCGTGCCAGCCGGACGCAAACGCAAGGGAGATGACGCCATGCTAACCCAACTGGGTGCAAACTTGGCCCGTGAACGGGTCGCGGCCGGTCTCACTCAAGAGAGACTCGCAGAGTCCGTGGATTTACATCCCCGGGTTCTCCAAAAAATTGAGGCCGGAGAATCGAATCTCAAAGCGACAACGCTCTTCCGTCTTCAGGGGGCCGTCGGTTGTCCGTGGGAAAAGCTGGTCCCGGATGTGGTGGGCTAAGATCGCTTACTTGATTTTCCGCTTCGCAGTCGATGCTTCCTCAGCGGCCTCAACCAGAAGTTCCCCGGGCAGATTCTTGGCGCGCGAGGCGAGCTGCGCCCTGGCTTCGTCCCCCTTCAACGCAAATGGTAATGTGCTGTAGCGGCCGTCCAAATATCTCTTAGTCCGCTCAGGGCTGCCGGGCATTTTCTGGACGGTCGGTGTGCGAATGGAAACAGGTTGGCTCATGCCAACGAGCCGTGCCACACAGTGCCTTTCTTGTTGATCGAAGAGCACGGCCATAGAGCGGAACTGTTGCTCTTCAAGTGACTGAAATTGAACATGCGAAAGTTCTTTTCCAAAAACAGGGATGAGCATGGGAACGTAGCTTACTGATTCACTTTCGCTCTCCGACCATGACTCGCTTGCGCTCTCGGATGCAGCGGAGAAATGGCTCTCCGACATACTGGTTGAGAGTGGGTCGACCGATTCGGTGCCATCGCCCTGAAATGATTGGGTTCCGCCGAGGCCGGCACCGGAAGCACCACCTCGTTGAGAGCCTCGGCCTAGTCCGGTAGATTTCCCCGTGCTCCTAACTTCTTTCAGCTCCTCGCGATACCCCATGACCTTGGTGGAGTAGAGTTCATGTTTAATTTTGTCGGGGTCCCAAACGCCTCTGAAGAGAGCCTGCGCCATTACGGATAAATTTTCTTCGTGTGTTAGGCGGAAAGAGATCTTTGACGAGGCATTTTCCATGACTGAATCGTAAACCCTCTTCCCGTTCTCGCTGAAGTTGAGGAGTTGATTCGGGAATTGGTGTGCTAGCGTAAAGTGAAGTCCGTAACCGCGCGCCTCATCGAGCACGTCGGCTATCGTTGGCGTTACGAATCGCTGGAATTCATCGATATAAACGTAGAAGGGTTTGATGCCCTCACGTTTGCCGCGAACCTGTGTCGCTGTCCAAAGGTCGCTCATCAGAAGAGTTGCGAAAAGATCAGCATTCTCCCTAGAGATTTTTGCGTGCTCGGTAGCTAGATTAACGAGAATTATATGCCCCTCCTTAAGTGCCGCTCCGAGGTCCAGAGATGCCTCGGGTCGACCGAACATCGCCCGCATCGTTTGGTTCCTGATGAAGCGTTGAAGACGGCTTACGGTGCTCCCGATCTGTGACTCCAAATCGCGGGGCCCAAGGGTCGAAGCGAACTGCCAATCTTGCTTTGCCGCTTTGTCGGCAAGATTCGCGGTGAGCAGATATCTCATCTGCTTCGATACGCGGTCGATGAGAAATTCGGCTTCGATGAGTGTGAGGTTTTTTTCGTAGAGAGGACGGATGATGTTGCCGGCCCACCGTGCGAAAAGTGGTGTCTGATCGGTGCCACTTTGACCCCAGACGTAGGCCATCGAATCCGTGATGCTGTCGATGAGAACCTGCGGGTCCACTCCCTTGCGCTCTCGGAGGAGGTTATACGAGACGACCCAATCGTCTTGGCGCAGGTCAATCGGGATGACGGGCCGCTCAATCTTATTCCAAGCCATCCACTGGATGAGGCCGTCGTAGAGGCTGCCATGCGGGTCGAGCACGAGAATCCCGCACTTACTTTTCCGCCACGAGATGATGTCTTGACGAATCAGGCTCTCCAACAACTTGCTCTTCCCTGTTCCGGTGCTGCCGCAAACGTATAGGTGCTTGTCGCGCATGGTGCGCGGAAACTGAAGCGATGCACTGCGACCGGGGAGAATGCCGAGGTTGAGGTCGTTGCCGGGGGTGGGGCGCATACTAAAGCTATTTGTGCTTTGATAGGAGAAGGTTAGTTCAGCGCCTTCTTAATGAGCGCTTCGGTCGTCGCTTTGGCCCCTAGGGCGAGCGCCGCGTGGCGCACCGCCTGATCGGCGTCCGCGCCTTTGTAACCGAGTGCCACCAGCGCCGCCACCGCATCGCGGTGGGCGCTCTCGGTCGGGGAGGCCGCCGCCGCATCATCGGCGCCGAGCACATCCACCGGACCGGTGAACGCGCCGACTTTCGCGCGCAGCTCTACGACGAGGCGCTCGGCTGTTTTTTTGCCGATACCGGGCGTCTTCGCAAGCGAGGCGATATCGCCCGCGCGGATGGCGCTTTCGAGGGACGAGAGGGAGAGCCGGCTCATGATGCCGAGGGCGCCCTTGGGACCGACACCAGTCACGTTTTCAATCATCAGGCGGAAGAAATCGCGCTCCGCGGGCGTGGAAAATCCGTAGAGTGTCTGCGCGTCTTCGCGATAGATCACGAGGGTGTGAAGTTTCACCGTGGCGCCCGGTTGCGGCAGTTTCTCCGCCGTCGTCACCGGCACGTGCACCTCGTAGCCAAACCCGTTCAATTCGATGATCGCGTGCAGCGGCGTCGCAGCGGCCAAAGTGCCTTGGATGGAGATTATCATTAGGAGAAAGCAGAAGGGGAGGGTTCGCGGCGGCCGGAGCTGTGCGTGGTGGGCGCCGGGCGCACCGCGGGGAAACTCATTTCAGGCCCAGCACGTCCTGCATGTCGTAGACGCCCGCCGGCTGCGTCGCGACCCATTGCGCGGCGCGGAGTGCGCCCCGGGCAAAAATCCCGCGGTCGCTCGCCTTGTGGGTGAGTTCGACGCGTTCGCCGAGCGCGGCAAACAGCACCGTGTGGTCGCCCACCACGTCGCCGCCGCGGAGCGCGTGCATACCCACTTCCGTCGGCGTGCGCGCGCCCACGATGCCTTCGCGGCCATGGCGCACCGCGTCGGCAGTGAGTTTCCGCTCTTCGAGAATGATTTCGAGGAGGCGCGCGGCGGTGCCGCTGGGCGCGTCTTTTTTGAAACGGTGGTGCATCTCCACGACTTCGGCATCGTAGTCCGCCCCGAGCACGCTCGCGGCGCGGCGGGTGAGCGCGAAGAGCAGGTTTACCCCGACCGAGAAATTTCCCGCCCATACGCACGGCACTTTGGCCGCGAGGGCGACCAGGGTGCGTTTCTCGTCGTCGGAGTGCCCGGTCGTGCCGAGCACCACGGGTTTGTTGTTTGCGACGGCGAGTTCCAGCACGGCGCGGGTGGCCTGATGTGAACTGAAGTCGATGATCACGTCGCAGCGGGCGAGGCCGGCGGCGATATCATCGCCCACGTCGACGGCAGCGCCCACGGTGAGGCACATTTCGCCGGCGGCGGTGGCCAGTGCGTGGCCCATGCGGCCCTTGGAGCCGTTGATCAGAATGGAGAGAGGCATAGCGGCGGCTTACTTGCCGAGGGCGGTGAGGGCCTTGGCGAGGATCTGGGCGTTGGCTTCGCTCATGCCGCAGAGCGGCTCGCGCACTTCGTCGGAGGCGATCAGGCCGGCGCGGAGCACCGCAGCCTTCACGGGCACCGGATTCGGCTCGATGAAGAGCGTCTTGAAGATCGGGTAGAGCTTTCGGTGGAGTTTCGCGGCTTTCGCAAAATCATCCGCCAGCGCGAGGCGCACGAGTTGCGTCACTTCGCGCACAAAGAGATTCGAGGCCACGCTGATCACGCCTTCGGCGCCCACCGCCATAAAGGGCAACGTGAGGGAGTCGTCGCCGCTGAGCACCGTGATATCGTTGCCGAGGACATGCTTGAGTTGGTCCACGCGGTCGACGCTGCCGCCGGCTTCCTTGATCCAGCGCACGTGCGCGTATTTCGCGCGGAGGCGCTCCACCACGGGCACGCCGATCTCGATCCCGCAGCGGCCGGGGATGGAGTAGAGGATGATCGGTTTGTCGGTTGCTTCGGCTACCGCGCTGAAATGCCGGAAAAGGCCTTCCTGGCTCGGCTTGTTGTAGTAAGGCGCCACCACCAACATCGCATCGGCGCCGGCTTCGTGGGAGAGTTTCGTAAGGTCGACCGCCTCGTGTGTCGAGTTCGAGCCCGTGCCGGCGATCACGGGCACGCGGCCCTTTGCATCGGCGATCACGGCGCGGATCACGTCCAGGTGTTCCTCGTGGGAGAGCGTCGGGGATTCGCCCGTCGTGCCGACTGGCACCAGCCCGTCGATCCCGCCTTTGATTTGGTAGGCGACCAATTTTTTCAAACTGGCATAGTCAACTTGGCCCTGTGAAAAGGGCGTTACGAGCGCGGTGATCGTGCCGGTGAGCGGACGGAGTTTCATGGGTTTGGGCAAAGGAGCCTTGGCCACAGACCACGGCGAATTAGGGAATCCGCAACGCTTTTTTACCGATGCCTCTCGTCACACCACAAACTGAAGTTATCAACGATCTGCTCGAACTCGCCGTCGCCTCTCCCTAACGCCGCGCTTGGTGGCACGTTCTCCTCTGACAAATGAGTGCCAACGACGACTGTGATGCAGTTGCCGCTATCTCCGCCGGAGCGGAGCCCCACCAACTTCTCTCGCGCCGTATTGCATGAGTCCGGCTAAGTCATCGTGCACGATGTCTGTGCCTCAGTGGGCGCTCTTCGGAGACGGACTCCGCGGCTGACCATTTGGCCGCAGGTTCTTGCCATCAGCGTCGAAGCCCCATGAAGTGCGGTTGGGCGCTTTCGCCTCAAAATCGCGAACATGAGCAACGCTTCCGAAGTTAAGGCAGCCATCACCTCGGTAGTGGCACCGGGAGGCCTCCGCGCGATGACGCTCTTCAGCGAGTGGGGCACTGGAAAAACCTATCTCGTTCAAAGGTTCTTCGAAACGAAAGAGGCAACGGGCAAACTTCAGGGCCAGAAACTCCATTTTGCTTACGTCTCCTTGTTCGGCGCGGAGTCCGTCGCCGAGGTGCGCCAGAGGCTCTGTGTCGCATCGCTGAAGGGCTCGCATCACCCATTCCTAAAGAAAGCGTCATTTTGGGGCCGTGCAGTCCCTGAAAAGGCCTCCGCTAAAGGTGTCAGCGTTGACCTTAGCAAACTCGGCACCCTCGCCGCCGGTTACGTTCAAGACTACGTGACCCGGGATTTGTTCGTGTGCATCGACGACCTCGAACGCGCCGGCAAGCTCAGTGCTCAGGATCTTTTCGGCTTGGTCGCTGAGCTTACGGAACAACGAGGCTGCAAATGCCTCCTCGTGTTTAACCGTTCGAAGCTAAGCGACGAACAAACAAAAACACTCATCGTCAACGAGGAAAAGGTATTCGACCTCAACGTCGAATATCAGCCGTCCGTCGCCGACAATCTAGTCCACGGCTTCATCGACAAAGGGGACCGTGCATTCGCTGCTCGCGCATTCACGACGTTTAGAAACGGGAACATTCGCGTGATGAAACGTGCCGCCTGGGTTCTGCGCACCCTGCGCGAAAACGGCGCCAGTGAACTCAAATTATGGCCGAAGGTTGTCGAACACTCAGCCGTCTTAACGATTCTCAAACATTCGCATTCAGCCGAGGTTCCTAACCTAGCGGACGCAGTCAAAGAAACCAGTGAACTCACACGTCTGTTTGACAAGGAAGGCACCGGGAAAATTCCCGCAGAAATTCGTTCCCGGCTAGACGAGCTTCAGTTCGAGGCGACCCCATACGATCCGATAGTTATCCGCCTGCTCGAAACAGGCTCGCTGAACAAAAAGGACTTGGCCGTGGCAATGGACGAAGCTCGCTCAAAAGATGAGCAAAAGAACATCCAAACGGAATTCCACTCGTTTTGGAACGAGCTTCGATCTGGCTTCGTCAAGGACCCCGGCCCGTTTGCCGCTCGACTTCAAAAGTTTGTAGCTGAGTCCACAGACAAGCTGTCGCGGGGCGAACTAGCACAGGTCTGCGACCTCCTGCTCGAAATCGATCCGTCGCCCGAAAATAAGAGCATCGTCGTGACCAGGCTCGGGCCAATTTTCATCCACGTGCCGAAGGAAGTCCGGCTCGATTCACTCAACCAATTCCCGGCCATTCTTGATGCGAAAATTCACGAAGTCATGCCCTACGAGGTAAAGCCGGCCGAACGTAAGTTGGCCGACATAGTGGCCGAAATCGCCGGCTCGGACACCGGCTGGGACCCCAAAGGCTATCCCGACCTTCTCAATTTCTCGAACGATGAAATCCGGGACTACTTCCTGTCGCTTACCGGCGAACGCGTAATCTTCTACGCCCGTCACGTATTTGAGCGAATTCCGGGTGACCTGCCGCCAGAAAGCGCTTCGGCGCTAAGAGCGAAACTAAAGGCCGTGTTTGACGAAATCGCGGCCCGGAATCCCCTCACCCGGTTTCAAATCGAATACTTCGTCCGGCCGGCCCCGAGACAGCACTAGCCAAGGGAGTAGGGGTTACTCTAAAACCTACCCCACATCGGAGTTCTTTCATGCATCGTGATAGGACGACCTCCCGCCATTTGTAGCGGGCAGGCTTTTGATCTGCACCGGAGGTTTTCAAAACTCGCAGCCGGACAGTCACGCCTTGCGCGAAACCGTCGAGTTCGCCGTAAGGAAACTGGGGCGTGAGCCGTGCTACCGTTTGAAGCCTGAGCAACTTGGCCGTTCATTCTTCGTCACACCGGTGCCCGGAGCGTAGCCAAGAAAGCGAAGCGAACGGGGCCTTGGCCTTCCGTTTCGTTTGCGTGGTTTGGTGGTCCAACCGGTCCGGGGTTTAAATGTAAAGGACACGGGTGTGTCCTTTAAGCGTTCAACCCGATCCGCGTCTCAACCCGTAGCCGGCGCTTTGCGCCGAAGAGTTCACCTGTGGCCGGCGCGTGAGCGCCGGAAGAGAGGGAGGTTTTTGGGCGAGCGCCGCAGCTCACTCAGCGAGCCCAAAAACCGACCGATGTCGGGGATGCAAATGCATCCCGAAACTAGAGCTAAGCGCATGATCCAACGCGGAAAATACTCATCAGCGGGTGTCCTCACGTGGGGATAGTGGCGGGGATACCTGTTCCAGAGCCCGGGGGGTTCCAAAAAAGGTTCGAAGATGGTATATTAGCCTGCACCA
>CALRZR010000083.1:0-26158 GCA_943372705.1 Opitutus sp. GAS368 | reverse complement strand
CACCCACCAACACGGGCTGCGCGCGCCAGTAGTTTGATTCGGCCACAAGCACACCGCCGTCCTTGGTGGACGGTGCGGCGATCACATCGCCCAGCGAATACCGGGGCACGCCCGCGGCAAACGAGCCACCCACGACGGAGCGGTGGAGCACGATCGCCGTGCCCGTGGGTGTGCTGGTGCCGGCGGTGAGGTAAATCTGCGCCGGGAGGCGCCCGGCCAGCGGGATCAAGGCCGTGACAGTCGTCGTGGTGAGGGTATGGGTGAGCGCGCCCGGACCGTAGCGCACGGTCAACGTGGTGCCAGCGACCTCCGAACCTGAACCGCCGGTATTGGCAGCCACGCTCGCAAACTGCGGCGTGGTCACCGCGGGATTGATTCCGTCGGGCACTTTGCGGAACACCACGACGGCCGAGGCACCGGAGCCGCCGCCGTTGGAGATCACGACGGTGGGCGGATTTGTGGCATCGTAGCCGGAACCGGCGTTGACGATCGTGAAGCCGGTCACGACGCCGGCGCTGATGTTAGCGGTGACGGCCAAGCCCGAGCCAGCGCCGCCGCTGAAAGTGACGGTTGGCGCAGACGCATAGCCGGCTCCAGCATTCGTGAGCGAGAGACCAACGACGGTGTTGGCGATGAACAGGCGGTTGTGGCTGCTGCCGCGCATTTCGAATTGAGCGTGGGCGGAGGCGGCGGCGAGGCCGAGGCTGAGTCCGACCAGGAGCAGGGAACGAAACAGGGGAGAGAGTCGCGTAATCATGGCGGCGGGCGGTCAGTTGGTCGTGAGGCTGCCGAGCTCGCTCACCCGTCGCAGCACGAAGGTGCCGGCGACGGTGACGGAGCTGGAGGTGGTGCCATCGGGCAGCCGGACTTTCCGGATACCGCCGATGGTCTCGGAGTAATTGCCCCCGATCACGCTGCTCCCCCACCCTTGCGAACTGGTGCCGGACGGTGGCGTCGTGGTGAAGGCGAACGTGAGCTGCCGGGTGATGTTGGGACTTTCCACACCGGCCGAGAGGTCGCCGTCGAACCGCGCGTTGCGGTTGTCGTGGTCGGGATGGTAGGTGTGGACGTAGGGATTGGTCGGCGCGTTGTAGGGGATCGACAGCGAGCGCACGAGGGTCTGGCCGAGGGCGACGGAGCCCGAGCCGCTCGCGAGCACGGTATCGAGGGGCAGATGCGCCGCGGTGAAGCGTTGGGCTTTGGCTTTCTCGTCCTGCTTGAGCGCGGATTCGAGGGTGCAGAGGCCGAGGTTGTTCGGCGAGGCGGCGAGCTTGCCCATGAACACGTGCGAGAGCAGGCGCGCGTTGCCGTCGTCGGCCACATGCAGGAGCACGCGCAGCGAGAACGACCGCGGCGTGCCGGAGCCGAAGGCGCCGGACTCGGTCTGCTCGGTGCCCGAAAGCACGAGGCTGGAGTTGGTGGCGGTCGACAGCGCCGTGCCATCTTTCTTCCACTGATAGGTGAGCGTGCCGCCAATGCCCAAAGGCAATTTTAGCGGGACGAGGGTGGCCGCGGCGCCTTGCACGGCGAGCCCCGCGGCGACGTTGGTGACGGTGGGCGCGTAGCCGGTGCCGCCGTTGGCAATGCTGAAGCCGGTGACCGCGCCGCTCGCGATCGTGGCGGTGACCACCGCGCCGTTGCCGCCGGCGATGGTGACCGTGGGAGCCGAGGTGTAGCCCGAGCCACCGCCGGTGAGCGTGAGTGCGGTGACCGCGCCGCCCGCCACCGTAGCGGTGGCGGTGGCGCCGGTGCCTTCGCCGCCGGTGAGGGTGACGGCCGGGGGAACCGTGCGGGTCACGTCGACCGAAAAGCGCTTCGCGGGCGTTTGGTTGAGCACGTTGGAGACGGTGACGTCGCCGATCCAGAGGCCGGAGAGGGAGGTGACGCGGGCGCTGACCGGGAGGTAGACGTCCATCAGGTTGCCGCCGTCGGTGAAGCGCAGGAGCGAGGCGTAGAGTGCGTCCGTTGCGCCGGTGATTTGGGCGCGGTCGACGCCAAAGAAGAGTTCGACGGTGGATTGCGGGCCGATGACGACCGGGATCGCGGCGGTGACCGGGGTAAATTCATACTGCGCGGTCGTGGTGTTGAACGTGCGGTAGGTGAGCGGCACGGCAGCGGTGATTTGGTCCTGGCCGACGGGCGCGGCGAAGGAGCTCACTTTTTCGACGGAGAGGTTCACGGTGGCGGCGGTGCGGTTGCGCACGCGGACAGAGATCAGCGAGCCGTTGCGTCCGTAGACGAGGCCGTCGAGGTTGGAGGGGCTGACTTCGAGGGGCGCGTAGAAGTTGCCGACGACGGCGGCTTCAAACCAGTAGGCCCGGGTGCGGTCGACGGGCTCCGTGGCGGTATTGAACACTTGGATCGGGTTCGAGGCGCTGAGGGGGCCGCCGTCGTAGCGGTAGATTTTGGTGTTCGTGGAGATCGCGACGGGGAACGTGGCGAAGTAGTTCGTCATGGTCGGATAACCCGTGGCGTTACGCGTGGGGAAGCCGAGGAGGTTGGCGCCGTTGCGCACCCAGGTGCTGCGGGGTGGCTGGACCTTGTGCACGATGGGCACGGAGTAGGTGTTGCCGAGGGTGCCGCTGCATTCGACGAGGTAGGCGGCCTGGCCGGTGAGAGTCGTGAGGGTGTTGGCGGTGCCGCCGCGGGTCCACGTGCTCCACTCGGGCGTGCCGTTGGTCGGGACGAGGGTCGAGGTGCTGAACTGGGTCTGCGTGGGATTGGGATTCCAGCGCCAGATCGAGATGATGTTGGTCTCGGGCGGCAGGAGCGTCTCGATCGAGGCGTGGGTCGCGTCGCCGTGGAGGTAGATCGTGTTCCAACCGCCGTGCAGGGTGTAAGTGGTCGATTGCCACTGGGCGTGGGCGGCGGGGGTGAGGAAGAGGAGGAGAAAACAAGCTGAGAGCGGAGAGCTCAGAGCTGAGAGAACGAACCGACGGCTGAATATCCGCCCGGAGCGTTTCTTGCTCTCAGCTCTCAGCCTTAGACTCTCAGCTAGTTTGAGTATGATATTCATCGGACGGTGAGGCGGTAGAAGCGGGCGACTCCGGGGGTGACGGCGACGTAGCCGGGTTGCACGCCGATGGCGGGGGCGACGAAGGTCTTCGAGGTGGCGCCGGTGGGCGTCGTGGAAAACGCGGCGGTCGTCCACGTGCGCAGGTCGGCGCTTTCTTCGATCGTGTAGACTTTGCCGGTGATGGCGTAGAACTCGAAGGCCACGGCGGTCTCGGTCTTGCCCACGAGGTTGAGTTCGAAGCGCTCGGTGGCGTCGCCCGCGAAGGTGCCGGCGAGGTATTCGTCGTAGTTGGTGAGGCCGTCGCCGTCGAAGTCACCGGTTTTGGTGACGAGATTGATATCCCAGCCGGCGCTGCCGGGCGTGCGGCCGGCTTGGTAGAGGACCCATTCCTGCCAGGCATCGGGCAGGCCGTCGTTGTTTTTGTCGGCGCCGAGCGTGAGATCGAGGCGGACGCGTTCGCCGCCGTGGCCGGCGCGGAGCGTGCCGGCGACTTCGATCGGGTAGAACTTCTGGCCGTTCATCTCGACGTGGAGCGAGTAGACGCCTTGCGCGGGGACGGCTTTGTGGGCGTAGACGCGCGGCGAGTTGGCGCGGCTCGCGTCGATGCTGATCGGGAGCTCGTAGTTCAGCTGGCCGCGGACTTCGCTGAGGATGCGCGTGCGGGCGATTTCCACGTTGTCGCGGAGGAGCACAAGATCGGCGCCCTGCGCGGTGAGCGTGGCGCCCACTTGGTCGCGCACGATCCCGTAAATCGTGTAGAACGGCGCCGGCGGGAACGCGCGGAGCGAGGGAAGAACACCGGTGACGACGGCGGCGAGGAGAGCAAAGAACGCGAGAAAGCGGCGAGCCGGACGGAGGGGAGGCATGGCGCCAAAATGGGAAGCAGGCATGAGGCGATACCCCTAGCGCGCCAGTTGCCGGCGAATGGCACAACGGGGTTGATTACGATTTTCGCGATCGGGTGACTACGATTTTTGTGCGTAGTGTCGGCGTAGGGCTACGGATAGGGGGCGGCGCGGGCGGCGGAGAAAGAGCACGAGGAACGATTACGAGGAACGAGAACGAGGCGGAGGCGCGACGGGGGCTGACGAAAGAGGCAGAGAAAGAGGAAAGAGAAGGAACGGGGCGCGGGGGGAGTGGCTCGGTTGACGGGAACAGGACTTGCGCGGGGGGCGGCGGGTTCTTTTTCTCCGACCCGCACCGATGTCCGCCGCGCCCCCTACCCCCGCTTCCGACGCCGTCCATATAGTCCTGATCGAGGACGATGTGATGCTGTGCGATTTGCTGGCGCGGGCGATCATGGCGCGGTTTGCGCCACGCACGCTGCGGACGTTTCACGACGGGGACGCGGGGTTGGCGCAGTGTTTGGCGCATCCGCCGGATTTGCTGGTCACGGATCTGCGGCTGCCGGGCGTGGAGGGCCGCGAGATCATCCGCCGCGTGCGGGCGCGTCATCCGGGGACGCGTTGCGTGGTGCTGACGAGCGCGGCGACGGCGGGGTTGCCGGCCGAGTTGCTGGGGCTGGGCGTGAGCGGGTTTGTCGACAAAGGCTCGCCGGTGGATCACTTGGAACGGGCGATCGAACGCGTGCTGGCGGGCGGGCTGTATTTTTCCACGCAGGTGAAACCCACCGCGGCGGCGGCCGAGGCGCGGCCGGCGGCGGACGGACCGGCGCCGAGCGTATTGACGGAGCGCGAGCGGGAAATCGCGCGGCTGGTGGCGGGCGGATTGATTTCCAAGGAGATCGCGGAGCGGCTCGGGCTGAGCCCGCGCACGGTCGAAAAAGAGCGCGGCGAGATCATGGCCAAAATCGGCGTGCGGGATCTGGCGGGGTTTATCCGGTGGTGCGTGCGGAATGGGTTGGGGTGAGGGGGAAGAAAAAAGCTGAGAGCTGAGGGCTGAGGGCTGAGAGCGGAAAGCCGGGATACGGAAAAGACCGGCCTGGGCGGAGGGGTTTTCAGGGTGGCTGTGGGCCGCGGATTATTTCGCCCCTTCAGGGCTCGGTTTTCTGGTGCGAATATTTCCCGGGGCGCTGCCCCGGGCTTTCGTATTTTCGCCCCGTGGGGGCGCCCGGGCAACTTTCGCCCATTCGCTGAAAAGGGCGAGGCGTCTGTGCCGGTCTCTCAACTCTGGGCTCTTCGCTCTCAGCTTAGGGCCACCGGCTGGCGGACGCCTCGGAGAGGCGTCCCTACCCGACTGCGACGGGCAGCAGCACGGTGAACGTCGTGCCTTGGCCGGGGGCGGTGTCGACTTCGATGGTGCCGTCGTGGCGGGCGATAAAGTCGCGGGCGATGTGGAGGCCGAGACCCGTGGAGGCTTCGCCGCCGGTGGGCTGGGCGGAGAGGCGTTGGAAGGGTTGGAAGAGGCGGCCGAGTTCTTCGGGGCCGAGGCCGGGGCCCTGGTCGGCGACGGCGATGCAGGCGTGCGCCCCGCGGCGCTCGGCGGTGACGGTGATCTGGCCGCCGGCGGGGGTGTATTTCACGGCGTTGTCGACGAGGTTATCGATGGCTTGCGCGAGGCGGGCGGCGTCGCCGACGAAGGGCAACGGGGTCGCGGCGGCAGGCAGAACGAGGGTCTGCTGTTTCTCGGCGGCGCGGGCGGTGTGACGCGAGACGACCTCGGCGGTGAGGCGCGCGAGGTCGAGCGGAGATTTTTGCAGCGTGAGGTCGCCGCCCTCGATGGCGGAGAGATCGAGGAGATCGCGCACGAGATCGAACATCTGGCGGGCGTGGGCGCGGACGTGTTGCACGGCCCCGGTGACGGCGCGCGGATCGGCGGCGTGCTGCTCGATGGTATCGGCGCTGCGGAGCATGGAGCGGAGAGGGCCTTTGAGATCGTGGGAGGCGATGCCGAGGAGGCGGGATTTGAGGACGCCGGCATCTTCGGCGAGGAGCTGGGCGCGGCGGGTTTCCTCGAGGGCGAGGCGCTCGGCGCGGAGGCGGGCGCGTTGGACGAAGACGAGGGCGCCGAGGAGGACGGTGGCACCAACGATGCCGGCGCCGAGGGCGAGGCGTTGGGTGCGGGTGCGGGCGAGCTCGGCTTCGGAGGCGCGGAGATCGGCGGACGTCGCGGCGAGTTGCGCGGAGCGGATGCGTTCCTCGGCAGCCTTGGCCTCGTTGACGCGGGCGAGGCGGGCGAGCTCCTCGTCTTTTTTCGCGACGTCGTAGCGGGTCTGGAACTCGACCGCTTTTTGGCGGGCGGATTCGCTGCGGATCTTCTGCTCGGCGCCGGTGGCACGCTTGTAGGCGGCGAGGGCTTCGGCGAATTCGCCGCGGGCTTCGCGGACGCTCGCGAGGCGGTCGTGGGTGAGCGCGATGAGGCCGGTGGACTTCATCTCTTCGGCGTAACCGCAGGCCTCCTGGACACTGGCGAGCGCCTCGTCGTGACGGCCGAGCGCGGTGAGCACGCGCGCGCGGCTGACGAGGGAGTTGGTCAGCGTCGCACGCCCGCGCAAGGTGCGGCGATAGGCGACGGCACGGTCGAGCGCGGCCAGGGCCTCGGTGTGGCGGCCGTCGCGATGATCGAGCATGGCAAGCGATTCCTCGGCGGCGATGAGTTCGGCGCGTGGGCCTTCTTTTTTCCGGATCGCGAGCGCTTCCTCCAAAAAGCGGCGGGCTTCGGCGAAGTTGCCCAAGGCACGATGGGCGGCGGCGACGACGGTCGCGGCACTGGCGATCGCGGAGGGGAGCTCCGCTTGTTGGGCGGCGGCGTAGGCCTGCCGGCCATAGGTGAGCGCCTGATCGTGATCGCCGAGGCCGCTGTAGGAACGCGTGAGGCCGATAAGAATACCGCGCTGGGCGAGGCGATTGCCGAGCTTGTCGGCGTCGGGCAGGGCTTGCAGCAAGAGCGCGATCCCGGCGGCCGGGTCGCCGGAGGCGCGGAGGGACTCCGCCCGCATCATGCGCGCCGTGAGCAGGAGCATCGGCGCGCCCAGGCGCTCGGCCAGAGCGAGCGCGGCGCGGCTGTGGCGTTGACTGGCGGCCATGTCGTTGACCCGACCGCGGGAGGCGCCGAGGAGGAGGAGCGCGTAGGCTTCGGCCGAGGTATCGCCGGCCGCGCGGGCGGCGGCGAGGTGCTCCTCGGCGATTTTTTGCGACGCCGCGGAATCGCGCATGATGACCGCCATGCCCTCGCCATACCACGCGGGGGCGCCGGCGAACGTGAGAGGCGGCGGGGTGTCTTCGGCTTGGGCGAGCAGGCGGGTGGAGCCGACGAGAAGGCCAAAGGCTAACGCCGCGAGCCGCAGGAGCGGGCCGACGATGCGGCGAGAGCGGCGCGCGCAGCAGAGCGGGTGAAGCGGGAAAAACACGAAGCGGGCGGGAGGGGAACCAAGGAGGCGCGAAAAATGATACAAGGCAGGGCCCGGATGCAAGAAGTAGGCCGGAGTTTGCGGCGGACTGACACGAAAAAGCGCGCCAACGGGGAATGGGGCGACCGCGCGTGAAGACGCGCGGCTACGAACACTCGGGAGGCGCGGTGGAACGAGGGGCTCGCCGGGCGGGAGGCGGAGCCACCGCGCGTTAACACGCGCGGCTACAAATCTGCGGAGGGCGGCGGCGTAGCGGAACGAGTGAGCGTTTCGTCCGGTGAGACGTGGGCCGGCGCGGAGAGCCTCACGGCTGCCGCTACCGGAAAGCGGACGGCTCGGAGAGCCGTCCCTACCTTTTCAGGCGCCGGCTCAGAGGCGGGCGGTGAGGCCGAATTTGAAGCTGGTGCCGGGGCCGGAGGCGTAGGAGGGGATTTCGCGGCCGAAGGCGTGGAGATAGTCGTTGTTCGTGAAATCGTTCGTCAGGTTGTAGGCGTCGAAGAAGAGGCTGTAGGTGCGGTTCAGCGTGTATTGGGCCTTGAAGTCCCAGAGGGTGCGCGCGTGTTGGAACACGTCGTAGAGCATCGTGCCGGGGAGCACGCCGGCACCGCTGCCAAAACCGCCCGAGGCGGCGCTGCGGAAAAATTCGCTGCGGTAATTCATCATGACGCGCAGATCGAGGCCGTAGCCGCGCCAGGTCACGCCGGCGTTGCCGCTGCGGGGCGTGAGGTTGCCGAGGCGGGTGCCGGTGGCGGTGGAGCCGTAGTCGCCCTTGGTGTCGAGGTAGGTGAAGTTGGCATGGGCGCCGAGGCCGCGGAGGGCGCCGGGCAAGAAGGTGAACTGCTGCTGATAGTTCAGCTCGACGCCGCGGATGCGGGCGGAGCCGACGTTGCGGTTTTGGGTGACGGTCCAGCCGGCGTATTCGCCGTTGAAACCGTTGTCGGGACCGTCGGCGACGGTCGTTTGGAAGCTGCGGAAGTAGTCGGAGATTTGTTTCAGGAACACGCCGGCGGAGAGTTGGCCGATGCCGGCGAAATATTTCGCGACGGACACGTCGAAGTTGTCCGAGGTGTAGGGGCGGAGGTTCGGGTTGCCGGAGGTGAGGCGCTGGTTGTTTTCGTCGGGGACCACGGACGGCAGGAGGAGCGTGGGCGTGGGGCGCGTGATGGATTTGGAGTAGCTGGCGCGGACCTGCGTGTTGGCCGTGAGGCCGTAGACGAGGTGCAGGCCGGGGTAGGTGTTGCGATACTTGGTGCCGGAGGTGAAGAGGCCGCGGAAGTTGTCGAGGGCGCGGAGGCGGGCGGCTTCAGGTGTGGCCGTGGCGAGGTTGTTGTTGGCGGTGGTGGAGACGCGTTTGTAGTTGGTGCCGGTGGTGGAGGTCTCCTCGACGCGGAGGCCGGTGACGACGCGGAGGCGGCCGAGTTTGGTGCTGAATTGGAAGTAGGCGGCGTCGATCGTCTCGTGGAACCAGGCGTCGTTGACGAGGCCTTGGTAGTGGGTGTTCCACACATCGCTGGCGGTCTGAGTCCAGTTGCTGCGATCGGCGAAGAGGTCGTTGGTGAGGCCGCTCTGCGGGAGTTGGAGGAAGGGGAAGGGGCCGTAGTTGCCGTCGGACATCTTCATGTTGTAGGCGACCCAGCGGGCGATGCCGCCGGTGGCGGGCGTGGTGGCGGGGCCGGCGTAGGTGGTGTAGTAGAGGTCGCGGTTGGCCTTCTGGTAGAAGTTGGCCTCCTTGACTCCGAGCTTGAGCGTGACGGGAACGCGCCACGCGAAGTCGTGCTCGTAGTCGGCCCGACCACCCCAACGCAGCGACGGCGCGGAGTAGGTGATGAGCGTGGCGTCGGGGCGAACGGTGTAGCTCGCGGGATTGGTCCAGTCGGGCCCGCCGGTCTGGATCACGGCGGGAGCCCAGTCGTCGCGACCGCGGCGATCGAGAGTCCAACTGACGCCGGTGACGCGGGCGTTCACCTGGTTGAGCATCGGATACATCGTGCGGTTGCGGGAGTAGTTGAAATCGAGGGTGAGGCGGCCGGAGCCGCGGAAGAGTTTTTGTTCGAGGCCGCCGGAGAGGGTCGTGCTCTCGCTCTCGCGGAGGTAGAGCACGGACTCGAGGTCGAGCGTGCCGTTGCGGGCCTGCACGAGATCGTAAGTGGAGCCGGGGAGAAAGTTGGCGGCGGCGGCGGTGTTGAAGAGTTTCCAGCGGAAGTAGGACGGCCAGGAACCGCTGCGGCGCTTGCCGCGATTGTAGGTGCTCTTCACGTAGAGCGTCGTGGCCTCGTTGAGTTTGTAGTCGGCGTTGAGGCCGAGGTTCAGCGACGGGGATTGCTCGCCCATGCCGCCCCACTCGCCGGCACCGAAGGCGCGCTGCAGGGGATTATTCGGATCGGCGGCGGCGACGAAGAAGCCGGTCTGCGCGGCGGAGGCCTGGCGCGGGCCGTATTCGGAGATGAGACCGTTGCCGATGTTGCGCTGGAGCGTGCCGACGACGCCGAGATTATTTTTCCCACCGAAGACCGAGTAGACGTCGGAGTAGCTGAGGTTGATGAGGTCGAACTCGGCCCGGTCGCGATAGGGCATGGAAGAGTGGTCGTGGCCATTGGCCCACGCGGTGCCGAGCGTGAGTGAAATGAGACGGCCGGGCGTGCGGTCGTAGGCGCGCTTCGTGCGGAGGTTGATGTAGCCGGCGATGGCGTTGCCATCCATGTCGGGCGTGGGGGACTTGATGACCTCGGCCGCGGCGAGGGTGCCGGTGGAGACCTGGCCGAAGTAAACGTTGCCGTTGCTGATGGCGGTGCCGCCGGAGACGGCGATCTGGGCGCCGTCGATCATGAGCGAGGAAAAATCCTGCGTCATGCCGCGCACGTAGATCGCGCCGACCTCGCCGCCTGCACCATCGATGGCGACGCCGGGGAGGCGCTGGATGAGTTCGCCGACGGCGGCGCCGGGATTACCGAAGGCATCGATGGCGGCGACGGTGCGGAGATTGGCGGACTGGCGCTCCTCCTGAATGGCGGCGGCCTGGCCTTCGCGAAGGCCCTTCACGACGAATTTTTCCGTTTTGTAGATGACGGAATTGAGCGCGATGTCGCGCACGACAGTCTGGCCGGCGGCGGCGGAGAGCGTGATGCGCTGCTCGTCGAGGCCCGGATAGTTGACGACGAGACGCGGCGTGCCGGCGGGCACCACCAGGCGGTAGGTGCCGTTCAGATCGGTGGTCGCGCGAAGGTCGCTGCCCTCGACGCCGACGACGACGCTCGTGAGCACATCGCCGGTGGCGAGATTGGTGACGCGGCCGGTGATGACGGCGCCGGCCTCGGCGGCGCGGGCGACGCCAAGGAGCAACAACGGGAGCAAGAGAACGAGGTGGAGACCGCGGGCGAGACAGGCGCGCACACACGGACGACCGGTGGGGTGGACGGTGTTCATGGCGGCGGAGTCAGCGGTAACCACTTGGGGAATTAAAGGAAAAATTTTCGGCACGGTCCGGGCAAAGCTGCCGGCGTGCCAGCGGAGCGCGGGGCGCGGCGGCGGAGAAAAGTGTTTCCATCGGACGCGCGGCGCGGAGACTGCGCGCACCCCTATGAAATTTTTGAAATGGCCGGTGGTGTCGCGGTGGCTCGCGGTGTGGTGGTTGGTCGCGATGGCGCAGACGGCGCTGGGTGCGGCGGAACGCGGCGCAGCGCCGAACATCCTCTTCGTGCTCGCCGACCAGTGGCGCACGCAGGCGTTTGGTTTTGCGGGCGATCCGAATGCGCGGACGCCGATTATCGACCGACTCGCGGCGGAGAGTGTGAATTTCAAACACGCCGTCGCGGGCATGCCGGTGTGCTCGCCCACGCGGGCCTCGCTGCTCACGGGACAACGCCCGCTCACGCACGGGATTTTTCTCAATGACGTGACGCTCAACGTCGAGGCGGTGACGCTGGCCAAGGTGCTGAAGGCGGCGGGCTACGATACGGGAGCGATCGGCAAGTGGCACCTCGACGGGCACGGACGCTCGAGTTTTATCCCGCGCGAGCGGCGGCAGGGTTTCGATGCATGGCAGGTGCTGGAGTGCACGCACGCCTACAACAACTCGCTCTACTACGGCGACACGCCGGAGCAGAAAAAGTGGGACGGCTACGACGCGTTTGACCAGACGAAGGCGGCAACGGCGTTTATGCGCTCCCGCGCGCAGGAGAAAAACACGAAGCCGTTTCTCCTCTGGCTCGCGTGGGGCCCGCCGCACAATCCCTACGGCACGGCGCCGGAAAAATACCGCGCACGCTTCGACCCGGCGAAGATGCAACTGCGGCCGAATGTGCCGGAGGCGTTTGCGGCGGCGACGCGCAAGGATCTCGCGGGCTACTACGCGCACGCGGCGGCGCTCGACGATGCGGTGGGCGACTTGTTGGCGACCTTGCGCGAGACCGGGCTCGAGGAGAACACGATCGTCGTCTTCACGGCGGACCACGGCGACATGCTCGGTTCGCAGGGAATGATCCGGAAACAAAAGCCGTTCGACGAGTCGGCGCGCGTGCCGATGTTGATCCGCTGGCCGGCGGGGCTCGGGAAAAAGGGCCGCGTGCTCGATGCGCCGATCAACTCGGAAGACCTGATGCCGACGCTGCTCGGCTTTGCGGGCGTGAAGGTGCCGGCGAGCGTCGAGGGACTCGACTACAGCGGCTACGCGCGCGGCGGGAAAAATCCCGGCGACGGCGCGACGGTGCTCACGTGTGTGTCGCCGTTTGGGGAATTCGAGCGGCGCGTGGGCGGCAAGGAATACCGCGGCATCCGCACGACGCGTTACACCTACGTTCGCGATCTCAACGGACCGTGGCTGCTCTTCGACAACGAGACCGATCCGTATCAGCTGAAAAACTTGGTCGGCAGCGCGGAGCCGGCACACGTGAAACTACAGGCGGAGCTGGATGCGTGGCTGAACCGGAAATTGACGGCGAACGGCGATGCGTTTCTGCGCGGGCCGGAGTATGTGGCGAAGTGGGGTTACACGACGGATCCGAACGGGACGGTGAAGTATCGGCCGTGAAGACGGCGCAAACACGAAGCTGGAGGCGTGCTGTGGCGGTCGCCACGTTTTGCGCATTACTATCGGGCATGGTGCGACCGGTCTGCGCAGCCAGCGCGACCGCTGACAGTGAATTCACAGCGATAAAATCGCTCGTTGAACAAACTACGATCCGTCCACCCGGATTGACGGAGGGATCGAAAGCGGAACTCGCCTGGCGCGATGCCCGCGCTGTGAAAATCAGAGAAATCTACGAGCGTGGACTGGCATTTTTGGAGACGAACCCGGCCGATCCACGGCGCTGGGAGGTCGTGATCTATTTGGGCCGCAACACACCGACGTTCATGAAGGACGTCGCGAAGGACGGCCGAACAAGCCAGGAGCGGGATCGCGTGCGGCAAGCGGCCTGGTCACAGCGCCTGGAAGACTTGCTAGGCGCCCTGCTTGAGGCGAAGGACGCGAGCAGTTGGGCGACGCAGGAGGCGCTGCTAAGTCTGCTCACACGGCACTCGATGAACTGGCGATCGCGGATCACGACAGAGGGCGGATTGCTCATGTTGGAGAAAATGGAGGCGTGGTATGCGCGCTACGAACGAGAGTTTCCGCGGTCTTCCGGAGTCGTGCGCGCCGCCCGCGCACTCGCCGAGGTGCTGGTTTTGGAGGATCCGCGTCGCTGCAAACTGTTTCTCGATCGGCTGATCGCGAACTACTCGTCCGGTCGGTTCCCCGATCCCCAAGTCCGCGAAATGGCGGAGGGACGTTTGAAACTCCTGCGGGGTTTGGGGCAACCCGTGAGGCTCAAGCTCGGCGGCTCAGGCGAAGACAACTTCGACAGCAGCGACTATCGGGGAAAACTGCTGCTGGTCGTCGTCGTATCGGTCGCGTGGCGCGACGAATTATCGTTCATGCGGACATTGCATTCTCTGTTTCGGACGGCGGGTCTCGAGATCGTCCAAGTGAGCGGCATGGAGCATCTCGACCGACCGGATTTGCCGAATCTCCTGACGCCGGCAGGGCGAGCGCAGATGGCCAAGCAGGTGCCGTGGCGGATCGTTTGGGACAAACAGGGGACCATCGGAGAGTTTGCGCGCAGCGTCGGCATCAATGGTTTTCCGCACTGGATCTTGATCGACCGCGAAGGACTCCTCGTCGCGGAGAAGGCGTCGCAGCGTGAAGTCATGGCCGCGATTGAACGGGAACTGGAGGCTGAGCGACGGCCGAAGGGCGCCGCGACAGATGCGAACGGGGCGGTGAAGTATCGGCCGTGAAGGAGCGGCGCGGACCGGGGAGCGGGGCGGCGGGAACGACGAACCACCGCACGCCAAGGCGTGCGGCTACCGGAGGATGGACGGAAAATAAAAACGCGCCACCGGTGAGGGTGGCGCGTGAGGAAAGCGCGGGAGCGTTTTCAGAGCGGCGCGTTGGGGACAACGCGCCCTACCTTAGAATTTCTTCGTGATGTCGAGGTAGAGGAAGCGCGGGAGGAAGTAGGCGGTCTGCTCGGCGTAGCCGGTCGAGGACGCCGTGCGCGGCGGGTTTTTGTCGAAGAGGTTGTTCGCGCCGAGCGTGACCTTCGTGGCGTAGGGCAGGTCGTAGCTGAGCTGGAGGCCGGTGACGGTCTGCTGTTTCACGCGGAGCGTGCTCGGGGCGGCGTCGGGGAAGCCGGCGATGTAGTCGGCAGTGAGGGCGGCGCCGAACTTCTGGTAGTTCCAGGTGAGGCTGCCGTTGCCGCGGAAGTGCGGGACTTCGAAGGTGCGCACGGTCTCGACCGCCGGGAGGTCGGGGCGGGTCTTGATGATCGCGTGGTAGATCGTGCTGCCGACGGCGCGGGCGGTGAACTTGCCGAGGTTCTTCGTCGAGAGGCGATACTCGGCGCTGACGTCGAGGCCCTTGGTGACGGCGGTGCCGAAATTGCCGATGACTTGGCGTATGCGGATGAGTTCGCCCGGGAGGTTGTTGGCGGTGTCGCTCGCCGTGGGCGCGGCGCGGTCCACGAAACCGGGGAAGAGCGTCGGGTTGGCGAGGATAATGGCGGGCGTGGCGGAGGCGCCGACGCGGTCGGTGACGTCGACCTTGTAGTAATCGAGGCCGAACGAGAGGCCGGGGAGCGCGCGGGGCTGGAACTGCACGCCGTAGTTGAACGACTCGGACTTCTCGGGGCTCAGCAGCGGATTGCCGCCGGAGACGACTTGGCGCTGGCCGGTGGTGGTGTCGTTGGAGTTGGAACCGGGGCGGCCGGCGCGAAGCGGGTCGGCGATGTTGAACACGACGCTCGTGCTGACGGGCTGGTAGAGCTCGGCGAGCGAGGGTGCGCGGTAGCCTTTGCCCCACGAGGCGCGGAAGGTGACCTGGTTGTCGAAGGGCTGCCAGCGGAGGCCGAGCTTCGGAACGGCGGTGTTGTTGAAGCCGGCGTCGTTGTAGTGTTCGGCGCGGCCGGCGGCGTTGAGATCGAGGGCGGCGAGGCCGGGGATCTTTTGCGCGGGGGCGGTGAGCGGCACGCTGAACTCGACGTAGGCGGCGGAGACGCGGCGCGCGCCCTTCGACTGCGGGACGGGCGTCGATTGGTTGAGGAGCTGGTCCTGCGTGCGGCGATCGCGGAAGCTCTCTTCGCGCCACTCGCCGCCGGTGGCGACGTTGATGTTGCCGGAGGCGAGCGTGTAGAGGGAACCGGTCGCCATGGCGTTCAGCGAGGTGAGCTCGGTGAAGGCGTCGCGCGTGCCGTTGGAGACGAGCTTGGCGAGCGTGGCGGCGTTGTTGGCGGGCGTGGTGCCGTTGTTGAAAAGATTGAGGGCGGTGGCGCGGTTGGTGTCGGCGAGGGCGGCGTTGACGGCGGCCTGCGAAACCCAGCCGGAGACGAGGTCGTTGTGCGAGGTCGAGCGGTTGTAGAGGAACGAGGCGTCGTAGCTCCACGTGTCGGTGAGCTTGCCGCGGACGCCGCCGACGAGGCGCTTGAATTCATTGGTGGTTTCGGTGGCGCGCGGCCCGAGCTCGGTGAAGCGGTAGAGGAGCGTGGCGCCGACGACGGGGTCGTTGGTCACGGTGACGCCGAAGGGATTGTAGGCGGCGTTGGCGGGAATGACCACGGTGTTGAGGTTCGTGATCGGGCTCGCGGAGAGATACTCGAGGTTGACGTTCTTCTGGTAATTAATCTCCGCATACGCGGTGGCGGACGGCGAGAGTTCGTAGCTCGCGGTGGCGAGCGCGCCGTAACGCGTGACGCGCGGCTGGGGCGTGAGTGCTTCGTTGATGTTGTGACGATTCGCGGTCGGCGTGGTGGTGGTGGTCGTGGCGAGGAAGGTCGGCGGAAACGCGGTGGACGTGGACGACACCGCAAACGTGCGCGCAGCGGCGGCGGTGCCGGCGGGGATCACGGCGCCGGTGACGGGATTGGTGCCGCCGACCGGAACGACGAACGTGCCGGGGTTCTGCGTCGTGGAGAGCGCGATGTTTTTCTGCGAGAATTCCGGGTATTGGATTTTCGCCTGGTGCATGTAGTTCGCGAGGGCGAAGACCTTCAGTTTGCCGCTCGTGGCGCCGGTGTAGACGCTGCCCTTGAAGGTGTTGGCGGCGATGCCACCGGGGAAATCGCCGTAGAAGGCGCGGACGGTGGAGCCCTGGATGTTGTCCTTGAGGATGAGGTTCACGACACCGGCGACGGCGTCGGCACCGTAGACAGCGGAGGCGCCGTCCTTGAGAACTTCGACGCGCGCGATGGCGTCGACCGGGATCATGTTGAGATCCACGAACTGGATCGTGCCGAGCGTGGCGGCGCTGCCACCCTGCGCGAATGGCGCGGCGGTGAGGCGGCGGCCATTCAGGAGAACGAGCGTGGAATTCGCGCCGAGACCGCGGAGCGAGACCGAGGCGGTGCCGGGCGAGGAGGTGTTGACGCGGTTTTCGCCGAAGCCGTTGGCGCCGGCTTCGGGGATTTTCTTGATGAACGTGTAGAGACTGCCGGTGCCGGCCTGCTCAATCTCGGCGGTCGGGATGACGCGGAGATTGGCGCCGCCGGTGGATTCGCCGGCGCGGAGATTGGAGCCGGTGACGGTGAAGGCTTCGAGCTTCACGGCTTCGGAAGCGGCGGGCTTGGTCTGGGCGACGACGAGCGCAGGCAGCGCGGCGGCGACGAGTAGTGTTCTGAGTGTGTGGTGCATGATCGAGTGTGTGGTCTGACTAAAGGCGAGAGAGGGAAAGTGAAAGGCGCGGATAGGCAAATGGTGTTTGTGCAGGTGGGTGGCGACGTCGTCTTGGCGCAGATGTCGTGCCGTTTCGTTACCGTGTTTCGGCGGACGCATATTCGCGTGCCGAGCTACGCCGACTACCGGAATTTTGAGGCCGTCATCGAGGTTGCGTAGACGGTTTTTTAACAGTGGCCAACAAATGGAGGATCATTTCGTTGAGATCACCGAAATGGGCGCTGATTTGAGGCAGTAGCTTACTTCAACCCCGCGGCGACTGCGGCGTTTATCCGGGTCGTGATCGCGCGGAGGCGGGTGCGGACTTCGGCGGCGTCGATCGTGAGGAGTTTGCGATCCTGCATGACGACGCGGCCATGGATGATCGTGCTCTTCACGTCTTTCGGGCCGGCGGCGTAGACGAGGGTCGAGTAGACGTCGAAGAGCGGGACGAAGGCGGTGCTCTCGTGGTCGAGGATAGTGAGATCGGCGAGTTTGCCGGGCTCGATGGAGCCGAGGTCTTTTTCGCGGTGGAGTGCGCGGGCGCCGCCGAGGGTGGCCATCTCGACGACTTTGACGGCGGGCATGACGTTGCGGTCCTTGCGGTCGAGCTTGTGGAGTTTGGCGACGTAGCCGAGCTGGCCGATGATATCGAGGGTGTTGCCGCTCATCGGGCCGTCGGTGCCGAGGCCGACGCGGAGACCCTCGTTGAACATCTTCAGCGCGGGCGAGATGCCTTTGGCGGATTTGATGTTGGCGACCATGTTGTGCGCGATGCCGACGTCGCGGGATTTCATGAGCGCGATGTCGGCGTCGGTGACGAAAATGCAGTGGGCGGCGACGAGGCGGCGGTTGAGGAGGCCGAGGGAATCAAGGTATTCGACGGGCGTCTGATTGCGCTCCTTGCGGAGCGTGGCGATTTCGTCGGTCATCTCGGCGACGTGCATCAGCACGGGGAGATCGAGTTCGGCGGAGAGTTTCGCGACCTCGCGGAGGTGGTCGGCGTCGAGCGAGTAAGGCGCGTGCGGCGCGAGGGCGGGCGTGATGAGCGGGTCGTCGCGATACGCGGCGGCGAATTTGCGTGCGTAAGCGAGACCGCCGTAGGGCTCGGGGGAATCGGGCGTGGGGAAGTTCAGGACGCTTTCGCCGAGGACGCCGCGGATGCCAATCTGTTTGGCGGCGCGGGCGACTTCATCCTCAAAGTAATACATGTCGACGGCGGTGGTGACGCCGCCTTCGACCATTTCGATGAAGCCGTGCAGGGCCCCCCAGTAGACGAGTTCGCGGTCGATGAGGTTTTTCTCGAGCGGGAAGATCAGACGGCGCAGGCGGTCGGGCACATCGTCGCCGAGGCCGCGGAAGACGGTCATCGAGGCGTGCGTGTGGGTGTTGATCATGCCGGGCGTCACGATGTCGCCGCGGGCGTTGATGGTTTTCGGCGCGGTGAACTGTGCGGCGAGGGCTGAGGGGCCGACGGCGATAATGCGCGAATCGCGGATGATCACGGCGCCGTCGGCGATGATTTCGCGGCGAGCGTTCATCGTCACGACGTGGGCGTGCGTGACGATGAGGTCGGCGGGTTGGGCGGCGCGGACGAGGGGCAGCGCGGCACCGGAGAGCGCGATCGCGTGGAGAAAAAGGGAAGTGAGCTGGCGTCGCATGGTGAAACCCAAAAAGGGAGCGCAGCAGCAATGGCGGTGCCAGCGCCGCACGCAAACCGATCTTCGGCCTCCCGCGCTCAGCGAGGCTCCGTCGCGGCGAGGGCCCGGCCGGGCACGTAATACTCGACGTAGCCGAGCATCATTTCGTCGTAGGTCTGCGGACCCCAGCGCACATTTTTGGCGGGGTCGGGATTGGCGGGGTTGCCCGCGCTGTTGTCATACCACGCGGTATAGACGAGGCGCGTGCCGCGCGGGAGCGTGACGGGTTCGGCAAACTGATAGGGCAGCTGCCAGTTGAAATCGTAGGCGGGCACGTCGAGGAGCACGCGGCGGGTGCCGTCGGCCATGATGGCTTCGTAGCGGGCCGCTTTGCCGCGCAGGTGCATGTGCGGGACAAAACTGAGGATCGTCGTATCAAACGGGAGCCGGAGCGTGGCGGTCTCGGGGTGATTCGGCGCGCCAGGCGGAATGTTTAGGCGGGGATTCGCGAGACCGGCGACGTGGATGATGTGGCGCGGCGGTTCGCTGGCGAAGATGAGGCCGATCTTGGTGCGGTCGGCGGTGGCCTTGCCGTTCGGCGTGTAGTGCATCTGGAAACTGAGCGTGGCGCCGGCGGGGATTTTTTTGGCAAAGCCCGGAGGAAACGTCGCGTGGGTGTTGCCGGGAACGTAGGCGGCGAAGAAGCCGTCGCGCTCGTCGGCGCCGTCGTCTTTTGCGGCGCGGGTTTTCGCACCGGGAGCATGGACGCGCACGATGACGTGGTGCACGACTTCTCGCGCGCTCGGCAGGACCTCGTAGGCCTGCACCCACCGGTCTGCGGTGAGTTTCGTTTCCACGCGGATGGTTTGATACGGCATCACGCCGTCGGCCTTGATCGCGACAGCGCGGGGAAATTCGAGCACGAGGTCGGGTGGACCGATCAGCCAGCCGGAGGGAAACGTGCGCGGCAACGGCGCGTCGGCGGGGTCGCCGATCGGTTTGTCGCCGGCGAGCCACGCGAGGAGATCGGCTTTGTCAGAGGCCGCGAGCGAGCGGTCGTTTTTCCAGTGCGAGGACTCACCGTCGGCCGGAGGCGCGGCGAACCACGGCGGCATGGCGCCGCGCGAAACCTGTTTGCGCATCATGCCGGCGTGGGAGCGGACGTCTTCGTAGGTCGCGAGGCTGAACGGCGCGACGCCGCCGTCGCGGTGACATTCGAGGCAGTTCCGCTGAATGATGCGGGAAATGCGATTGTGGTAGGTGGCGGTGGCCTCAGGGGCGGCGGAAGCGGCCGACGTGAGAGGTGCGATGGGAGCGAGATCAAGGGTGCACCCCGGAGCGGCCGTGGCGGTCACGGCGATAGGTTTGCCGGCGAGTGCGGCCGAGAGGGCGGCGCGGAGATACGTCACGCGCGGAGCGTCGAGCGCGTAGCCGAGGCCGTATTGATCGTCGACTGCGCCGCGGTAGAGCAGCGTGCGCGCCGCATCGAGGACGAATACTTCGGCGGTGGTTTGTGCAGCGAGCGCGGACGCGAGACGTTGGTCGCGGTCATGAACCATGCGACCGGCCACGGCGTTTTCCGCGAGCACGGCGCGAATATCGGCTACTGCATCAGTGGCGGTGGGGTTGACGAAGAGGAAGGCGACGTTTTTCGCGGCGAACTCCTGCGAAATTCGGGCGAGGCTGGGCGCGTATTTTTTCGTCACCGGGCACGTGGTGCTCGTGAGCGCGATCACGAGAAGTTTCGCCGAGCGAAAGTCGGACAGGCGGCCGGGCTTGCCGTCGATGTCGGTGAAGGCGACGTCGGGGATGAAGCGGCCGATTCCGTGATCGGCGGGCCGGAGGACTTTGGGTCCTTCGCGGGGCGAAGCCTGCGGTGCGGCGGCGGCGGGGGGCGTTGCCGTGATGGTGTCCGCGGGAGCGATGGGCACCGTGGCTTCGGTTCGGCCAAATCGGCGGGCAAGGGTGCGGATCTCCTCGAGCGTGACAAAGCCTGCGCCGCGGCGGTCGAGACGGTCGAACCACGCGGCGCCGCCGGATTCTTCGCGGGTCAGTTTTCCGTCGTGATTGCGATCGAGTTCGGCGAAACGCGATTCGAGCCAAGCGAGGTTGTTTGCTTCGGCAGCCAGCAACGTGGCGGCGAAAACTGCGGCGCAGGCGACGAGGGAGATACGCCGGAATTGCATGAGCGGGGAACGACGCATGGACACAGAAAGGGTTACGGCCGGGAGCAGAGTGCGACGAAGGCTTCGTAGAAGCGCGCGTCGTCGAGGCGTTTTTGGATGCGCGCGCGGCGCTCGCCGTGCCCGGGTTCGTGGCCGGGGTCCCAGCTCAGCATGTCGCCGTAGCTGGCACCGCGGTGGAGATTCACGTCGATGAAGTAGTCGTCGAAGCGGGTGACGAGGGATTCATCGAGCCACGTGGCGGCGGCGACCTCGTCCCACATCGGGCGGTTGCGCTGCCCGAAGCGGTCGAGGTAGCGCGCGAGCGGAGTGTCGGCGCGGGCGATGCGCGTGAAGAGATCGGGCGTGGCGCGCGTGTGGTTGGAAACGTCGATGGGCGAGCAAGTGAGACGCGACCACGGAGCGCGGAGGACGGTGTGCGCGGCCTCGGCGTCGAAGCGGATATTGAACTCGCGGCGCGGCGTGTGACGGAACTCGCGCGCATCGGTCATCGGGTGAAACGAGCCGCCCATGAAGTGGAGTTCGCGCACAAGGACGGGCAGGTTTGGCTCGAGCGCGAGCGCCTGGGCGACGTCGGTGAGCGGTGCGGCGCACCAGAGCGTGATCTCGCCGGGATGGGCGCGGGCCTGGCGCACGATGAAGGCGGCGGCGGTCTCGTCGGCGGGACGCGTGGTGGGATTACCTTCAACGAGGTCGGGTGTGTGGCGCGGGTCGGCCCACTTGCCGGGGCGGGCGAGGTCCCACGCGCCGTTGTAGACGAGTTTGCCGTGCAGTTTTTCCCAGGCGGCGGTGTCGGCGGGCGTAGCGACGAGCGGCATCTCGGCGCCGGGAACGACGGGGATGTCGGTGCGGCCGATGATTTCCAAAAAACGCAGCGCGTGGCGCACCTGTTGGTCGCGCCAGTGGTCGCCGGTGGGCACGCAGATGCCGAGGACCTCGACGTCGGGCGATTGCACGAGGAGGGCGATCGACTGGAGGTTCGTCGTGGCGGGACCGAGCGTGTCTTGGTCGATGATGACTTTGCGGCGCATGGAAAAAGTTGGCGTTGCGTCGCGCGGAGGGCGGCGGCTCAACGATGGGCGTGGACTATCTGAGCCTCATCGACCGGAGCAAGCTGCACTACAAACGAAGCGACGTGACGCCGATCTTCGCGGAGCCGGCGGCGTTCGCGCCGCCTATCTCTCTTGCGTAATGAGAGTCCGCGACCTTCCTCACAAGACGCTTTCCGCCCAACCCACCCCACTCCGATGCGTCTCTGGTTACTCTGCTTTTTCGCGGTTGTTTGCCCGGCTGAATCGTTCGGCCAAAACAGCGCCCCACTCTATCTCTTTTCAACAGTTGCTGGCCGCGCAGGTGTCACCGGTTCGGACGATGGTGCCGGGACCAACGCCCGGTTTAGTCGCCCCTGGGGCATCGCGCTCGATTCGTCGGGTCATATCTACGTCACGGAGGCCGTGAACCATACCGTGCGAAGGCTGACCCGGGTCGGCACCTCCTTTGTGGTTTCCACCGTAGCGGGTCAGTCAGGTGCCGCCGGATACCTCGACGGCACGGGTGCCGGTGCGCTCCTCGGCGGCACGGGCGGCAGTCCCGGGTCGCCGACCGGTCCGTTTGGCATCGCCATGACGGCAGCGGATTCGGCGATCGTGGCGGATTCCTTTTACCATCTGTTTCGCCAGATCAGTCCGAGTCGCGAAGTCACGAGATTCATCGGCGGCGGGCCGAGCGGCGGCCTGAGCGGGTCCGAAAATTTATCGGTGAACGGGGCTCTGTTCACCTATCCGGTCGCGCTCGCGGCGGATGCTGCCGGCGTGCTGTTCGTCGCCGACACCTATAATCACACGATCCGCCGCATCGCGAACAGCGTCGTCGAAACCATTGCCGGTTCGCCCGGGGTCAGCGGCACCGAGGATGGCATCGGTGCCTCCGCGCGATTCCTGCACCCGACCGCGATTGCCGTTTCACCGGCGGGCACCGTGTTTGTCGCGGACAGCGCCAATACGATCCGCCGCGTTTCGCGCGTCGCCGGCACCTCGGCCGCGTGGCGGGTTGAAACGATTGCCGGCAGCCCGTTTGCCTTCGGCTCCAGCGATGGCACCGGCGCCGCGGCGCGTTTCGGCGCGGCGCCCTTCTCAGCTTCGACGCCCAATGGCACCACCATCGTCTACACGTCGTTTACGCCGCCGGCGGGCCTGGCCCCGGTGGTGCTGCCTCAGCAGAGTTATCGGATCGGCGATATCTCCGGCCTAGCCGCCGATGCCAGCGACCACGTCTATGCGGCCGATACCGCCAACAGCACGATTCGTCGGATCACCCCCGCCGGAGTCGTCACCACGATCGGCGGTTCGGCGACCGCGAGTGGCGGCACGGATGGCATCGGCAGCATCGCCCGTTTTTACCGCCCGTGTGGCCTCGCGCTCGACAGTGCCGGCGCCCTCTACATCGCCGACGCGTTTAACAACACCATTCGACTGGGCGTGCCTGGCATCGCGCCGGCCATCGCGGCGCAATCCCGCAGCCGTGACGTCGGACTGGGGGCCAACGTCACCCTGACGATCACCGCTTCGGGCAGTCCTGCGCCAAACGTCCAGTGGACCAGAAACGGGTTGATCCTTCCCGGTGCGACGAACAGCACGCTGACGCTCGCCAACATCCAGAGCACCCAAGCCGGAACCTATGGTGCCACCGTTTCGAACTTGGTCGGCTCGGTTGCCATCGAGCCGATCGTGCTGACAGTTTCGGCCGTGCCGGCCATCACGGCGCAGCCCGCGGCGCAATCCGTGCTCGGCACCCAGATGTTTCGGTTGAGCGTGACGGCCATCGCCGCGCCCGAACCGACCTACCAATGGCTGCGCAACGGTGAGATTCTCGCCGGGGCCACCGCCGCTACCCTGGTGGTCACGAGTGCCACGGAGGCAAATGCCGGCGACTACCGCGTCGTGGTCACCAACACCTTTGGCTCCGTCGTTTCGGAGGTCGCACCCGTCGTCGTCAACACCGGCCGCCTCACCAATCTCTCGATCAGGGCGGCCCTCACCGGTAGCAATCCGCTCATCACGGGCTTCGTCGTCTCGGGCGGAGCGAAACAAATGCTCATCCGCGCCGTCGGCCCGGCGCTCCGCGAGTTTGGCGTGGGGAGCGCAATGTCTGATCCACAACTGAATGTGTTGGCGGGCACGACCGTCGTGGCGAGCAACGACAATTGGTCGGCTGGCACAACGGCCGACCTCGCCGCGGTCATCACATCTCGCGTCGGTGGATTTCCGCTCGCGGCCAACAGTCTCGACGCCGCCGCGGTGGTCACAATCACCGACAACGCTTCTTCCGTGCATGCGTCGTCGCGCAACGGTGCCGGCGGAGTCGTGTTGGTGGAGCTCTACGACGGAGCCGGAGTGACGGCTTCACGATTGGTCAATGTATCGGCGCGAGCGCTCGTGGGTGCCGGGGAAAATGCGCTCTTCGCGGGCTTTTCCATCGGCGGAAACTCCCGGCGCACCCTGCTCATCCGGGCGATCGGTCCGACTCTGGGTGCGTTTGGCGTCGCCAGTCCGCTGGCCGATCCGCTGCTCGAAGTGTTCGCCGGCGGTGCCGCCACGCCGCGGGCCACCAACGACAACTGGGCGGGAGCCACGACGCTCACGACCGCCTTCACGCAAGTCGGCGCGTTCCCGCTGCCCGCCAGCGCGAGCCGCGATGCCGCGCTCCTGGCGGACTTTGAGCCCGGCACCTACTCGGTCCGGATTTCCGGCATAGCCGCTGCCACGGGCGAGGTCTTGCTGGAGATTTACGAACTGCCCTGATCCTGCCGGGCAGCTACGTGAAGGACCGCACGTCGGGCGATTGCACGAGGAGGGCGATCGACTGGAGGTTCGTCGTGGCGGGACCGAGCGTGTCTTGGTCGATGATGACTTTGCGGCGCATGGAAAAAGTTGGCGTTGCGTCGCGCGGAGGGCGGCGGCTCAACGTTGGGCGTGGACTATCTGAGCCTCATCGACCGGAGCAAGCTGCACTACAAACGAAGCGACGTGACGCCGATCTTCGCGGAGCCGGCGGCGTTCGCGGCGCTCGTGGACGACATGATCGCGCCGTGGCGCGGCGAGAAAATCGACCGCGTCGTCGGCACGGATGCGCTCGGCTTCGTGGTCGGCACGGCGATCGCGTTGAGGCTCGGCGTCGGCTTTGTGCCAGTGCGCAAAGGCGGTAAACTTCCCGTGGCAAAGGATACGGCGAGTTTCAAAGACTACTCAGGCGTGGAAAAAATCTTCGAGCTGCGCGCGCAGCCCTGGCCGGTGGGCACGCGCGTGCTGCTCACGGACGAGTGGATCGAGACGGGCGCGACAGCGCGGGCCGCAGTGGAATTGATCGAGCGCGCGGGCGGCACGGTCGCGGGCATCGCGGCGATTGCGTTTCGGAAAAACGAAAAGACCGCATCGCTGTGGGCGAAATATCGCTGCCACGGCGTGTGGCCGGAGCAAGTGTAGTGCGGGGAGCGGCGGTTGACGCAGCGATTGAGTATTACCCACAATCAATGAACGGACGCGGCGGCCGATTTAGGAGACACGCAGCGCAAGCTGCTTCAGTTTCACGGATGAAATTCGGCGCTTTTGCGCCCGGCAATGGATTGCCGCAGACGATAGGGTTGCAGTGCGCTTGTCGATCGACCGGCCCGCTCCCGTCGCCCCTGCGTTGAACGCTGTCTTTTTATCCGCGGGTCGGGAGCGGCCGCGTCGCGTTCAACCTATAATCAACAATCGTGATGGATTGTGCGATTTGCCCAAGTCCCGTTCATCGCTTCGGCGGTGACCGGGATTCGGTGCGGGCGGTTTCGGCGGACGGCGGCGGGCTACGGCTCCAGCCACAGGTCTTTGTAATTGCGAAAACCGAGCGGAGATTTTTTCCAGCCGCGCACGGAGGCTGCAATGAGCGTCGTGCGTGATCCCCAGTAGAGCGGGGCCACCGGCATTCGCGTAAACAAATAGGATTCCGCGCGCTGCAGCGCCGCGAGTCGCGCCGCCGGCGTGGGCTCCCGCGCCGCGGCGTCGATCATCGCATCGTAGGTGGCGTCGGCGAAGCCGGTGCCGTTCACGCCGTTGCCCGTCGTGAAGATCGAGAGGTAGGTGAGCGGGTCGGGGTATTCGCCGATCCAGCGCCCGCGCGCGATCGTGTAGTCGAGCGTGTCGAACGCATCGAGGAGCACCTTGAATTCTTTCTGGATAATGCGGACTTCGATGCCGAGATCACGTCGCCACATTTGCTGCACCGCTTCGGCGAGACGCTGGTTGATCTCGGAGGAAATCGTCGTGAGCTCGAGCGGCGGCAGGCCCTTGCCGTCGGGATAGCCGGCCTCGGCGAGGAGCTTTTTCGCGGCAACCAAATCGCGCGTCACCGCGACCGGCGGCACGTAGCCCGCGAGTCCCGGCGGCGTGAGCGCAGTCGCGGCGACCTGACCGCCCCGCAGCACGTTTTTCACGATAGCCTCGCGGTCGATCGCCAGCGCGAGCGCGCGGCGCAGGCGCACATCGGTAAAGAGCGCATGCTTCGTATTGAACCGGAAAAAATAGCTCTCGATGTAGGGCTCCACGCGCAGGAGCGCGGGCGAATCCTTCCGGTAGGCGTCGACCTTGCTCAGCGGCACGTCCCACGTCGTGTGCAGCTGGCCCGCGCGGAAGGCGAGTTCCTGGTTTTGCGTGGATTCGCTCGGGTAGAAATAGACCGCGCTGAGCCGCACCTGCGCGGCGTCCCAGTAGTGCGGATTTTTTTCCACCGCGATGTGCTGGTGGTCTTTCCACTCGCGAAAACGAAAAGGCCCGTTGCCCACGAGCGGCGCGCC